>CAKZQI010000270.1 GCA_937139515.1 uncultured Armatimonadota bacterium | reverse complement strand
AAGCAATCGGAGCTGTATCAGCGGGCGTTTATGGAGTATTTGCGTGAACTTGGTGGCGGTGAGGTGCCGTTGCTGAGTAGTTTTGAGTACGAGGCGTTGGAGCGGGGTTTTGAGCAGGGGATGGAGCAGGGCATAGAGCGAGGCATTCAGCAGGGCATAGAGCGAGGCATTCAGCAGGGCATAGAGCGAGGTATTCAGCAAGGGATAGAACAAGGCATAGAACAAGGCATTCGCGCTACTATTCTTCGTATTTTGCAGGCACGCTTTGGGAGTTATCCTGAGAGTTTGCCTGCTTTGATGGGGCAAATCCACGATGTGTCCCTTTTGGAGCAGTTGAGCGTGCTTGCGGTTCAGGTGGAGAGTTTAGAAGCGTTTTTCCAGCGTGTTCAGGAGCAAGTTCCCCTGAACGGTGTCTAAGCTCCCGTACCCGATCAGCACGAGAGTTATCAGATTTCTACATTTTGGGGCACGGTTCGGGTATCCTACTATGGGATGAGGACCGCCTTGGTGGTGTTAGCATGGATGCTGTGGGTGGGGATGGGGTTTGCCCAGCAAGTGGTAAGCGATGCCATGCGAGGGCGCAACACGGTCGGTCCCTATAGCCTCACTTGGAAACAGATAGAGACACGCTCGGAGATTGTTCTGCGGGGCGAGCGCTGGCTCACCCGCGAGCGCGACTATTGGCTCAACGAATCGGAAGGCCAAATCCGTTTTGCCACGCCCGTGCGCCCCGATGAAATCGTTCGAGTGAGCTACCGCATCAACCCCAACCGCGCCCAACGCAACACCACGCCCGATGTGCCCCTCCAGACCGAACTGGCTCGGCGCGGTCCGATGGCGCTGAGCCTGCAAGCACGCCTCTGGGAGCAGTCTAATCAGCCCCAACTGGATGTGGGACTCCGCGCCACTTGGGACGAACCGAACCGTCAAGGCGAAGCGGTCTACCTTCTGCGCAACCCCGACGACGATGCGCCCGCCCTGTTGATGTGGCGGAGCCGCTACCAAACGGCAGACGGGCTTCGTGCCCACTTCAACTTCAGTAGCGTGGATACCACCTTCGGCGATGCCAAGCCGTACGGACTGACCGCAGGTCAACAGCAAGCCGAAGCAGGGGTGGTGTGGACACCCGACCGCTTTCTAACCGCTCGATTTCAGTGGAGCCAGCGCACCCCGCTTCAAAACCCGACCGCTGAACAGCAGAATTGGGTCGCTGGGGTGGACTACAACCTTGCGAACGCCCGCCTCACCGCCGAACGCCAGATTGTGGACGCAGGCAACCAGCCTGCCCAAATGACCGACCGTCTGGCAATGATGTTCCAACCAAGCACGCAACTGCGGGTGAGCGTGGAAGACCGCAGTCAGACCATCGGCGAGCGCACGGTAGGACAGACCACTGTCCAGACCCAGATTGGGCAGGCAGTTCAACTCAGCCATCGCCAAACTAACGCGCCTGATAGCCGAACCGACGAGAGCCAAGTCGGCTTTCGGGTGAATGCAGGCACCACCCAAGCCAACCTTGCGCTGGGTCAGCGATGGCACGAAGAACAGACCGAGCGCACCGCTCAACTCGGTTTGCAAAGCCAACTCAACCCCGCCCTGAGATTGGGAGGCGAGCTGAGCGTAAACGACCAGCAGGGACAGATGCTCGGCTACCAGATGAGCGTGCGCCCCAGCACAGACCTTGACCTGAGCTTGTACCAACGCACCTATCGCGGGTTCGGAGGCTATCACCTACAGAGCCAGCACATGGAGTGGCGCTGGCGCACCAGCCCGAACCTCCAACTGAGTGGACAAATCAGCCAAAACCCGCTCGATAAGGGGCGCCCACAGCCTGTGGAGCGTCAGCAATATCAACTGCGCTGGCAATCAGGAGCGTGGCAAGCGGAAGTGGGCTATACCGAACAAGACCTGCTGAGCCAAGCGCTGACCGAGCGGCGCTACACCCTGAGCCTCCAAAATCGATTGGATGCCTATACTCTGCTTGGGCTGACTTTCCAGCAATCGGAATGGGAGCGCGACCAGTTCCTGAGAGAAGCCAGTCTGCGCTTGGGGCTGACCCGACAAAAGAACCTGTTCTACTTCAGTTTAGAGGCGCAGGCACATCTCCCCCGTACCGACCTTCAGGCAGAGACGCGCCCACGCTACTCAGGAAGTGTGCGATTGGGTATACAGTTCTAAATTTTCAGCACTTCTTGCGTGCGCATCACTTCCTGCACCACAATCTGCTTGATACCGTCCAGCTGGGCAGTAGCAATGCCAAGCGTCTCCTCCACGAGCGGGTCCAGCTCGTACAGCACAGGCGCCCCAATTGCGAAACCCGCTTGGTGGGCAAGCACATTCGCCACTTGAACGAGGCAACCCACGGGGCAGTCAGCATAGTTCACGCGTTCGTGGTGCTTCCCAATCCCCTCTGCAACCGCCTGAGGCAAGCTCCAGTGATCTGCCAGAAGCAAGCCAACTTCCACATGGGTGTAGCCTAACACGGTACGCTCCGCCTCAATGAGCGGAATCGCCTGTTCTAATGATTGCTGGACAATCTGGTCCATCTCGTTGGGCAGGAATCGGTCCATCACCATCCGTCCGGCGTCGTGAAGCAGTCCCGCCAAGTAGACCACTTCGGGGTCGGCATAGCCCTTGAGTTTGGCGAGGATTCGTCCTGCGGTGGCGGTCGCCAAGCCGTGTTGCCAGAACCCGAGCCGGTCGAACCGCTTCGATGCCCCGCGCACCGAGGTCATCTGTTGGTAGGCTTGTCCCACGACCACCGACCGCACCGCCGAAAGCCCCATAATCGCAATCGCCTGCGACACGGTCTTCACCTTGCCAGGCGCACCATAATAGGCACTGTTGGCGGACTTGAGTAGTTTGGAGCTCAGCCCTGCATCACGCTCTATCAGCGCCCCAATCTGGCGTGGCGAAGCGTTCGGATTGTCCACCAGTTTCAACACTTGGCTCGCCACCTGCGGAAGCGTGCTTAGCCCTGGCGTGCGCGCCACTCGTATCCCTAACGCACTCAACTCCATCGTATCTCTCCCAATCCGAGTGTTTAGCAATTGTGGAGTGCCCCTGGAGGGGCACCCCCTGTACTACCTGAGGGTAATCGCACTGATATGCCCTTGATTGCCCGCGTGGGTCTTGTTCGTAATCAAGCAGTGCTCGCCTGCGATCGTGATTGTCGGCAAATACTCAGAGCCACTGTACATTCCCTGTTCCGGCACTTGAACCCGATTGAGCGGGTTTTGGAGCGTAACCATCACAAACCGTCCCTGCGTGGTGGTCTCTGCGGTCTGCTGTTGTGCCAACACATAGACATATGACGCTAATCGCCCTTGCCGACGGGCAATGCTCAAAGTCGCTTGGGTGAGAGGTTGTTGGGTTTGGGCTTCAATCACCTGCTGGGGATAGAGTGGGCGCGTGATACCTGTAGCAACATGCACACCAAACAGATGCCCCAGT
>CAKZQI010000269.1 GCA_937139515.1 uncultured Armatimonadota bacterium | reverse complement strand
ACACCCCACCACACGCCACACAACCTCACGCCCCCCACCACCAAAGGGCGCCCCCACACCACCTGACACACCGACCCCGCATCCGCCAACTCCACCATACCACCAACGCATACACCCACCACACCCAACTCATCCGAACCGACGAACCTGAACGCAACCGAAGCCACCCATACCCCCCACGCTTACACTGCCGAAACCACCGCTCTATCCGCACCCGCCCCCGATACGCCTCCACCGCCTCCGACACGCTCAAGTGTCCATCCGTCAGCAAGTACCACGGCGACTCCGCCCGCGCGCCCCAAAACACCACCAGCGTACAGCGCAAGCGATGCCCAAACGCAAACCCCTCCACCGCCCGCTGGTGACCCCGTTCGGGACAATAGAACGCTATCGGCTGCGCCTGACGCTGCCAACGCGCCCGAAACACGCCGTTCGGATGAATGCGCATCAAGGGATGCCACCCGTTGCGCACAATCGCCCGAAACAGCCACGACGCCCACAAGCCTCGGTCGGTGAGGACATACATCGACACAGAGGCGGGCACTTGACCCAGCAGGCTTCGGAGCAAGGCTTCCCATTCGGGACGCCACGCGTGGGGCTGAGTGGTGGGGAGGAGACGCCACGCGATGGGGATCGCGGTCTGGTGGAGGACCACGCTGACCACCAGTACGGTATGCTGTTGGCGCAGGGGGGTGGCGTCCAGCGCAAGCCAGAGGTGGATTTGGTATACTGTAGGCGGTGTGTTTTGACCGCGTTGTGGGCGTTTGTGGTTTCTCATACTGAAAAAATGCCCTACAACGCGTTTTTTTGTACCTAACGCTTGTACCCCTATCGGCACCCTAACCCTCCCCTAATGCAGGGGGTAAAACGGTTCCCCCCCCGCTTGCAGGGTATCCTATCCTCAGGAGGGTACGATGGCAACGACAATCAAATGGCTCGGACACGCCACTTTTCTGGTAAAATCACCTCAAGGCAAGCATATCCTGATTGACCCTTGGGTTCAAGGCAACCCCGCCTGCCCCGAAAGCGCAAAAGCGCTTGACCGTATCGACCTGATGCTGATTACGCACGGGCACTCAGACCACTTCAGCGATGCAGTGCCCCTCGCTAAGCAGTTCTCGCCCACGGTGATCTGCAACTACGAAATCTACCTCCACCTCAATCGGCACGGAGTGCAGACCGTTCAACCGATGAACAAGGGCGGAACCGTGACGATAGAGGGCATCCAAATCACGATGGTGAACGCCTTCCACAGTAGCGGGATTGACGAGGGCGGTCAGGTGTTTTATGGCGGGGAGCCTGCGGGCTATGTGGTGCGCTTGAAAGATGGTTTTACCTTCTACCACGCGGGCGATACCTGTCTGTTCAGTGATATGCGCCTGATTGGGGAGCTGTATCAGCCCCAGTTGGCGATGTTGCCTATCGGCGACCTGTTCACGATGGGACCGCGCGAAGCGAGCTACGCCATCCGCTTCTTGGGCGTCAAGCGCGTCATCCCGATGCACTGGGGCACTTTCCCGCTCCTGACCGGCACGCCCGACCACCTGCGCGAAGCGACACGCGACATTGAGGGGCTGGAAATCATCGCACTGACGCCTGGCGAGTCCATCGAGATCGGATAATCCACGCCATCAGCAGGACGCCTGCGCTGTCAATCAGCACATCGGTGAACAGCGCAGAGCGTCCGAGCACGAACGCCTGCTGAGTCTCGTCCAGCATAGCGCGCACGACGCTGGTGATGACCGCCCAGCGCAAAGCAGGTCGTCGCTCCATTTGGAAAGTGCGCCGAAACATCCAATAGCCCAACAAGTTGAGAATGGCGAACCCGAAGAAGTGCGCGCCCTTTCGCACGATGTAGTTCAGCACACTAAGCGTCTCAGGAGCAAGTTGGTCAGCGAGCGCAGGCGCAATACGCCTCAGAAAGCCCAAAAGCCACCCTGCTGAGTTTTCGGGACTGCCCACATGCGACGACAGCACCACATACAACACAACCCAAGCAAGCCAAAGCAGGAGCCAGAACCACCGACTCACCGCACCATCGCTCCCTGCATCGGGCGCACTAAAGCCACACCGAGAAACAGCACCATCGCCACGACTGCGACCGATGCGCCAGGCGGTATCGGTTGCCACAAAGCAATCAGGAAACCGACCCCTAAGCTCAGTAGTCCCAGCCCCGCACTCCACGCCATCATTCCGCGAAAGCTGTGTGCCAGCAGGCGCGCCGTGCTGGCAGGAAGCACCAACAGCGCACTAATCGGCAGAATGCCCACCGCCCGAATGCCCACCGCCACCGCCAACGACAGCCCCACCAAAAAGACCGTTTCCACAAGGCGCACCGGTACGCCTTGAGCCTGTGCCAGCTCGCGGTGGAAGCCGATTCGTATCAGGCTTGGCGCCAGCCCCACCAACAACGCCAGCCCAATCAGGTCAGCACCCAACAGTCGCCACAGGTCGGAAGGCTCCAACCCCAACACATCCCCAAACAGCAACGCCGAGAGCGACAGTGGGGTCTCCAGCAGGTTCACCAGCGCAATCCCTGCGCCCGAGACGCCCGTCACAGCGACCACCAGCAGGGTGTCAGCAGGCAGGCGCGTACGCTGTTGGAACCAAGCGACCATCAGAGCGAACAGGGGCGCTGTAATCAGCAGGGTGTCGCCCATCTGCCAGCCCAACAAACCCGCCAGCCCCGCCCCGACAAAGGCAGAGTGAGCGACCGCATCCCCGAAATAGGCGACCCGCTGCCCCACCACGAACACACCTAACAAGGGATAAAACACCCCCAGCAAGAGCATCGCCCACAGCGCATTCCTCACGAAATCGTACTGGAGCCACTCCGCCATCCTTAGCCCTCCTCGTGGTGATGATAGACTGCGACAGGATGCCCGTACAACTGCTCCATCATCGGCATCTGGAGCACCTCCTGCGGGGTTCCCTGACAGATGAGCCGATGATGGATACATACCACGCGGGTAGCATAACGACTGACGATGCTCAGGTCGTGCGAAACAATCAGAATGCCCACCCCGTGTGCGGTACGCAGTTCCTCAATCAGGTCGTAGAAGTGGAGGCGTGTGCCGAGGTCAATCCCAGTGGCAGGCTCGTCCAGCAGGAGCAGTTTCGGCTGGGTCGCTAAGGCGCCCGCAATCACCACGCGCTGGAGTTCGCCCCCGGAGAGCGCACGCACCTCGCGGTCTAACAGATGAACCGCATCCACCGCTTGGAGCACTTGTTGGAGTTGCTCGCGTCGTCGGAAGGCATCTCCCAAGATTGCCTGAAGGAGTTCCCTCACCAACAGAGGCATCGTGCGGTCAAACTGCAGGGCTTGGGGCACATACCCTATCTGCTTGCGGTCGGCACGGGTCATCTGGTGGGGTGCTTTACCCAGCACCTGCACCATGCCCCCGTGATAGGGGAGCAACCCCAGAAGCACGCGTAGAAGCGTTGTCTTGCCCGCGCCGTTGGGACCGATGAGTGCTACCGTCTCGCCTGGGGCGAGTTCAAAGCCGATATTCTCCAGGATGACGCGCTCACCCAGCACCACACGCACATCGGACAAGCGAATTAGGGGGTTCATCGGATTCTCATTTGATGGGGGGTGACTCGTGCATCGCAAAGGCGTTATGGTTGTGAATCGATTCGATGGACTCGCACTCCACGCGGAACCAGCGCAACTCCTTGCGTTGCTGGAGGCGGAGCACCATCTCGCGCACGGCGTCCTCCACGAAGCGCGGGTTCTCGTAAGTGCGCTCGGTCACATGCTTCTCGTCCAACCGCTTCAGCACCGGGTAGACCAGCGAGCTGGTCGACTCCTGCACCAGTGTCAGATAGCTGTCGGGCAGTTGGGGGAGTCGGTCATGGGTCTGGAGCCACAGGCGCACCATCGCCCGCTGGTTGTGTGCCCCGTAGTCCGAGATCGCCTTACTGCAGGGGCAGAGTGTCATCGCAGGGAACACAAACAGGCTGGTGGCGCTCAGCGTGCCGTTGTAGTAGAGGCAGTCCCATTCTACCTCAACATCCAGTAGTCCGGGTGTGCCTGACACGGGCGCCTCTACCCGCAAGAAATAGGGAAACTCTAAGCGCAGGAGCGCGCGCTGACTATTGAGTCGCTCCTGCGTGCTCTGGAGCAGGTTTTGGACAGTCGCTGGGGTGTTGGGTTCGCTTGCCCACTGATAGAGGTTCTCCACCAGTCGGCTCATGTGGGTGCCGCGCTGGTCGGCTTCAATATTCACACTGAGTTCGGTGTTGGCAATAACGGTTTGCTCACTGCCCATACTTGTGACAAGGCGGATAGGGAGACGCAGGTCGCGGATACCCACTGAGTGGAGCATCACTCCGCGAGGGTCTATCTCCGATGCCACATCCGGCAAGGTTGGGATAGGTTGCTTTTTCATACAGCGCGAATGATACCCTAAAGCTCATACCCGAAAGTGAGGGGGGTTGAAAAGTGCTGGGAGCGCAGGCGTCTCGCCCGCTCGTGGCTTGGGCATCTTGCCCAAGGTACTCTTCACGGACAGGATGCCCGTGCTACCTTGCGTGGCTTGGGGCATCCTTGCCCAAGAGGCTTGTAGTGCAGGCGAGACGCCTGCGTTCCCAGCGGACACATCCTACCTTACCTCGTGGCTTGCGTGCTTTGCTACAGGGTCGGGATGCCCGCGCTACGATTTTTCAAACACCCTTTGATTAAGCAGGAATCTTCCAAAAGACGGTGTATAATACGCTTGGGCAACTGCCCCAAACACTTTTAGGTGGAGGAGACCCGATGATGAAGCGACGAGGCTTTACGCTGATCGAGCTCTTGGTCGTTATCGCGATAATCGCCATCTTAGCGGCGATTCTGTTCCCTGTGTTCGCTCAGGCGCGGGAGAAGGCGCGCCAGACCTTCTGTGTCAACAATGTGAAGCAGATTACGCTGGGTATGCTCCAGTATCTGCAGGACTACGACGAGGCATTCCCGTTCAGCATCTACATGACCAACCAAGGGTCGGGGTTCTGTGCTTTCACGGTGTATCACGCCATCTATCCCTACCTCAAGAACGCCGACCTGTCAGGTTGTCCGTCCGACCGTCAGGCGTGGGATGTGACGACCGCCTTCCTGCCCTTGCAGCTCTGCCCGAACAACCAGCAGACGGTGTTCCGCACGACGGCGTACATCGCCAACTGGGAGATTGTGGAGCGCGGGAGCATGCCTCTGCCCGACTTTCCTTGGCCGGGCGGTCCGACCCCCGTGCGCTTAGCGACAATTGAGGATGTGGTGCGCACGACCACCATTTATGATGGCGTGTTGGGCGACCACAACATTTCTAACAACGCTGGGCTGAGCAGCTACACTCAGGGACGCCACAACGAGGTCGCCTCGGTCGGTTATGTGGATGGACATGCGGGTAATGCGAAGACCCGCCTGGTGCAGGGCGGTCAGGTGCGCGTACGCGAGCAGACCAACAAGCTCAAGCCCTTGTACCGTGTGGAACAGCCCAACAGCCCCTTCTTCACGCGTGGCAACTACTTCTACTACGGAATGAGCGGTGTGGTCAGCCAGTTCCCGCAAGGGCACCCGCGCGCCGGTCAGCCCTGCCACTACGCGCCCGTGCAACCCAATCAGGGCTACACCAACCAGCCCAACCACTGCCGACACCCTAACTAATCCCAAGAACCGCTGTTGCTTAGCGAAAGCCCCCGCCGATAGGTTGGGGGCTTCGGTTTTTAAACACGCATTTTTACCAGTTTTGGATTCCAAAACGGAACTTGGCACAAAAGTTGCCTGTCTATGGGATAGCAATCGGGTCCAGCAATAATGCCCTAACCCGAAACGCAAAAGGAGGTCCTATGATGATTAATCGAGTCTTGACTTCGGTCGCTGTGGCAACCGTGCTGGTTTCTGGCGCGCTTGCCAACTGGAACATTACGGTCATCAACAGCTCGGGCGTGTTGAACCCGCCCTCTACGGTCGTGTCGGTGCCCACGCTGACAATCACGAACCCGCTTCCGCAGATTACCTTCCTCACCGGTGCGGGCACGCCCAACCCGATTATCGTTGGCAACGGCACACCGTTCACCAACGGCACTTTCTCTGGGGCTTACTCCATTAGCCCTGCGGTCTCTTCGCCCACGCCTCTCACGGGCTTCAACTTCGTGATTGCTGGGTTTGTGGATGGCTCTGCGCTGATTACTTGGCAGAAGAAGGTCGTGCGCAACTCGGACAACGCCATCCTGTACAACAAGTCGGGAACCATCGCAGGATCGGGCTTCGGCGGCACGAACGGCGCGTTTAGCATCGTGCTAAACGAGACACTGAGTGCACCTGCTACCGATGTGACGGTCTACGAGAACTTCCTGCTCTTCGTTCTGCCCACCAACCCCACCTCCACCGCAGCGCTGTCGCTTGTGGAGCAGGACTGGGTGCCTGAACCTGCAAGCATGCTCGCGCTCTCCTCAGGATTGGTTGGCTTGGTCGCTCTGCGCCGACGCAAGCGCTAAGAGCAGCCCTCCATCTATTCCTCCGAAAGCAGGCAGACTCTGCCTGCTTTTATTTCTAAATTTGATGCCTGAAAAATACCAGTTTTCAGTTGCGCTCTTTCTTTTGGCACAAAAGTCGCTCCTTCGCTTTCAGCAACACGAACTGGAGGAACACATGCGAATCTTATGGGCTACAGGAATATTAACTCTGGCGACAAGCGCCTTCGCTTCAGGATGGAATGTGACTGTCCTGACCAGTAGCGGCTCGCTTTCTTCACCGTTCACACCGATTACGGTACCCAATTTGGTGATTTCCAACCCGCTCCCTCAGATTACCTTCTTGCCAACGACTGCGACTCCTAACCCCGTGTTTGTCGGTGCCGCTTCGGGGTTCAGTCAGGGGCAGATGACTGGGCAGTATACCATCAACGACCCAAGCAATACGCTGGCACCTCTCACAGGGTTCAACTTTGTGATCGCTGGGTTTGTGTTTGGTGATGCTGAGATTACATGGTCTAAGCGCGTTATCCGCAACACCGACGGCGCCATTCTCTACGACGACACGGGTGTATTTCAAGGCTCTGCCTACGCGGGTGGTAGCGATGGAGCGTTCAATGTGGTCATCCCCGTGACGCTCAGTGCTCCAGCGAACGACCTGACGGTCATTGAGCGTTTCAGTCTCCAAGCCAATCTCAACCGACCTGGCTCGTTCGCCGGGCTGATGCTTGTGGAGCAGGACTGGGTTCCTGAGCCTGCGAGCATGCTGGCGCTGGCAACGGGGCTGGCAGGTCTGGTCGGCTTGCGTCGTCGTAAAAGCTAAGCTCTCATCGTCCTCTTTCTGCAGGTAATTCGCTGGAACGAACCCTCCCGTTCCAGCGATTTTTTTACGGATTGGTAGGAAACAGTTCCCACAAGGCGAAACCGTGGGCGAGGGATACAGATGGCATCTACGATTACAGTCGCCGAGCGAGGACAGGCGCGTGTGCCCCTCATCCTTCAAGAGGAGGCAACCGACAGCGAGCGCCACGCCGTCGTGGAACTTGCCCACCATCTGCAAAAAATCACGGGCGCACGCTTTGAGACCCTCACTGCCGACACGCTTCCCCCTTCGGGTATCGTCGTGGGGCAAGGCAAGTTGGCACGGCTTCTCTGCCCCGATGTGGATTGGGACAAGATGAACCCTGAGGAGGTCGTTATCCGCACGCAGGGGCGCCATCTGCTGATAGCGGGTGGGCGTCCGCGCGGAACGCTGTACGCCGTCTATCGGTTCTTACATACGGTAGGCGGGGTGCGCTGGTGGACGCCTTGGGCATCTGAAATCCCTCAGCGTCGCACCTTTCGTGTGCCCCCTCAAAACCTGCGCGAGAAGCCCGCGTTTGAGTACCGCGAGCCGTTTTGGTATCACGCCTTCCATCCCGATTGGGCGGTACGCAACTACTCCAACGGACACCACCCCAACCTCGCCGAGAAGCACGGCGGGAAGGTGGTCTATGTGGGCTTCGTGCATACCTTCTACGCGCTTGTGCCCCCCGAAACCTACTTTGAGAAGCACCCCGAATGGTACAGCCTGATTGGGGGCAAACGCCAGTGGGAGAAGGCGCAACTCTGTTGCACGAACCCCGAACTGCGCGAGTTTTTGGTGGGGCGCGTGCGCCAAGTGCTTCAGGAGAACCCCCAAGCGCAGATTATCTCCATCTCGCAAAACGACTGGACAGGCGCATGCGAATGCCCCCGATGTAAAGCGGTGGACGAGCGCGAGGGCACCCCAGCTGGCTCGGTGCTGGAGATGGTGAACTACATCGCCGAGCGGTTGGAACGCGAATTCCCGCAGGTGGCGTTTGACACGCTGGCGTATTGGTACACGCGCAAGCCGACTCGCACCCTGCGCCCGCGCCCCAGCGTGATTATTCGTCTCTGTTCCATAGAGTGCAGTTTCGCCGAGCCGTTGGAGGCGCCCATCAATAAGGCGTTCGCCGACGACATTCGGGGCTGGAGCGAACGCTCACAACGGCTCTATATCTGGGACTATGCGACCAACTTCACGAACTACCTCTCGCCCCACCCGAACTGGTATGTGCTGGCACCCAACCTGCGTTTCTTCCATAAGCATGGCGTGCGGGGCGTGTTTGAACAAGGCTCCTACCAGTCCAACGGGGGCGACATGGCAGAACTGAAGGCGTGGCTCACTGCCCAACTGATGTGGAACCCCTATCAAGACGAGCGCAAACTGATAGACGAGTTCCTGAGGGGCTACTACGGAGCCGCCGCACCCCACATCCGACGCTATATGAATCTTCTGAGCGAGCGGGCGCGGGGTTTTCACATGGGCTGTTTCACCGACCCCACCAAAGCGCCCTATCTGCGCCACGAGGTGCTGGTGGAGGCAGAACGGCTCTGGGAGCGTGCCGAGCGTGCCGTGGAAGGCGACCCCGAACGGCTCTGGCGCGTGCAGACCAGCCGCGTGTGGGTTTGGTACGCTTGGCTCAAACTGTGGGATCTGCTCCAACAGCAGGCGCGCGAGGCGAACCGACCATGGGGAATGCCCTACTCTAAGCGGGAACTTGCCCAAATGTGGCTCCAGCGCGCCACGCGTCCCGGTCCCGAAGGGTGGGAGCCGATTGTTCACCTCAACGAGGTCTGGGAAGCCGATAAAATCTACACCCCTCAGAAGTTTTACAACGACCTCACCAAAAACGAGTAAAGGAGAACCGTATGACTACTGTCAGGAGAACCACTCTGAACCCGGTGCCCGTGACACCGCTCGTGCGCACTCAGCCTTTGCCCGACGACGCCGATGACCCCGCCATTTGGGTGCATCCAAACCGCCCCGAACTGAGCCTGATTGTCGGCACTAATAAAGAAGCAACGCCTCGGGGCGGGCTTGGTGTGTATGACCTGCGCGGACAGATGCTACAGTGGATTGGCGGACTTGACCGCCCGAACAATGTGGACATCGCCTATGGCTTTGGGTGGCAGGGGCGACGGATCGACATCGCCGTCGCCACCGAGCGCTTCTCCAGCCGGTTGCGCATCTATCGGATTGACCCCCAACGCCGTCGCCTGTTCGACATCACCGACCTTGAAGGGGCGCAGGTCTTTCGTGGTGAGCGTGAGGAGCGCGCTATGCCGATGGGCATCGCGCTCTACAAGCACCCGCGCCGAGATGAGATACACGCCATCGTGGCGCCCAAAGCGGGACCGCGCGAAGGCTACCTCCACCAGTACCGCCTGGTGGCGACACGCGCCGGGCGCGTCGGTGTGCAGCTCGTGCGCACCTTCGGACGGTTCAGTGGCGAAAGCGAGATCGAGGCGGTTGCAGTAGACAACGAGCTGGGCTATGTCTACTACGCTGATGAGGGCGTGGGCATCCGCAAGTACTATGCCGACCCTGACCACCCTCAAGCCAACCGTGAGTTAGCGCTGTTCGCCACTCAATTCAAGGGCGACCAGGAAGGCATCGCCGTCTATGCGCCTGCCAAAGGCGAGGGCTACCTGCTGTGCGTGGAGCAGTTGGAGGACAACAGCCTGGTTCACATCTACCCGCGCTTCGGGCGCCAAACGAAGCCGTTGAAGGTGGTGGCGCTTGGGGCGGACGAGACCGACGGCTTGGATGTGAGCGCGCGCAACTTGGGGGGCGCGTTCCGTTCGGGCATCGTGGTGGCGATGAACAGCGAGGGACGCAACTTCTTCTACTACAGCTGGGAGAGCATCGCCAACGCGGGCACGCCCCAGTTGGGCTAAGGCTCAGGGCGCGAGCCGTTCCTTCCGCCAGCTGCCGTCCTCTTGGCGCACATAGCGGATGCGGTCGTGCAGGCGGTTTCGTCGCCCCTGCCAGAACTCAAAGGTGTGGGGCACGATTCGGTAGCCCGTCCAGTAGTCGGGGCGGGGCACGGGTTGCCCTTCAAAGTGGGCTTCTATCTCTTGGGCGCGCTGTTCGAGCCACTCTCGGCTGGGCACGACTTCACTCTGGGGCGAGACCCACGCCGAGAGCTGGTGCCCGCGCGGGCGAGTGGCGAAGTAGGCGTCTGCCTCCTCTTCGCTAACCAACTCCACCGAGCCAACGATACGCACCTGACGCTCCAACGCCCCCCACCAGAACACCACCGTCGCATGGGGGTTGTGTGCCAACTGCTTGCCTTTGGCGCTCTGGCGGTTGGTGTAGAACACTAAGCCACGCTCGTCTAAACCCCTCAGTAGCACGAAGCGCGCATCAGGATGCCCCTCTTCGTCCACCGTGGCGAGGCACATCGCGTTCGGCTCAATCACCTGCTCGGTGATGGCATCATCAATCCACTGACGCAACTGCTGGCAAGGGTCTGGGTGAAGTTGAGCCTCGTCTAAGGCATCTCGTTCGTAGCTTTGGCGGATTTTTTCAATCATGGGGCACCTCCATGTGGAGCCGGCGAGGGGATTCGAACCCCTGACCTTCCACTTACAAGGCGGTTGCTCTACCACTGAGCTACGCCGGCTCGCAGGAAGAATTATACCACAGCCCAGAAGAACGCAATCCCCTCAAGTTCCTCTTCTTGAGGACACTCAATGTGAACAAAGTTTACATCAGCGGGGTAGAATATCCAAGCCGACCAACCTTTTGTGGAAGCTCGTGCTTGAGGCAGTTTGGCGAGGGTTGGTCTCTCATAGCTACGCGGGGGATGTGCTCAACATCAGTCCGATGGAGGTGCAAGACTTGATGGCGCGCATGGAGGCGACTACGGATGCATGGTTCTCCCAAACCCCTCGCCGATAATTCCACCCTCTCCAACCTTGCAAGAAGCGGTTATCAAATATCGATCTGCAGAAGAAAGTCATACCACCCTCGACCAGGTATCTCTGTTTCTTGGGGTGCTATGGGGGTACAATATGAACGATGCGCACTCTGAACGATATTATAGGTCGCTTGACAACATTCGTCAGCAGAGTGTTCAAGACCAGTCTGGATGTGTTTTATGAAGCACTTCGGCATAGCCCTAACGCCCAAGGATATGTAGCAGGCTCTATCAGCGAGCTCTTGCTCAAGAAGCATTTGGAGAGCCTTGGATTTGAAGTTCTGCGCATTCGTGAGAAGTGGGAGGGACAAAAGGCTCATCATGGCGACTTCTATATCCGAAAGCGTGGAGCAGAACAGTCTCAAGGCTGGTTTGTGGTAGAAGTTAAGGGTCTCAAATCAAACTCTGAGAAGTGGCATAAGCTTTACAACTACGATAACCTGCTGCGTTTTCTAATAAATCATTCGAGCTTAATTCAGTGGATAGATTCTAATAAGAACGTTGAGGAACAAACAAAAAGATGGATTGAAAGAGAACTCCCAGATTTCCTCGGCAAATACCAACATACCCTTTATGAGCCAGAGGAGGTCGCTAAATACAGTCCGAACCCTAAAAAACTCACGAAAAAAGCTCAGACTATGCAAAGGCTTAGGTCTCTTACGAGAGATGAGATAAATGCTCAAATAGAAGAACGAATACGATACTTAAATAGTAAAATTAGGGTTTTAGAAACCCATCTTGTTGCGGGTACTGGTGCGGCGAACAGGAAAATAGCAACTCCCAGAAGGGATGAGTTCCATGTTCTTGCTGTAGATATATTTCTAAAGTACCAAGGTCATGAGTTTCTTTTCGCTAATCCTTCAAATCTTGAAAGTTCCAGTGATGATGAAGAACACCTTCAGCAAAATTATGTTATAGGTTTCGTATTTGTAATTGAGGGACAAGAACAGATTCATGTCTCAGAAGACTGGGAACAAGACTTTCTCAATATTTATGAGACTCTTAGCGAAGAAACTGCAGTATCTAAAGATACCATGCAGGTAGATAATCGCTACCTTGGGGAGGAGGAAGAAGATGCGCTCTCATAGTGGTGACACATCTCAAATAAGCAGTCGCGATTCTCAAGCAGGTCAGTTTGTTCTCTGGGAAACGGAGGATTTTTTGCCTGCAGGTCTACCGCGTAAGAGCGATTTACGCCCTGCACAAAATCTGCTAAGCATTCTTGAGGATTGCCATAACTATCTATACGCCAACGAGGGAATGTTAAACGAAAAGATTTTCCGAGAAATCCTCAAGCTAATGTCGGTCAAGCTACTTGACGAGCAGCTTGCAGATGTGGAAGGGATTCGATTTGGAATTACTGCGAGTGAGTATCGCGCCGTTCTCGCTAACGGTGGACAGTCCTTTCGAATCCGTATACAAGAATTGTACTCGCGCCTTCGCGAGGTCTATCCAAAGTTCTTTTCAGACGCCGAGATAATGCTCTCTCCACGCAGTTTAGCGTATGTTGTGCAAAGGATTCAGTTCTTGAGTCTAACTGATACCCCAACTGATGTCAAGGGTGAAGCCTTTCAAACTTTCTTCACACGCTATCAGCGTGGGGATCGAGGTGAGTTCTTTACCCCCTTTCCGATTGTAGACTTGGCAGTCGCTCTGGTTGATCCAAAACCTCAAGAGAGTTTGATAGACCCTGCTTGTGGGAGTGGCGCATTTCTTCTACAAGCGGTTCGGCATATTTGCAAAAGATATCCACAAGTGAGTAAGTCAGACTATATAAATGAAAATATTCGCGGAATAGAGTTCAATCCAGATATCGCTTCCGCAGCTCAAATGAGGCTTTCCTTAGAGGGCGCTACGAGCAATCCTATTTTGTGTGCCAACGCACTAGAAGTAGGTGTTGAATTGAATGGTCGGTACGATATTGTACTTGCTAATCCACCTTTTGGTAGCCGAGGTAAGATAGATGCTCCCAACCTGCTTGCTCAGTATGATCTCGGCTATCGGTGGCACAAAACCTCCTCAGTTCAGTGGCATCGTACAAGTGAGCTTCTGACAGGCCAGACTCCTGAAATCCTTTTTGTTGAGCTCTGCGTACGCTTACTGCGCCCTGCAGGAAGGCTCGCAATCGTTTTACCAGATGGTATTCTTCAAAACGCCACGACAGAGCATGTGCGAGCATGGATACGCTCTCAAGCAGATGTGCTCGCAGTTATATCAATCCCCCAAATTGCGTTCGTCCCGTTCGGAACGGGCGTCAAGACCTCGTTGCTACTTCTCCAAAAGCATCCCACAGAGGTCAATCGAGTCTTCATGGCGATACCCCAGAAGATAGGTTATGATGTCAAAGGTCAGCCCCTGTATTTACGCGACTCAAGAGGGCACTTCCTGCACGATGAACAAGGGAATATTGCTGTAGAGAGCGACTTGCCCGAAGTCGTTCGCTTGTACAAGCAGACCCAAGACGGGGACACTACATGGCAAAGTACTATTGCTTTCTACATCTCTTCGACAGAGCTGAATCATCGCCTTGATGCAGAGCACTATCTTCCAAGCGACATAAGCCTTATTGATCAAATCCGCAGATATCCCGCGCGGCGTCTTTGTGAAGTCGCTGAGATAGTCAGAGATGGAGATGACTTTCGTAATAGCGACCAAAAAATTATCAATTATATAGCTATCTCCGAAGTTATCCCCGAACTAGCTGTTGTCTCGTCGACACAGAAGGTGAGTTCAAGAAACGCCCCTTCACGAGCTAAATACCGTGTTCGCACAGGAGACATCATCACTGCAGTGTCAGGTGCAAGTACTGGCACACTGAGGCATGCAACTGCGATTATCACCGAAGATGAGGATGGTGCCATTTGCACGAATGGATTCGCTGTGCTGAGGAACTTCAGCGAGGTAGACCCATTTTATTTGCTTGCTTATATGCGCACTGACTTCTTTCTTCGCCAAATAAGGCGTCTCCTGCGTGGGCACGCCATCCCAGCGATTACACTGGATGATCTTGCGTCGATTCTGGTGCCAATTCTCCCAGAGGAGATAGAGTCTGAAATTGCCCAAAAGATGAAGTATTCTATTGAAAGATACAAAATGAGTCTAAAGAACTCCTCAGACGCAGTCAATACCATTTCCAACTTGCTTAACACAAGCAAATAAACTAAATAAACGGATGGCAGCGCGAAATAAAGATCAACCTGCCTAAGTCTTACGAAGTTTAATTGAACAGTAGACACAAAACCCTTATGCCTCAGGCACAATCGCCACCTGAGTGGGGGCTTGTTGAAACAGCTCTTGTGCCAGCTGGTGAATCGACTCAGGCGTTACGGCGTCTATGTTGGCTATCACCTCTTCAGGGGGCACGATGCGCCCGCGCATAAGCATCTCGCTCCCTATCAGCTCGGCGCGTGCCTGGGTCGACTCCAGAGCCAACACGCGATGCCCCTTGAGCTGGTTGCGTGCGCTGGCGACTTCCTCTTCGGGCGGTGCCTCGTGAAGCAATCGCTGGATTTCCGCTTGGACCAGTTCCTGAACGACCGGGTAAGCCTGCTCGGAAGTACCGCCGTAGATGACAAACAGCCCTCCATCGGACGCAGGGGACGCATAACTCCCGATTTCGTAAGCAAGCCCACGCTTCTCGCGTATCTCCTGCCACAATCGGCTGAACATACTGCCTCCCAGCATGCTGTTCAAGACCGCTTGGGCGTAGCGACGCTCGTCGTGGAACGAGACGCCGTCGTAGGCAATTGCAAAATGCACCTGCTCTACCTCGCGCGGGACTAAAATCGGCTCCGTGTTGGGATTGGACTTGTGGGGGGGAGCGGGGTCGCTTGGGGGCTGGGGAGTGTTGGCGCTGGGGTTCCATGCACCCAGCGTGCGCTCCAGCTCGTTCATCAGTGTCTCGGTCTCAAAGTTGCCCACCACCGCTACGACCACGCGTTCGGGGCGGTAGTGGGTCTGGATGAACTCAGTGAGGTGTTCGCGGGTGAAAGCGCCCACGGTTTCCGGCGTGCCGATGATGCGCCGTCCGAGTGGATGCCCGTGCCAGTGGGTTTCGGTAATCAGGTCGTGCAAGATTTCGTCGGGCGTGTCTTCTATCAAGCGCATCTCTTCCAGGATGACGCCCTTCTCACGCTCAATGTCGTCAGGGCCTAACAGTGCATTCAGAAACATGTCGCTCAGCACGCTGATGGCGACGGGCAGGTGTTCGCTGAGCATGCGCGCATAGTAGAAGGTGAGCTCCTTGCCAGTGGAGGCGTTCAACACGCCCCCGCGCCCTTCAATCTCTTGGGCGATTTGGGTGGCGTTGCGGGTGGGAGTACCCTTGAAGAGCATATGCTCCAGAAAGTGGGCAATCCCGTGCTGGTACGGCAACTCATCACGCGAGCCACAGCGTATCCAGAGGCTGACCGTAACTGACTGCACGGTGGGAATCTGTTCCGAAACGACGCGTATCCCGTTGGAGAGGCGCTCCTGTCTTAGGTTCATCGGGCGATAGTATACCCGTGTGTTGGTATGCCTTCGAGGAGGGTGAGGGTGTTTGAAACATGCTGGGAGCGCGGGCATCTCGCCCGCTCGTGGCTTGCCCAAGATACTCTTCACGGGCAGGATGCCTGTGCCACGATGTTTTCGCTTCACGGGCAGGATGCCTGTGCCACGATGTTTTCGCTTCACGGGCAGGATGCCCGTGCCACGATATTTCAAACACCCTCACAGAGAGTTGACATCAGCAACTCTTCTGGAGTATAATTCGCTATGGATACTCAATTTCCAAACGGAGGGAGCATGATGAACCACCTATTAGAGGGACTCAAGAGCGCAGGCATGCGCCTAACCCCCCAGCGGGTAGCCATTTGCCGTATCCTTCACGAAAGCAAAGACCACCCCACCGCGATGATGATTTATCACGAGCTGTTGCCTCAGTTCCCGACGCTGAGCTTGGCGACCGTCTACAAAACGCTGAATGTGTTGAAGGAACTGGGGCTGGTTCATACGCTTGGCGACGCGGGGGATGGGATGGAACACTACGATGCAGACCTGAACCCCCACATCAATCTGGTTTGCGTGCGGTGCCACCGGGTGATTGATTTTGATGAGGCGATGGTCAGCGCCATTCAACAGACCGTAGAGGAACGGTCAGGCTACAAGATACAGGGGGCGCGTATCGTCTACTACGGACTGTGCCCCGAATGCCGGAACAGACACGCAAACGGCAAATAACCCCCCACAAAGGAGACCGAAATGAACCCAATACGGCTCATCCAGAAGCGCCTGGCGGAAGCCGATTCATGTTCCGACCAGATGGCGAAGGTGGTGCTCAAGCAGCGCGGTCTGCGCCAAGTCCGCTATGACTATCAGAACGATACGGTGGAGGTGGAGTACGACCCCAACCTGATTAGTGAGGAGCAAGCGCGCTCTGCCATAGAGCCACTCCTGCGTGAGATTGAACGGCGTATCCCAGGTTGTGCCTTGCGCGACCCCAAAATCGGTATCTGTTCCGCTTGCCCCAGTATCGCTCAGCACGGCAAGCAGTGGCAAGCCAGCTGCACGGTCTATCGGGCGCTGTTTGATGGGCGTGTGCTTATAGTAGAGAA
>CAKZQI010000268.1 GCA_937139515.1 uncultured Armatimonadota bacterium | reverse complement strand
CCTTGTCTGTGCCCATCTGGGGCTCTGGGTAGAGGCGCACGCAAGGGGTGTTATGACCCTCTTGCCTACGCCCCTAATGTGGCTAATGCTTATCTCTACAGCTTGCCGAGTCAGGTTGACTCAGGAGCGCACCAGCGTCTTCACCCAGTTCACTGCCCGCTCCGCCGATTCCAGCGCGCCCTCCATGTAGCCCACAAACAGGCTCAGGTAGTCGCCTGCGAACATCAGGCGACCTTCGGGGCGACGCAGGATGGGCAAACCCTCTGTGAGATAGCCCGGGCGATGATAGATGTAGGCGTGCTGGCTGAACGGGTCGCAGCCCCAGTGGTGGCTCCGTGCTGAGAGTACTTGCCCACGACAGCCGGGATAGAGCGTCTCCAGCACTTGGAGGCACCGCTCGATGTGCTCTTGCTCGTTCAAGTCTGCCCACTGCTCCGCAATCGCGCCTGCTGTCCAGCAGGAGAGGATGCCCGCCTCGCCCGGTTGGTCATCGGTCTCTTCCCAGAGGGTGGCGATTTCGGAGGGGTGGGGGAGCGGCTTGGGACGGCGTGTGAGCCAGAAGCGGGTTCGGAACTGGATGAGCGTGCGCACCACATTTCCCCTGCCCGCCAGCCGAAGTGCCTCTCGGCGCTGGGCGGATAGGTTCGGGCGCCACTCAATCGTGTTGATCATAGGGAAGGGTAAGGCGACAATCGCGTAGCGGGCGGACACGGTCTTCAGTTGACCGTTTTGACGATAGTGGATGCGCACGCCTGCCTCGTCTTGCTCCACCGATTCCACCACTGCGCCCAGGTGGAGGGTGCCTTTATGTTCCACGAAGGCGCGCGCCAGCGCTTTGGGCAGTTGGTCGGTTCCCTCTGGCAGGTGGTAGACGCCTGCTTCCACGCCCTTGCCGTAAAATGCCTCTTGAGCAGCGACGCTCAACACCGAGAGCCGTTCCGGCTCGGTCGCTTCCATATTGCGGGCATAGCGCACCAGCATCGGATAGGCGTGATGCCAAATCCCCAAGGCTGTCAGCCATTCCTGCAGGTTCTGAGCATCCAGTGGTTTCAGGTCGGCAGGAAGGGTCTCAGGTTGAACAGGCTTGGGGATTCGGTTGGCTATTTCGTCAATCTGGCGCCAGAAGGCACGCCACGCTCTGCGGTGTTCGGGTTGTATACCAGGTTGAGGGGAATGACCCCAAAACGCTTCACGAGTACAGAGTTTCAGGTTGAACTGTTTGGCGAGTCGGATTAAACGAGAATGGTTCGAGTCGATGAACTCAGGACCGAGTTCGGCATACTGTCCGCCTTTCGCCTCGCGCCAGGTGTTCACACGCCCCCCGACGCGCGAGCGCGCCTCCAAGAGGCAGACAGACTGGGACGATCGGGAGAGCAGATAAGCAGAATACAGACCAGCTAAACCAGCTCCGATTACGACACCGTCGTACGGATAGGAAGGGTTCTCCATAGTCTCACCTGTTGTACAGGATTGACAATAGCATACCCGAAAGCCGAGCGATTTAGGGATGTTGCACATCGTATTTTCCTCATCCCACGGAAAACGGGCTATAATACGCTCGGCATGCCCGCCCCCTTGAAGCAGTTTGGGCGGTGCGATGCTACTCATACACTGCTGGAGGTAAAGATGAGACGGAACATACCGATATTTCGCGCCTCAGGGCGCTTACTAATTTTGGTCGTTTTGTTGGCAGGTCTGCTCAGTGCTATCAACGCGCAGTCGTTTACTTATCAGGGTTTCCTTCGCCAGAACGGTACCCCTGCCGATGGTAACTTCAACTTGACCTTCCGCCTGTACGACTCTGCAACAGGCGGGAGTCTGTTAGGAACAGTCTCGCTGACGAATGTGCCCGTTGCGAACGGGTTGTTCACGGTGGAGCTGAACTTTGGAGCGGTGTGGACAGGTGCCGACCGTTGGCTGGAAATCCAAGTAGGTACCACGACGCTTGCGCCCCGTGTGAAAATCAATCCGACCCCTTATGCCCTGCGTGCGAACACGGCGGGCAGCGCAAATCCGACGGGAAGTGCAGGGGGCGACCTGAGCGGGAACTACCCCAACCCGATGGTTGCCAGGCTACAGGGGCGTTCAGTGGCAAGTACCGCCCCCAGCACAGGGCAGGTACTCAAGTGGGACGGCTCTGCGTGGGCACCCTCCAACGAAATCTGGTCGCAAATCGGCACGAATATCTTCTACAACGCAGGGAATGTCGGGATAGGCACGAACTCGCCCACGGCACGCCTGCATCTGGAATTTGACAGCTCCGACACCAACGCAACCTTACGCTTGCACGAACCCAACACAGCCGACTCGGCACGATTGGAGTTCACGAACAACAACACCGCCCGTAAATGGCAGATGCGCGGATTCATTAGCGGAACCGCCACCAACGACCGCCTGAGCTTCTGGCATCAGGGCGGTCAAGGCGAGATTATGGCTCTGCGTGGGGACGGCAGGGTCGCCATCCGCGTCTTGGAAATCACAGGCGCAGACCTCGCCGAGAAGTTCCCCACCACCGAGAAAGTGGAGCCAGGCATGGTCGTCTAGATTGACCCCGACAATCCCGGACACCTGCGCGTAGCACGCTCCGCTTACAGCAAGCGCGTGGCAGGTATCGTGGCGGGCGCGAACGGGCTAAGCACGGGCGTCGTTCTGGGCAACCTACCCAACAGCGAGGCGCATCTGCCGATTGCGATGAGCGGACGCGTGTGGGTGTATGCCGACGCCACCGAGCGAGCGATTGAGCCGGGCGATTTCCTGACCTCCTCTACCCGACCGGGCTACGCAGTGGCGGTGAGCGACCTGGCGAAGGCGCAGGGTGCTATCCTCGGCAAGGCGATGACAGGACTGAAAAAAGGCGAGACAGGCTTCGTGCTGGTGTTGGTCAACTTGCAATAGGCGGGGGATAGACAATGTCGGCACGGATAGCAGTTTGGCTTGTGGCGATTGGGTTAGCGGTAGGGCACGCTCAGATAGACCTTGGGCATGGCTCAGACCCTGTTGCGGACGGGGTCAAAGCCTCTGAGCGGTTGCCTCTGCTAAGCCCCTTTGAGACTCGCCTGTGGCAGAAGGCACCTTTCACGCTGGTGTACCTGCCTCCCACCGAAGTGCCCCCGAACGACTGGGAGGGCTACAACCATCCTTTCACGGTGGCGGGCTATGTGGCTCCTGCGCCGCCTGACCTGTGGCGCAGCTGTCGCTGGACACCGTTCCAACACGGTGATGTGTCGGGGCGGTTGGGCGTGATGCACTTGCGCTCGCCGAATGCTAAGGCGCTCCGCCTGCGCCTCAGCGGGAAGAACTGGCACCCGCGAGCCGAAATCCGCATCTTTGACCCCCAAGTCAAAGTGGCTTTCGGACCTTTGCGCCCCGAATGGGATGAGGACGGCAACTGGTGGACGACGATTATCTTCGGCGACACCATCGGCATAGAGGTGTTCATCCCCGACACTGTGAAGGTTTCGGAGCTCCCTGAGATTAGTGCCATCGCTTACCACTTCCGTGGGTGGAGCGTTTCGGACTATGCCCCTGCCAGCGGGTGCCCCCTGCTGGATGTGACTTGCTATCCCGATTGGGCAGACCATCAAGCGGCAGTGTGTATGGTCGCCACCATCTCAGGGGGGAATGTTTCGGGCTTCTGCTCCGGTGCGGCGCTGGCGCGGAATCCTGTGGATTCTGACCCCTACTATGCCCCGATTGCGATGACCGCGCGCCACTGTGTGAGCAGTTCCTCTTCGGGCACCTTGTTGGTCTGGAACTATCAGACCGCCACCTGCAACGGGACACCCCCCAACCCCAACACGCTTCCACGAAACTCTGGGGTGACGGTACTGAAGACCATCACGAATGCTGACTGGACGCTGTTGGGGACGCGCGAGGCGCTCCGCTCCAGTTTCTATCTGGGATGGAACTCGTCCGCCAGTTGGGCGCTGAACGCTCCAGCGACGCTCATCTCGCATCCGGGCGGACAGTTCAAGCGCATCAGTTTCGCCACACGCACGGGAACATCCAGTTGTATCGGGGCCAGCACTTGGCTGGTGCGCCTGAGTCAAGGGAGCATTCTCGGCGGGTCTTCGGGGTCGCCCGTGCTGGATAGTGACCGTCGCGTGCGGGGCACGGCTACCTGCGCCAGTTCGTGTCTCTTGCAGGGTGCCAAGTGTTGCGCCCCTGACCCGAACGCTGTCGTGCTCCACGGGCGTCTGGACACCGCCTTCCCCACGGTACGCTGGTATCTATTCAACCCGGCGAACCCGACCTATGTTGACCGCTCGGTGGCGGGCGACCCGAACAACGAGGGAACGACCGAGCAAGGCGGTAGCCTCACCCCCTTCAACACGCTGTACGAGGGCATCGTGTGTGTGCCGACGGGAGGCACGGTGATTGTCCAGCCCGGCAACTACAACGAGCGCCTGCTGTTCTGGCGACCGATGGTGATTGAGCGCGGAGGCACTTCGGGTGTAGTTGTGATCGGCGCGCCCTGAATCGCAATCACCTGCCTGCCTCCCCACCAACGGCGATGCGGATGGGAGTGGGTATGTGGACGACGCCGACTTGTTGATAGTGTTGTTCAACTTCGAGAGCGGGTGTTAGGCTTCTGGAGTTATTTCAACCCGCCCTCTTCAGTGAGCGGGCTGGGGTTCGCCCGAAAGGCGCGCGGGGTCTTGCCAAAGCGCTGGCTAAACATCCGCGAGAAATGGCTCAGGCTCAGGTAGCCCACCTCCAGTGCTATTTCGGAGATGGTCAGGTCGGTTGTGGTGAGCAGAATCGCCGCTTTGCGCAAGCGGAGCTCGGTCAAGTATTCTGAAGGGGAACACCCGACCGCCACACGGAACAGGCGCTGACACTGGCGCGCCCCGACCCCCACCTGCTCGGTCATCTTGTGGAGCGCATCAGGGTCACTCAGGTGGGCTTGGAGGTAGGCTAACGCCTCTCGCAGGCGTGCCTCGTCGGGGGCTGTTTGAACCTCTGGCTGGGCAAAGCATAGGTAAGCCACCAGTTCGCGCAGTTTCGCCTCGTAAAACAGGCGCAAACTCCCCACTGGCGGGGGCATCAACAGCGCCTCCACAACTCCGCCCAAGAGTGGGTTGCTGACCATCAGGTAGAGCGTGTCGGGGGCGTCTGCACCCGAAAGAAACGGCTTCATCTCGGGCAACACGCGCTCGGCATCGGGCAAGAGCAGGGCACGCAGAGAGGTGGGTTCTAAGCGCACTACCAAATGATGGTGCAGGTAGCGCACATCGGTTCGGAAGGTGCGCGGACAGGTCAAATGCTCAGGGTCGGGCGGGCGCAGGCTCAACACGAACTCAACCCAGCCCGTCGGGTTAGAGAACTCCTGCGCTTGGAGCGGGTCGTCCGAGTAGAACCGTCGCTCAAAAACAAGAGCATGCGGAAGATGACATAGCAGGCGCGAACCTACGGGCAGGTCCGCCTCTACAGGACAGCCCAGTGTCGCTCTGCTTGCCATCAATTAGAATTATACCCCCGACGCATCAGAACCCTGCGCACATAGTCCACCTCGCGCACCTTCAGCAGTCGGCACAAGCCTAAGTAGAGCATCATCCCCGACGCCGTCATCAATAGGATGACCACGATAGCGCTCAGGTTCGGTTGGAGTTGATAGCTCTCCACAAACTGCACGACCTGACGATGCACCAGCCATAGGATTAAACCCACGATGCCCGCCGAGACGCCCGAACCCCACACGGTGTGCCATAGTCCTGAGGCAGACTGCGCTGGAAGCCGACGATTGAGAATCGCCAACATCCAAAGCATCTGGAGCGTGGCAGCAACCGAAGTGGCGAGCGCCAGCCCCACATGCCCCATCCCAAACCGCCATACCAAGAGGAAACAGAGCGGAACGAACAGGAGCGTGGTCGCCGAACCAACCAGCACGGGGGTCAGCGAGTTGCGCATTGCAAAGAAGGCGCGAGCAATTAGCGCCTGACCCGACCAAGCGAACAGCCCCAGAGAGAACGCCCGAAGCGCACTGGCGACCAGCGCGGTGTCGCTTGCGGTGAACTTACCGTATTGCAAAAGCGCCCGACTAATGTCTTCCGCCAAGACGAGGAGCAACATCGTGGCGGGCACGGTCAGGAACCAGACCAGCTTCAGCCCTTGATAGAGTGTGGCACGCAGTTCTGTCCAGCGGGCGTTCGCGGCGAGCGAGGTCAGCGCAGGGAAAATCGCCAACGCCACCCCTTGTCCCACGATTCCCAGCGGCGCCTGCATCTGGCGGTTGGCGTTGTCCAAAGCCGAAATTGTGCCCACAGGAAGCCACGAGCCAAAAACACGCAAAATCAGCATGTAGATGCCCGGAAGCGATAAGCCAAACATCACGGGCAACATCAAGCGGAACACCTCGCGCACGCCGGGATGCTGTAGGTCAAGCACAGGGCGGTAGGCACTGCCCAAACGCGCCATCGCAAGCATCGGCAACAGCACACTTCCAATCAGTGAACCCAGCACCGCCCCCCACGCAAGCCCCGCCACCCCAAGCGGTATCGCCAACACCACCCCACCGAAGATAATGCCCAGATTGTAAATATTCGGACCGAGCGCGGGCACCGTGAAATGCTTGCGCGCATACAGCGTAGACATCATCAGCCCGCCCATCAAAAAGAAAATCTGGGTGGGCAGTACAATCCTTGTGAGCAGAACGGTCATCTCGGCTCGGGCAGGGTCAAAACCGGGAAACATCAGGGCGATAGCGAGCGGAGTGGCGATTTCCAGCAGGATGACCAACCCCACGGTCAAGCTCACCATAAAAGTCGCCAAGGAGGAGAAGATATGCCATGCCTCCTCCCGTTTGCCCTGCTCAAGGTGATGAGTGAACACGGGCATCAGCGCTGAGGAGAGCGCACCTCCCGCCACCATGAAAAACAGCAAATCCGGCAGTTGGAATGCGGCGCGGTAGGCGTCGGTGAACTCGTTTTGTCCGAAGCGGTAGGCGATGACCGTATCTCGGAGCATCCCCAGCAGTCGGCTGGCGAAGATAGCGCTCATCATCACGAACGAGGCGCGCGCCCAACTGTACCCAGCGCTCTGGCGGTTCGGCTCAGTGTCCATCACTTTCGGGGGAAACAAAACGCAAGCCAATCACGCCCGCTACAATCAGCCCGATGAAGAAAAGCCTCCAGAAATCGGTCGACTCTCTAAACCAAAAGATTCCAAAAATTGCCACGCCCACCGCCCCAATTCCAACCCAGACGGCGTAAGCGGTGCCGATAGGGATTTCGCGCTGTGCCAGCGAGAGGAACCAGAGGCTCGCCAAACCCGCCACAATCACCACAATGCTGGGCACGAGGCGTGTGAAACTGTCGGAGAACTTGAGCGCAACTGCCCAGACAATCTCCAGCATGCCCGCAATCACCAGGTAGACCCACGCCATCTGGGATGAGTATACCTAACACCCTCCCCACGACTGAGGGTGTTTGAAAAATCGTAGCACGGGCATCCTGCCCGTGAAAAATCGGGTAGGTCATGGCAGAATGGGTCCGCTGGGAGCGCAGGCGTCTCGCCTGCATTGTCGTTGAGAACCGCTTGGTGAGGGATGCCCATG
>CAKZQI010000267.1 GCA_937139515.1 uncultured Armatimonadota bacterium | reverse complement strand
CACAGCGCCCCTAAACCCCCTCTCCGTTTACGGAGAGGGGGTTGGGGGTGAGGTCGATACAGATTTTTCAAACACCCTCAATCGTGTCGGCTCACTGGTTCGCCAACTCCAACGCCCGTTCGATGCTCTGGCGTGCTTCGTCGGCGCGTTTGGCGTCCCAGTGCGCCTGCGCCTCGTCCAGCAGCGCCTTCACCTCAGCAGTCGGCTGGGGTGCGGGCGCGTCTTGATGGGTCGGCTTGTCTTGGGCAACTGCCACCAGTGCCCATGCTATCAGCACGAATAGAACCATCCAGTGCCAGCGTGTCAAGCAAACCATAGCACTCTAAAAATACGATGGTAAAAAAAACAAGACTCCTGCTGATTGGCTCCGAGACTTTGTGTCCGAACGAGAAAAAATTGGGGAAGACCCTTGTGGAACCTTCCCCAAGCACGCTGATGAAGTAAGTCTGCTTGCTTGACAGGATATCTATCTCATCTAATTAGGTCGCACCCGTATTACAGATAGTGTAGTAGACTGAGGAATGTGACAGAGATCAAGCAAATTTAGGGAAAAGAAAGAGGATTTGGGCTAATGTGTAACGGGAACAGGGGGAGCAGATAGACCCTGATAAGGGTACATCTTCTGGGTTCAAAATCACACCAGCCCGCCCACACTTTGATGCTGCTTCAATATCTCCGCGCCCCCCGTTGTCACTCTGATTGCTTTTTTTTTCATTCTGAGCGCAGCGAAGAATCTCAACACCCCCAAGCAGAGACCCTTCGCTGACGCTCAGGGTGACAGGGTGGGCTTTTCGGGTTGACCCGAAACTCGCTGTTGGGGGCTACCACCTGCGTCCAAGAGTGGGCAGGCGTTTTGGAAACAGAAACTCAAGGAATGTGCCCCTGTCGGGCAGATAGCCCCCCTTACACTTACGCCTTGCGTCGTGCGAAGTCCAACATAAACTCCTGCAGGGCACGCACACCCTCTATCGGCATAGCGTTGTAGATAGAGGCGCGACATCCACCCACTGAGCGGTGCCCCTTCAGCTCGTAAAGGTCGTTCGCCTGCGCCTCCTTGAGGAACTCCTTCTCCAACTCCTCGTTCGGCAGGCGCCAAGTAACATTCATCAGCGAGCGACACTCGGGATGCGCATGTCCTTGATAAAAGCCCTCACTTCGGTCAATTGCGTCATAGAGCAAAGACGCCTTCTCACGGTTAATCTGATGCATGCGCTCCAGCCCGCCAATCGTGTTCAACAACCAGCGTGAGACCAACATCACGATATAGATTGCGAACACAGGGGGCGTGTTGTACACCGAGCGGTTCTGAGCTTGCACGCGGTAGTCCAGCATCGTCGGCAGATTGTCGGGCAAGCGCTCCAGCAGGTCATCGCGCACAATCACCACCGTCACGCCCGCAGGTCCGGCGTTCTTCTGGGCGCCCGCGTAGAGGAGTGCGTACCGCCCAATGTCCACCGGGCGCGACAGGAAGTCCGACGACATATCGCACACCAGGGGAACCTCGCCGACAGGGGGTTCCGATTGAAATTCCACACCCTGAATCGTCTCGTTCGAAGTGAAATGCACATAGCGGGCGTTGGGGTCCAGCTCCAGCTCGTTAGGGCTGGGCACGCGCGTGTAGCGCTCGGCTTTGCCGTTCCAAGCAAGGCGTGCCTTTCCCAACTTCTGCGCCTCTTGAAACGCCTTTTCGCCCCAAGAGCCACTGACGATGTAGTCCGCCGAGCCGTCGCCCAACAGGTTCATCGGTACCATCGCAAACTGTAGGCTCGCACCACCCTGCAGAAACAGCACATGGTAGCCCTCTGGGATATTCAACAGCTGGCGCAGGTTCCGCTCGGTCTCGTCCAAGATCGCATCAAACCATTCAGAACGGTGGCTGATTTCCAGAACCGACATCCCCACTTCGGGAAGCGCCAACAGGTCTCGCTGAGCCTCTTCCAAAACCGGTAGGGGCAAGACACCAGGCCCTGCCGAGAAGTTCCAAACACGCTTCGTCATACGCAACCTCCACCTAAAAGTCTACCTGATGAGAGGGTGTTTGAAAAATCACTGGGAACGCAGGCGTCTCGCCCGCTCGTGGCTTGGGCATCCTTGCCCAAGACTGAAGTTTGGCTTTTTCAACACAAAAGCAGAGACGAAAACTTGACTTCGGCACGACCTTTCAGGT
>CAKZQI010000266.1 GCA_937139515.1 uncultured Armatimonadota bacterium | reverse complement strand
AACTACTCAAAAGCAGAAAGAAGGTGTTGAGCGTGCCGAGGGGCACATTCAGCTCGTGGTGGGCAATCGTAAACTCTTGGATATATTTGAATCGGTACACGGAGTACGCAGCGAAGATGGCACCGAAGAACAGCACCTCCTGCACGATGAACGCCCACATACCAATCAGGTAGGCGTTGTTCTGCTGTTCCATCGTTTCAAACTGCTCGCCCAGGATGCCGTCTTCGTGCTCGTGCGTTGCGTGTTCTACTTGTTTTAGCACTTCTGCCTCTTTGACGCTCACGGTTCTCTCCTCCGAATAGCGATGATGCGAGTTCGGCGTGCAGGGGGTTATCCCTGCACGCCCGAATGGCTCAGTTCAGCCATCCTTACCGCCGACCACCACGGGGCGGGGCTTGGGCACGAACGCCGTCGGCTCCTCAGGATGCTGATAGTCGTAAGCAGGGCGCGTGACAATTGGGGTGTGCTCGAAGTTGTGCGGGGCGGGCGGGGTAGCGACCACTTCCCATTCCAGACCGCGCGCATTCCACGGGTTGTTTTCGGTGACGACCTTGCCGTACTTCAGCGACCATACCAGATAGAACACGGGCAATACATAGCCCAGCCCCAAGACGGACGCGCCCGCGGTGGAAATGATGTTGAGCGCCGCCCACTCCTCAGGATAGCTGTGGTATCGGCGGGGCATACCCATATAGCCCAAAATGAACTGCGGGAAGAAGGTCATGTTGAAGCCCGCAAAGACCAGAATCGCTGCGAACTTGCCCCAGCCTTCGGGATACATCCGCCCCGTCATCTTGGGCCACCAGAAGTGGAGCGCCGCCAGATAGCCCATAATCGCACCGCCCACCATCACATAGTGGAAGTGCGCCACCACGAAGTAGGTGTCGGTCAGGTGGACATTAGTCGCCAGCGCCCCAAGGTGCAGACCGGTCAGCCCACCGATCACGAACAGCCCCATAAAGCCGAGCGCATACAGGAATGGCGCATCCCAGTGGACGCGCCCCTTCCAAATCGTCGTCATCCAGTTGAACATCTTGATTGCCGAAGGAATCGCAACGAGGAAGGTAATCAGCGAGAAGACCACCCCTGCGTACATCGACTGCCCTGAGGTGTACATATGATGCCCCCACACGAGGAAGCCGATAATCGCAATCGCCAAGCTGGAGAACGCCACGAAGCTGTAGCCGAACACGCGCTTCTTGGAAAATGCCGAGATGACCTCGCTCATCACACCCATCGCGGGCAGAATCATAATGTAGACCGCAGGGTGCGAATAGAACCAGAACAGGTGTTGGTACAGGAGTGGGTCTCCACCCAGCTCAGGGTTGAAGATTCCGATGTTGAACGAGCGCTCCACCGCCACCAACAGCAGGGTAATCGCCACGACGGGCGTGCCCAGCACCTGAATCAGGCTGGTGGCATACATCGCCCACACGAACAGAGGCATGCGGAGCCATGTCATGCCCGGCGCGCGCATCTTGTGTATCGTGACCAGGAAGTTGATGCCCGTGAAGATGGAGCTGAAGCCTGCAAGGAACACGCCCGCAATCGCGAGGCTCACTTCGCCTTTGGCGAAGGCACTGCTGTAGGGCGTGTAGAAGGTCCAACCCGTGTCGATGCCCCCCCGCAGGAGCGCGATCACCGCCAACAGCGCGCCCGCCATGAAGAAGTACCAGCTCAGCAGGTTCAGGCGTGGGAAGGCAACATCGCGCGCCCCTATCATCATCGGCAACAAAAAGTTACCGAACACCGAAGGAATCGACGGAACGAGGAAGAAGAAAATCATCACCACGCCGTGCAGGGTGAACATCTTGTTGTACACATCCGAGCTGAGCAGGTCGCCCTGAGGGGTCGCCAGCTCCATTCGGATGAACATCGCTCCAATACCGCCCAACAGGAAGAAGATGCTGATGCTAATCAAGTATAGGATACCGATACGCTTGTGGTCGAGCGTGAGAAGCCACGACCCGACCGTCGTCTTCCAGTTGAGATAGTTGACCGATTGTGTGCTCGTTTGTGTGGTGGTTGCCATAATCAGTTACCTCCGTTGCTGGATTGCGCCAGCGATTTGATATAAGCGATGAGCTGAATCACTTGCTCCTCGCTTGCGACGCCCTGATAGGGGGGCATCACATTGTCATAGCCCGGTCGTATTTTCGCGGAAGGGTTCAGTATCGATTCTCGGATATACTCCTCATCACCCTTGACGGTGCGACCGTCGGCTAATTTTACCTCAGAGCCATAGAGTGAGGTTATGTCAGGCACTTTGACTGCCGAGTTGGCGTTGAGGTGGCAGGCATTACAGCCCAAGGCTTGGAACGCCTGCTTGCCCTGCTCTTCCAACGAGGCAGGTGCCGAAGCGGTCTGTACGCCCGTTCCGCCCCCGCTCTCCAGCCACTTTTGGAACTCCTCTTCGGGCAAGACACGCACCTTACCAATCATTTCCGAGTGCTTCGTGCCGCAGTATTCGGTGCAGAACAGGTGGTACTCGCCCGGCTGGGTGGGCGTGAAGTACATAGCGTTGTAGCGCCCTGGCACTGCATCACGCTTGACGCGGAACGCTGGGATATAGAAGGTGTGGATGACATCCTGCGAGATGATAGAGGCCTTCACCAAACGCCCTGCTGGCAGAGTGAGATAGTTGTTCTCACGGATGCCGTTGGGGTGTTGA
>CAKZQI010000265.1 GCA_937139515.1 uncultured Armatimonadota bacterium | reverse complement strand
GTTAGAATGACAGTGGGGGGGGAGGGGGTTGACGAAGGAGCGTCGAAGTAGGGGCAGGTTGGCAGCGTGGGGAACCGATTTTACTCAGGGCAGGGAAGGGGCGCACGAGATAGCTCCCACGCGCCCCATGAGACGGGTCGGGTTAGTTCGCAACCACCGTGGTCAGTCCACTCTCACCCGGAGGGAGTGTATCGTCCGACTTAACGAACACGATGTTGCCCTCTTCGTTCAAGCGGGCTACAATCGTGTCGCCCTCCTCAAACCGCCCCAGCAGGAGTTGCTCGGAGAGCGGGTCTTCAATCATCTGCTGAACCACGCGTCGGAGCGGGCGTGCGCCGTAGTTCGGGTCGTAGCCCTTCTGAGCCAGCAGCTCCTTAACAGGCTCTTCCAGCACGAGGCGCATGTTGTGGGTCTTGAGCTGCTCTTCCACACGCCCGACCATCAGGTCCACAATCTGCAGGATCTCCTTGCGGGAGAGCGGATGGAACACAATCACCTCGTCCACACGGTTGAGGAACTCGGGTCGGAAGAGCTTCTTCATCTCTTCCATCATGCGGTTCTTCATCGCTTCGTAGGTGCGTGGGTCTTCGGGGTCAGTGCGTCCCTGTCGGAAGCCGACCCCTGCCTCCTCAACTACCGAGCGCACGCCCACATTGCTGGTCATGATGATAATCGTGTTGCGGAAGTCCACCACATGCCCTTGCGAGTCGGTGAGGCGCCCATCTTCCATCACCTGCAGGAGCAGGTTGAACACATCGGGGTGCGCCTTCTCAATCTCGTCCAGCAGAACCACGCTGTAGGGCTGGCGTCGGACGGCTTCGGTCAACACACCGCCTTCCTCGTAGCCCACATAGCCGGGCGGAGCGCCAATCAGGCGGGAGACATTGAACCGCTCCATATACTCGCTCATGTCGATGCGGATCAGGTTCGCCTCGTTGTCAAACAGGTAGCCCGCTAAGGCGCGTGCCAGCTCGGTCTTGCCGACACCTGTAGGACCGAGGAAGATGAAGGTGCCCATCGGTCGCTTGGGGTCTTTTAGTCCGGAGCGGGCGCGACGCAGGGCGCGTGCCACTGCCGACACCGCCTCGTGCTGACCGATCACGCGCTGGTGGAGCTCGTCCTCAATTCGCAGCAGTTTCTGGGTCTCACCCTCCACCAAGCGTGAGACGGGGATTCCCGTCCAACTCTGCACGATGTGGGCGACATCGTGTTCGGTCACGAGGGTGGTCATCTCTTGGCGGGTCGACTCCCACTCGTCTTCCAGCTCAGCGATGCGCTCTTCCAGTTCGAGTTTGCGGTCTTCTAGCAGTTCGATGCGGTCGAAGTCGTTCTGCTGGCGTGCGCTCTGGATATCTTTTTGAATCATCTCCAGCTCGCCTTTGGCTTTGCGCAGTTCCATCGGTGGGAGCGTCTGCTGGAGTTTCACGCGCGACGCCGCTTCGTCGATCAGGTCGATGGCCTTGTCAGGTAGGAATCGGTCGGTGATATAGCGCGAGGAGAGTTTGACCGCCGATTCCACAGCGCTGTCGGTGATAATCACGCGGTGGTGGCTCTCGTAGCGGTCGCGCAGTCCCTTGAGGATCTGGACAGCCTCTTCAGGGGATGGCTCACGCACTTGGACGGGCTGGAAGCGTCGCTCTAAGGCGGCGTCGCGCTCGATATACTTGCGGTACTCGTCCATCGTGGTGGCGCCGATGCACTGGAGCTCTCCGCGTGCGAGGGCGGGCTTCATGATGTTAGAGGCATCAATCGCCCCTTCTGCGGCGCCCGCACCCACGAGGGTGTGAAGTTCGTCCACAAACAGCACCACTTCGCCTTGCGCTTTGCGTACCTCTTCCAGTACGCGCTTCATACGCTCCTCGAACTCACCGCGGTACTTGGTGCCTGCGACCAGCCCTGCGAGGTCGAGCGACACGATGCGCTTGTTGCGCAGGGCGTCAGGCACATCGCCGTGGATGATACGCTGTGCCAATCCCTCCACGATGGCGGTCTTGCCCACGCCGGGCGGCCCGACCAGCACGGGGTTGTTCTTGGTGCGTCGCGCCAAGATTTGCATCACGCGTTCTACCTCGCCGTGCCGTCCGATGACGGGGTCCAGCTTGCCTTGGCGTGCCATCTCGGTTAGGTCGCGCCCGAACTCGTCCAGAGTAGGCGTGCGTGAGCGTTGCGAGCGTGAAGAGCTGGGCGCGGATTGCCCTTCGTGTTCCTGCAGGTTCATCACTTCGCGACGGGCACGGTCGAGGTCAACGCCGAGTTTGTTCAGCACGCGTGCAGCCAAGCCTTCGCCTTCGCGAATCAGACCCAGGAGCAGGTGTTCAGTTCCTATATAGTTATTATTCAGTTGGCGTGCCTCATCATAGGCGAGGTCTATCACACGTTTGGCGCGCGAGGTGAGTTGCATCTCGGCGCCGTGGCGAATGTCGCCCCTTGAGGCGTAGCGTTCAATTTCTGCGCGGATGCGCTGAAGACTCACGCCGAGACGGTCCAGAATGCGGGCAGCGACACTGTCCGACTCACGCACCAGCCCCAATAGCAGGTGTTCTGTGCTCACTTGGGAGTCGCCCAATCGTTGAGCCTCTTCTTGCGCATAGAAAATCACTTTGCGCGCTCGCTCGGTAAAGCGTTGCCACATCATTCTCGACCCTCCAGTACGGCGTTTTTACCGTATCGATAGAGTAGTTCCATAAAACCTCCGAGGTTTCACAGGGACGCCAAGCACTATTGTCGGCAGGTGCCTCCCCATGTTTTACCTACCTATATTGTAGCACAAAAGCAGGGTGAAATTCAAGCACAGCGGGAGGCGTCTTTAGGGGAACTTTCCCGCAGTAGAAATCGTATGGCTTGAGTCCCTCAGCAGGCACGGACAAGCCCCTTTCTTGCTCAGTATACGATTTCTCGAAACTGTGCTATAATAGAGGTACCCGCCGATTAGCGGGAAAGGAGGTATCAACGATGAGACGACCGATGATGGTACTCAGTGCGATTGTGGCGGTAGCGTCGCTGAGCGCGCAGACACCGCAAATTGATGGACGCAACATTCCCAGCGAGTTCGGTACTCCCCTCGCCGTGCAGACCAACTATACTGGCTTTGGCGACCGATTATCTACCCATCTTTGGGGTTCCGAAATGAACGCCCTGTATGCCAAGTGCATCAACGGGGTGCTGTACATCGGAATTACGGGCAACTTGGAGGGCAACGGCAACTCGTTCCACCTCTATATCGACACGGGGCGCAGTACCAGCAACACCTTCAACCTGACCACGGGCTGTATCAACTGCTCGATGCAGGGCATGAGCGGGGTCATCTTTGAGCATCGCCCCGATTATGCGATTGGCGTGAACCGCTTCCGCGATGACCAGGGCAACGACTTCATCTACATCGACATCCACGACCTGCTGAACAACCAATCCACCTATGTGGGCGCGGTGGCGGTGGACAGTGGCAACAGCACGCCCAGCGGTGGCGACAACAGCGCAGGCTTGAGCGTTGCGTTTGACAGCACGAATGTCGTGGGCGTCACCAGCGACCCGAACAACCTCGGCGACCCGCTGAGCGCCACTACAGGGATGGAGTACGCCATCCCGCTGAGCGCGCTGGGCAACCCGCAAGGTCAAATCAAGTTCCTGGCGGTGCTCACCGGCGGTGCCGACTTGGGCGACCCTTGTCGGGGCACTTACCTCTCGAACCAGAGCCTGCCTGCTCTGAATGGGGGCAACCCGTCCCAGCAGTTCCCGAACGCGGCGTGGGCGCGCTGTCCCTCGGCTCCGTTTGATATGTTCCCGTTTGATTTCAGCAACGAGGCGTATGTGCCAGGTCAGCAGTATGTGTCGGTTCAGGTGTGCCCTGCAGGTCCTGAGGGCGATGTGAACGGCGACGGATGCGTGGACGATGCGGACCTGCTGGCGGTGCTATTCGCCTTCGGAGGCGCGGGCAACGCAGAGGATATCAACAACGACGGCATCGTGGACGACGCCGACCTGCTGATTGTGCTGTTCAACTTCGGAAGCGGGTGCTAACCTCTCCCCCCTGTGTCCCCCCTCTCCTAAAAAGAGAGGGGGGAGCGCTGTTGCTCCCCTTCTCCCTTTTCAGGGGAGAAGGGGCTGGGGGTAGAGGGGTTCTCCAAAAGCCTCTCCCCCCTGACCCCCCTCTCCTAATAAGAGAGGGGGGATTTTGTTTGGGATGGGGGTACACCGTGCAGAGTACTTCGGTTCCACCCGAAAAACCCACCCTGTCACCCTGAGCGTCAGCGAAGGGTCTGGGCTTTGGGTTTTTCTTGGATTCTTCGCTTCGCTCAGAACGACAATCCCCCCACCCTGTCACTCTGAGCGTCAGCGAAGGGTCTCTACTTGGGGCTTGTTGGAGGTTCTTCGCCACGCTCAGAATGACGAAGAGGGGCAACCGTTCCCTAAATGGGGTATAATAGCACAGGAGATACAAAGGATGCATCGGTTATTTTCGCGCGGGGTTAGGGGGCTCGTTTCGGCAATCTTGATGGCGGGTTTGGTGGGGCTGTTCGCCCAAGAATCGCCCCAAACTCCGCCCCTCTCGCCCAAAGACCAACAAGAGGTGGAACTGGGCAAACGCATCGTCGCCGAGATAGAAAAAGAGTACCGATTCATCACCGACCCCGAAGTGGTAGAGCGGGTCAACCGAATTGGTCAAACGCTCGCCGAAATTTCACGCCAACTGGAGACCAAAGCCCGTTGGGGTCAAGACGGTCCCGCCCCCTTTGAGTACACCTTCCGCATTATTGACGAGAAAGATGTGAACGCCTTCTCGGTGCCGGGGGGGTTCATCTTCATCAACAAGGGGTTGCTGGAGTTTGTGTCCAGCGATGACGAACTAGCGGGCGTGATTGCCCACGAGATTGTACACGCCTCCCATCGACATGTAATGGAGCTCATCAAGGCGGACAACAAAGTTCAGCAGAGTGTGCTGTTGCCTGCTTTGCTGGTGGGCGTGTTTGGGCGCATGCCTGCTCAGGATTTCGCGGGTGTGATGGCGGGGGCGCAACTCTATCGCATCGCTCGTATCAGTAGTTTCAGCCAAGAGGCGGAGGTGGACGCCGACCTGACCGCGCTGGAATATCTGCGACGCTCGCCCTACAACCCCGTGGGATTGCTCGTGTTTATGGAGCGCTTAGCCGCTGAAGAGCGTCGCCGCCCTCAGATAGACTGGGGCATCTTCCGCACGCACCCCATCACGCGGGAGCGTGTGATGACTTTGCGCCAAGCCCTGATGGATTATAGCATTCCCATCCGACGGCGCGAGGTTAGCCCTGCGCTCCAAGTGCGTGCCGTGCCCGTAGACGCCGAACACCCTGAAGGCACCTATGTGGTGCGCCAAGACCGCGTCGACATCTTCACGCCTGCCAGCGATACCGAGAAAGGCAGTTCGCGCGAGCGTGCGCTCAAAGTCGCCCAGACCTTGAACGCTCTGCTGGATGATGGCGTCGAGCTCTACGAGGTACAACTCACTCCCGACAAGCGAGGAGTGCGCATCAGGAACACCGAACTGGTTCGTATCACCGACGCCGATGCTCAGCTGGCTGGCAAATCCCCCGAAGAGGTGGCAAACGCCGTACGCGAAGCCGTCCGACGCCTGCTCTGGAACGACACGATTCGGATGAGCTTCTGAAACCGCTCTTGCGGTTATGGCTCTAACAAGGTGCGCAGTCGCTCCCCGAAGGGGCTGAGCGTCTGCTCGCTCGCTCGCAAGCCCGCTGAATGCGCATCGGCGAACATCGGAACTTGGAGCGCCACCACATACGGCTTGCTTAGCGCAATCAGGTATGCCCCCGCAAACCACTCTAAGCGGTCCTCGCGGTACAGGGGCAGGTCGCTGGTCTGAGGCGGGAGGTGCAGGCTCAAGTGGATGGGTTTCGCCCAGTCGCCCACGGTTTCCAGCAGGTGGTCAAAATCGAACAGGTCGTGGTCGTGCCAGTTGAGGTTGAGCTGGATACCCTCGCAGGGGACATCCTGCTCTAAGCAGGCGTCTATCACTTGGAAGGCACTGAACCGAGCATAGAGGCTGTTGCTCCCTGCCAAAATCCGCACGATACCGAAGTCCAGTTGGCGAGCGGTCTCACACGCCTGACCGATGGTCTCCACCGCTCTGGGCAGGGGTATACCCGCAGTGCGGAAACTGGCTAAGTCAGCGAACAGGCTCCAATAGCGGATTTGCCCCCGATAGCGGTCGATGGAGTTTTTCAGACAATCAAGCAGGTCTTGGCTCAGCAGCCCGCGTGCGTGGGCGATGTCCTCGCGGGTGATTAGGTTCTCGGCTTTGAGGGCAATCCGCTCACGCGCTAACTTCTGGACGGTGTTGCTCCAGTCGGTCTCGGGCGATTCCAGCGAGAGCGCCACCATATTGAGGGGAGGGAACAGCTCGCCAGGCTGGGCAGGATTGGTGAGTTGGGCGCCCCAGAGGAAGATTTCGCGCCCGCCCATCCGCTGGAGGCGCGCGGAAGCCAACGACACCACCGCCTGCTCGCCCGCCCGCACGGCGAAGCTGAGAGCCTTCAGAATCTCGTTCGGGTCGTTTGCCTCGCCAGTGAGGGCTTTGGCTTGTTGCAAAAGGTTCTGCGCTGTTTCAAGGGGCACTCCACGACGCGCATATTGGCGCATAAACCGTTCCACGCGGTCAATCCGACTGCGAAGGAACTTCGCCTCCAAAACAGAGAGTGGCGCGCGCGTAGAATAGCCCAGCCCCTTGCTCCCCACTGTCCAAAGATACACCCGTCCTATCTCTGGCAGTCGGAACGGATACGCTAAGCAGATTGGCGTGCCGAGGTACTCCACCTGCGCGCACTGAGCGCTCAAAGCCTGAACGGTTGACGAGAGAACTTCACCCTTTGGGGTGGTTGCCCTCAAGAGGCTCCAATCGTCCACGGCGCCCGCCGTCTGCACCACCATTTCGCTCACGATTGCGTCCACTCTGAATTTTGATTTTCGGCACTATTTTACTCAAGTTTTAGAGGGAAGCCTGATCAGTCGGGGATAAGCAGGCTTTTGGCGGTTTGGCGTCGCTCCATCGCTTGGAAGGCGTGGCGCCAGTCGGTCAGTTCAAAGGTGCGCCGCAAGGGCGCCAGATTGAGCTTGCCCGTGCCCATCAGGCTCAGCACACGCTCCCAAGTTGCCCAAGTGTGGCTGAAAGTGCCCTGCAAGCGCACATTCTTGCCCACAATCGGGTCTAAACTGAAACCGAGCGGTTCGGGGCCCCAGCCAACTTTGGTGATTTGCCCGTCGGGGCGCACCACCTGCATACACGGCTCCAGCACACTGGAGGTGCCGACCGCATCAATCACCAAATCGGCGCCGTAGCCGTCTCCCTGACGCTTGGCGAAGCGCTCCACCGAGTCAGTGTCCGCACACAACACGACATCGGCGCCCGATGCCTCTGCCATCTGGAGCCGTACGCCGTCGGTGCTAAGACCCACCAGCACCACAAGGCGCGGCGAGAAGAGTTTCACCATCTGCACACACAGCAGACCGATTGGACCGCTCCCGAACACCATCACGAAATCGCCCGGTTTGGGGTCAGAGCATTCTATTATGGCGTGCGCGGCGACACAGCAGGGTTCGGTCATTGCCGAGTCCTCAAAGGCGACATGGTCGGGCACTCGGTGCAGGATGCGCGCAGGCACGCGCACATAGGTGGTCATTGCGCCGTGGGTGCCATACCCGAAGCCGAGACGCTGGGGGCAGAGGTTGTAGCGGGCAGTTCGGCAGTAGGCGCATTTGCCACAGATGACCGCGGCGGTCTCACAGGCGACACGGTCGCCCACCTGCCAGCCCTCCACGCCCTCGCCCAGCTCGGCAATCACGCCCGTGAACTCGTGCCCCAACACCACCGGCACATTCACCGCCCACGATTGCGTGTTGTGGTACTGGTGGAGGTCTGAGCCACACACTCCAACCGCCCGCACACGCACTATCACCTCCCCTGGACGCGGGCAAGGTTCAGCTATCTCGCGCAGTTCCACACAGCCCGGCGCCAGCTGGTAGTGGACGACCGCCTTCATCCAATCAGACCTCGCAAGTAGCTCGCTGAGCGGGGAAGTGCCTCCAGCGGGTCGCCCGCAATCCCACACTCCAGCGCCATATAACCCGTGTAGCCTATCTCGCGGAGCGCATGAAAGCCCGAAGCGAAGTCGGTGTGCCCCTGTCCTGGCAGGAGCCGATTGCTATCGGCGAGATGCACATGGGCAATCCAGTGGCCTGCGCGCCGAATGGCATCGGGGATATCTGCCTCTTCAATAGACATATGGAAGAAGTCCGCCATTAGTTTGATGTTTGGATGGGCTAGTTTCTCGCACACAGCGACCGCGTCGTCCAAGCGTCGCAGGAGGTGGGTTTCGTAGCGGTTGAGCGGTTCCAGCAGGATGAGGCTTCCTGCTTTCTCGGCGGTCTTGGCGAGGTCTTCCAAGAGCAGGGCGAGCAAGTCAAGTTCCAGTTGGACGGGGGGCGCCAGCGGGCTGAGGTCGGGAATGCGTGCGCCCCCAAAAATCGGCACCACGATTAGCCCCACCGCCCCAATATCGCCCGCGATGAACAGCAGGTCGCGAATATCTTGAAGGGCGAGTTCCCGCTCCGAGCGGTTCACATCCAACAGGCACCCGCGAAAGCCTGCACACACCGTGCTGGCGCGTAGGGGGCTATTTTTGAGGGCATCTTGGATTTCGGCGACGCGCTCTTTCAGCCCTCCGCCCCAAAACTCAATCCCCTCATAGCCCCACTGGGCAAGCCGTTCCAAACGCTCGGGTAGACTGTTGCCGGGCACTAAGCCCTCCTGGCAGGCGAGTTTCATACCCTTTCAGTTCGCACTTCGGTTAGCGTTTCCTGCCTACAAAAGCCAATCCAACAAGGCTCTTCGGAGGGGGCTTAGCACCCAGCGGATGGGGTCAATTAACCAATTCGTCAGGAACGGCAAAATCAAGATGGAGCCAAAGAGAATCATCGGACCGTACAGCATCTGGAAGTTCCAGTAGCGTCGGTCAAAGATGTCGGGCAGAAAACCAGACAGCACTTTGGAGCCGTCCAGCGGATGGAGCGGTATCATGTTGAACAGCGCCAGCGACACATTCACCATCACCATCCAGAACAGAAACTCCACATAGACGGGGATGGATTGATTCTCATTGCCTATCTGCACTGCTTGCGAGACACCTCTCAAAATCATCGCAAACGGGATAGCGAGGACGATGTTGGAGAGCGGTCCCACAAATGCGGTCATCACCCAGTCCACACGCGGATTGCGGAAGTAAGCAGGGTTCACGGGCACCGGTTTGCCCCACCCAAGACCGACTCCCAAGAACGCCACAATCACAATAAGAATCGTGCCGAGCGGGTCTAAGTGGGCAAGCGGATTGAGCGTGACCCGCCCCTGTCGGCGCGGAGTGGGGTCGCCCGCGCGGTCGGCGTACCAGGCGTGGGCGAACTCGTGTACGGTCAGGCTCAGGAGGATGGCTATCAGCAGAAGAATCGCGGTGGTAATCTCTTTCAGGTCTAACGACATCATGCCTGAATTCTACCCGCTCACATCACCCGCATGATATCTATGTCGCGCTCGTCGTCCTCAACAGGAGGCAGTTTTGAGAGGAGTTGGATTTGGGATTGGATTTCCTCTTCGGGGCGCGCATAGATGGGGTCGCCGTGCTCCGCCGCCATCATCCACAGCTGGGCATCACGGGGAGTAATCAGCATCAGGTCGACATAAAAGTCTGGCTCAATCAGCGGTTGTACCAGGCTCGCCAACTGACGCAGGACTTCTACCTTATCCTCGTGTGCAAGCGCCTCGTCAATCCAGACGCCGAAGGTGGCATCGCTTTGCATCACGCCCTCCGCTCGCACCGTGAACGCCAACACGACCAGAATCTCGTTGAGTCCCTCAAAGAGGGGGATAAGTTCGTCAATCATGTCGGGCGGGATTGGCTCACGACCTTCGGGGCGCGGGTCATCCAAAAAGGGTTGTTCGTTAAACATGGTTGTCTCCGTGCCGAGAGTATACCTGAGGAGATTCTTCGCTCGGAAGAGGCAAGTGAAGCCCGCCCCCTCCCTCTCCAGAGGCTTTGGGAGAGGGAGTAGGGGTCAGGGCAACAATTGCCCCTCAAGCCTCACCTTGCTCCGTTTTGCGTCTGGAGCGTTTCGGTTTGGTCTCTTGGCTGGCTTCAGGTGCAGGCTCAGTATCCGCCGTTGCTGGAGGGGTGGGGTCGCCTGGTTCGTCAGGTGGCTTTGCAGATACGGGGTCTTCAGCCACCCCTTCGGGCACTGGCGCATCGGTTGGAACATCACCGAAGGACATCTCCCCATTGGTGGGGGAAGCCTCAGCGTTTGTTCCGTCCTGCTCACCAAACTCTTCACCGAACAGGGTGCTGAGAGTTGGCTCACGCCGCTCGGGGACTTCGGTCGCCACACGCCCTGCGCTCCACTCAAACTTGGGCACAAAGCGCGGACGCACCAGACCCGTACCCGCAGGTATCAGCCGACCGATAATCACATTCTCCTTCAGCCCGACCAGCTCGTCCACCTTTCCGCGCACCGCTGCCTCGGTCAGTGCCTTCACCGTGCGCTGGAACGACGCCGCCGAGAGGAACGACTCGGTCTGCTGAGCCGCTTCGGATACGCCCAACAGCACCCATTCGGCGGTGGCAGGCTTGCCACCCTCCGCCAGCACCTTCGCATTCGTGTCCTCAAACACGAAGCGGTCCACAATCTGACCAGGCAAGAAGTAGGTATCTCCAGGGTCTAACACCCGACGCTTGCGAAGCATCTGGCGGATGATAATCTCCAGGTGCTTGTCGTCCAAGTCCACGCCCTGTGCCTTGTACACCGCTTGAATCTCTTGGATGAGGTACTCCTGCACGCCACGCACTCCGCGCAGGCGGAGCAGTTCGTGCGGGTTGAGCGGACCAGGCGTCAGACGGTCGCCAGGTAGCACCTTGTCGCCTTTCTCCACTTCCAGCGAGCCAAGCGGAGGCACCAGCACTGCATCCAGCACCGTGACCTGTCCAACGCCTGCCATTCGCAGGGCGTTGACCATGCTGGAGCGGATTTCTTCCAGCGGGCGTATCAGGATGTCCCCTGTGCCGGGGTCTTCCACCGCCTCCAGACTGAACTTGCCCACCAGCAGGTCGCTTTGGGTCTCCACATCCAGCGTCGCCTTGATGACCACCCAGCGTCCGACGGAGCGGATGATGTCCATCACTTCGCCCTCGTAGTCCACCGTGATGGCTTCGCCTTTGGGTTTGCGCGCCTCAAACAGCTCTTCCACGCGGTTGATGCCCGTGTTGGAAGCCTCTTGGAGTTTGGCGAGTTTGCGGAGCGATTCGCGGGTTCTGCGCTCGGCGCGCTCTTCGGTGTCGGTCTGTGCCACCAAAAGCCCCTCGTCCATCGTCAAGCTAAGTAGTTGGCGGGCGACGCGCGCCACCACACGGCGCTGGTCTAACCCAAGGTCAATCATCTCTTGGCTCAGTCCGCGCTCTTCCAGGTCGCTGGTCAGCGTGCCTGCAAGCGCACTACCGCCCATCTTGAAGCCTGCAATCTGCTGACCTGCGCCTGCCACGCCACCCGTGTGGAACACGCGCATCGTCAGCTGGGTGCCCGGTTCACCGATGGACTCCGCCGCAATGATGCCCAGCGCGGTGCCCAACTCCACAGGCTTGAGCGTGCCCATATCCAGCCCGTAGCACTTGGCGCACACACCGAGCCGTGAGGCACAGGTCAGGGGCGAGCGGATGGGCACACCCACGCGCTCGTGTTCCACCCAGCCGAAGCCCGCCTGCTCCCAGATGGCGTGGAGTTCGCGCTTGCGCTCTTCCAAGCGTGCTAGCTGGTCAGGCTCAACAGGTTCATAGGCTTCCAAGAGCACCTCGCCCGTTTGGGGGTCGGTCAGCGGTTGGTCGTCGTCGGGTATAAACAGTTCGCCCTCGTCCAAGCCATGCAGGTGGCGCAGGGTCTGGGTGAACCGTTCCATGCTTTGGGCGAGGTCATCAATCTTCTTGGCAGTCTCCTCAGGGATGATTTGGTTCTCTTGGACGAGCAGTTCGCCCGTGTAGGGGTCTTTGAGGTCGGTGCGTGCGGTGCGTCCGCGAATGCGCATCCAGAGCGGTTCAATCAGTTCGCCTTCGCGCACGATACGCCCGACGATGATGCCCTCCAGCGTTCCGCAGTCAGGTTCACGCACCACCACATCTTGGGCGACATCGCACATTCGGCGGGTGAGGTAGCCAGCGTTCGCCGTGAGCAGAGCCGTGCTGGCGAGACCCCGCCGTGCGCCGTAGCCCGACACGAAGTACTCCAGCGAGGTCAGCCCCTCTTGGAAGTTGTGGCGCACGGGGAGCTCTTCTACAAGGCGCTCACCGCCTGAGCGGAAGTCAAATCCGCCCATCATCAGCCCGCGCATGCCCACCAACTGTGCCAACTGCTTGATAGAGCCACGCGCACCCGAGTCGGTGATGATGAACAGCGGGTTGCTCGCCCCGATGCTCTTGAGCAGGGCTTTGGACACATCCTCGTAGGTCTTCTGCCAGAGTTCAATCAAGCGCTGGCGCTTTTCGTCGGCGGTCAACTCCCCGCGGTCGTACAGTTCGTCAATCTTGCGTGCTTCCTCGTCAGCGCGTCGGAGCACCGCATCGCGTTCGGGGGGCACTGCCATGTCGGTCAAGGCGAAGGTCACCCCACCACGCAGACCCCACTCAAAGCCGAGCGCCTTTAAGTCGTCCAAGAAGCGCACGGTGCGCGCGTGCCCACACACACTGTACACCTCCCGAATGACCGCCGAGAGCATCTTCTTGGTGTACACCTCGTTGAGCCACTTCGGGTCGTAGCGTAGTTCGTCAGGCACAATCTCTTGGAATATCAGCCTCCCCACGGTGGTTTGAACCACTTCGGGGGTCTCCACACCAGCTCGTCGCACACGCACCCAGATCGGCTCGTGCAAGCGCACGATACCCCGCTCAAATGCTTGGCGCGCCTCATCGGGGTTCGCAAACCGACGCTCAGGCTCTGCCTGCTTCTGTGGGTCGTTCATCGTGAGGTAGTACACGCCCAACACGATGTCCTGCAGAGGCGAGACCACAGGCGAGCCGTCGGCGGGCTTGAACAGGTTGTGCGTGGACAGCATCAGCGTGCGTGCCTCCGCCTGAGCTGGATAGGACAACGGCACATGCACCGCCATCTGGTCGCCGTCAAAGTCGGCGTTGTAGGCGTGGCACACCAGCGGGTGCAACTGAATCGCCTTGCCCTCCACCAGAATCGGCTCAAACGCCTGAATGCCCAAGCGGTGCAGGGTCGGCGCACGGTTCAACAGCACCGGGTGCTCCTTGATGACCGTCTCCAACGCCTTCCACACTTCAGGACCTTGGCGGTCGATGGCGTTGCGGGCGTTTTTGACATTATTCGCCAACTCGTTCTTGATGAGCCACTGCATCACGAACGGCTTGAACAACTCCAGCGCCATCTCTTTGGGCAGTCCGCACTGGTGCAGTTTCAGGTTCGGACCGACCACAATCACCGAGCGCCCTGAGTAGTCCACGCGCTTGCCGAGCAGGTTCTTGCGGAAGCGTCCCTCCTTGCCCTTGAGCATATCGGAGAGCGACTTCAGCACGCGCCCACCCGTGCCCGTGACGGGCTTACTGCGCTTGGTGTTGTCTATCAGCGCGTCCACCGACTCTTGTAGAAGTCGTTTCTCCGAGTTGAGGATGCTCTTGGGCGCGCGGATTTCCATAATTTTGCGCAGGCGGTTGTTGCGGTTCACAATACGCCGATACAGGTCATTCAGGTCAGAGGTGGCGAAGCGTCCGCCGTCCAACTGCACCATCGGGCGCAGTTCGGGCGGGAGCACGGGCACCACCTCCAAAATCATCCATTCGGGGCGCGTCTTGCTACTCTTGAACGCCTCCACGATTTCCAGACGCTTGATAGCGCGGGCGCGCCGAGTGCCGGTGCTCTTAGAGATTTCCTCTTTGAGTTCGCGTTCCAGTTTCTCCAAGTCCACCTGCTTGAGCAGTTCGCGGATGGCTTCGGCGCCCTGTCCCACGCGCACCAGCGGGCGCAGGTCGCGCTGGAGTTTTCGGCTCCCTACCAGCAACAGAAACTCCACGCCACTCCAGGTGGACTCGTCCACCAGTTGGTACTGCTGGAGTTTGGCGAGCGTCTCGACGGCTTTTTCCATCTCGCTGAGGCGGGCGGCGCGTTCACGGCGTTCGCTCTCTTTTCGGCTTTCGTACATGCGCACGCGCTCGGCAATCTGCTGTTCGGTGAGCGTGTCGCGCCCCTGCTCCAGTTCGCGCTCCAGTCGGCTGTCCAGCTCGGTGAACACGCGCGCCATCTCCTGCTCAAAGTTCTGTCGCTCCTCGTCTACCAACCTTTGGAGCTCGCCGATGCTGGCTTCAATCCCCTTGCGGTCAATATCAATCACCATATAGTTAGTGAAGTAGATGACCTTCTCCAGTTGGCGGGGTGAGATGTCCAGCAGGAGTCCCAGCGGGCTGGGCGGTTGCCCTTTGAGGTACCACAGGTGGCACACGGGCGCAGCGAGTTCAATATGCCCCATTCGCTCACGGCGCACGCGGGCGCGGGTGACCTCGACGCCACAGCGCTCACATTTGATGCCCTTATTCTTGACCCGCTTGTAGCGCCCACAGGAGCATTCCCAGTCGCGGGTGGGTCCGAAGATGCGCTCACAGAACAGCCCGTCCCTTTCCGGCTTGAAGGTACGATAGTTGATGGTTTCAGGCTTTTTGACCTCTCCGAACGACCACCGTCGGATGTCGTCGGGCGATGCCAAACCGATTTTTAAGGCTTTGATTCGTGTAATGTCCATAATCGGTCTCACCTCACTGAGAGTTCGTCGGCAAGTCGGCTAAGGTATTCGCCGAGCGCGGTTTCACCTCGTCGCGTGTGTCCAGCTCCTCCAGACTGCGGAAGTCGTGTTCGTTGCCGTCCTCATCGATGATTTGCACTTTGAGCGCCAGCGCGCGCAGTTCGTTGACGAGGATTTTGAACGACTCGGGGATAGAGGGCTGGATGACCGGCGCCCCTTTGATAATCGCCTCAAAGGTGTGGATGCGCCCGTTCACATCGTCCGACTTGATGGTCAGCATCTCTTGGAGGGTATGTGCCGCGCCGTACGCTTCCAGCGCCCAGACCTCCATCTCGCCCAGACGCTGTCCGCCGAACTGCGCCTTTCCGCCCAGCGGTTGTTGCGTAATCAGCGAGTAAGGTCCAATCGAGCGGGCGTGGATTTTCTCTTCCGCCAAGTGCTCCAGTTTCAGGATGTAGAGGTAGCCCACAGCGACGGGATTGCCGAACGGTTCTCCGGTGCGCCCATCGCGCAGGATGACCTTGCCCGTTTCGGGGTCAAACCCGGAGCGGTCAATCGCACGCTGGCGTATCGCCTCCACCAGCTGGCCAACGCCCGCTTTGGGCGAGAGCGCAAACCGCTGACAGAGGGGCTTGCGTTCCTCTTCCGACAGTTGTTCTATCCGCTCGCGCACATAGGCAATCTGGTTCTCAAACGGTTCACAGACCAGCAGGTCGTCCACCAGTTTGAGCTCGTCCACCACCAGCGGCTTGAGTGCAGAGGTGCGCAGGCGGTCTGCCAAGTGGTACATCTCCTGCTTGATTTCTTCCGGCGTGGAGCTTTGGAATACAGGGGTACGGAACCGCACGCCGAGCTGTTTGGCGACCAGTCCCAAGTGGAACTCCAGAATCTGTCCGATATTCATTCGGGAGGGCACGCCCAGCGGGTTCAGCACGATGTCAATCGGTGTGCCATCCATCAGGAAGGGCATGTCCTCAATCGGTTGGATTTTGGAGATGACGCCCTTGTTGCCGTGGCGCCCTGCCATCTTGTCGCCTTCGGTCAGGGGGCGACGGGTCGCCACTGTTACGCGCACGCGGTGGTTCACGCTGGGTGGCAGTTCATCCTCGTCTATCGGCTTGAGAGTCCCATGACAGCGTGGACAGCTCTTCACCTCCAACGGCTTAGAGCGATAGACAAGGCTCTTGCAGGATTGACACTCATAGCGGTAGCGGGCGAACTGCACCACGCGCACCACATAGCCCCGCTCGCCGTGAGGGAGCCTGAGGGAGACATCGCGCATCTCTTCGGCTTTGCCCCCGAAGATAATCCGCACCAGCTTCTGCTCGGTCGTGCCTTCGGTCTGACCCTTCGGCTGGATTTTGCCCACCAGAATATCGTCGGGCTTCACCTCCGCGCCCAGACGAATGATGCCGTTCTCATCCAGGTCGCGTCGGGTCTCTTCGCGCACATTCGGGATGTCGTTGGTGATTTCTTCGGGACCGAGCTTCGTCTCGGTGGCGTCGGTCTGGTAGCTTTCCAGGTGGATGCTGGTGTAGGTGTCGTCGTAGAGCAGGCGTTGGGAGACGAACACGGCGTCTTCGTAGTTGTAGCCACCCGCTGGCAGGAAAGCGACCAAAATGTTGCGTCCCAGCCCCACCTCACCGTTCTCGGTGCTGGGACCGTCGGCAATCAGGTCGCCCTCACGCACACGCTGGCCGAGCCGAACCTTCGGCAGATAGGTGAAACAGGTGCCTTTGTTGGACTGCACCAGATGAGGCAGTTTGTAGATGTCTTCCTCTTCACCGTTGTCGCGTAGCACGCGCACTTCGGTGGCGGACACATAGCTCACGCGTCCATTGGCGCGCGCCCGCACCACGCTTCCCGAATACTGCCCTGCGATGCGTTCAATGCCCGTGTGCACGAAGGGCGCTTCGGGATTGATGAGGGGCACGCCCTGCTTCTGCATGTTAGACCCCATCAGCGCGCGCCCTGCGTCGTCATGCTCCAAGAACGCAATCATCGAGGCGGACACGGAGAACACTTGCGCTGGGTCTACATCCATATATTGCACCTGCTCGCGTGGCACGGTCGGATATTCGTCGCGCCAGCGCACCTGAACATTCTCAATTACAATCGTGCCGTCGTCGTGGGTAGGCGTGTCGGCAGGTGCGATATAGGCGTTCTCGTCCTCATCGGCGGGCAGGTACACAATCTCGTCGGTAATCTTGCCTTCACGCACCACGCGGTACGGCGTGCGGATGAAACCGAACTCGTCCACCGTGGCGTACAGGGTCAGCTGGTTCACCAAGCCGATGTTCTGACCTTCGGGCGTTTCTATGGGACAAATACGCCCGTACTGGGAGGGGGTGATGTTGCGCACCTGCGGGGGAATGCTCTGGCGGTTCAAGCCTCCTGGACCCAGCACCGACAGACGGCGCTTGTTCGCCAGCTCCGAGAGCGGGTTCGTCTGGTCCATAAAGGTGGAAAGTGGGTTCGTGGCGAAGAACGACGCCAGCGCACCCGAGACGGGTTTCACGCTCAGCACCACATTCGGCAGGATTTGGGAGACATCTTCGGCAGCGGTCATCTTCTCGCGGGCGGTCTTCTCCATGCGCTGGAAGCCTGCGCGCAGGTGTGCCTGCAGAAGCTCGCCGACCGAGCGTACGCGCTTGTTTGCCAGGTGATCGGTGTCTTCGTAGTCGTGCTTACCCTCTGCCATCTCCAGCAGGTGGCGCAGGGCTAACAGCAGGTCGGGCACGGTCAGGCGTCGCACACTGTCAGGGATGTTGTGGCGGAGCTTACGGTTGATTTGGTAGCGTCCGACGCGCCCCAAGTCATAGCGGCGCGAGTCCAACACCAGCCCATAGAACAGGTTCCGCACATTCTCCTCAACGGCGGGGTCGCCAGGGCGCATCCGTCGGTAGAAGTCCAGCACCGCATCGCGCGAGTCGGTGGTCGGGTCGGCTTCCATTGTAATCTGGAGCGGTCGAGGCAGTTCCACCTTTCGGCTCAGGACACGCAGCTTTTCGGGGCGCTGGCGCGCGATTTTCTTGGCGAGTTCACTGTCTATGCGCGTGCCTTTCGGGGCGAGCAGTTTGCGGGTGCGCTTGCCCTCGTAGAAGTCCTCGTCCAAGACCTTGCCGACCAGGCTCTTGTCGTCAGGTTCATAGAGCTCTTCAGCCTGTTCGGTAATCCGCCCGAACATTCGCTCGATCGCCTCGTTGGTCAGCCCCAGCACAGGGTCGTAAGGCGGTTCCACCGTGATGAAGGCGTTGAGGAACGCCTCACTCTGCTTTTCAAGCCATTCGTGGGTGATAATCGGGTCTTCACCCAGTTCGTCTTTGAGGGTTTCTAAGCTCAGTAAGGCATTTCCTTCACTATCCACAAGGTTGCTGAGAGCGCGCCAGCCAGCGCAACGCTTCAGCTCCATCCGAGCGGGCACGCGTGCCTCTTCGTAGTGAGCGAACGCCTTAATAATCTGAGTCATCGGCAGTTGCTTGGACTGGTGAACCTTGAGGCGCAGAACGCCCTGCGCGTCGTTCCCGCCATCCAGCCAGGGACCTTCGGACGGGATGATTTGGACTTGGAGCACTTTTTCCATCGAGCGCGCCAGCATCTCACGCCCCGCCCCCGACAGCAAGGGGGAGGGGAAGTGGATACCGGGCGTTCGGTTGAGCTGACTAATCGTAACGCGTTCTCGCCCGTTGACGATAAAGGTCCCGCCGTCGGTCATCAGGGGCAGGTCGCCCAGATAGATTTCGCTTTCTTGTACCTCGCCATCTTTTTCGCCGAAGCGCACCTTCACGCGCAGGGGCGCCTCGAAGGTACGCTCGCGCTCGCGACACTCGTCCGCCGAATACTTCGGTTCGCCTAAGCAGTACTCGCCAAATTCAATGAAGTAGCGTCCTGTCAGGTCGTAGATAGGCGAGAAGGTCTCCAGCAGTTCCTTCAGCCCTTCTTCTAAAAACCAGCGGTAAGAGTTGTATTGAATCTCGATAAGGTTGGGTGGTTCGATAACATTACGAATGCGTTTTCTCGTGTGCTGAACAATCCGCATATAGGGTCCTCCAGAGGCGCAATTTACCCAGTGTACAAGTGTACCCTACGCTCGAAGCAAAAATCAAGGGGGGCAGGGTGTTCGAAAAATCACTGGGATCGCGGGCGTCCCGCCCGCATGCATGGCATTGGCATCCCTCACCAAGCGGTTC
>CAKZQI010000264.1 GCA_937139515.1 uncultured Armatimonadota bacterium | reverse complement strand
AAGCACAGCGCCCCTAAGCCCCCTCTCCGTTTACGGAGAGGGGGTTGGGGGTGAGGTCGATACAGATTTTTCAAACATCCTCCTGAACCCCTTGACATTCTCAAAGGACTTATGGTATAATCAACCTGCTCGGTATGCCGGGCGAATAGCTCAGCTGGGAGAGCGCTTCCCTTACAAGGAAGAGGTCGCAGGTTCGAGCCCTGCTTCGCCCACCAGCGAGCTAAGAGGTGTTTGGGGCTGTAGCTCAGCCAGGTCAGAGCGCTAGCCTGTCACGCTAGAGGTCGCGGGTTCAAGTCCCGTCAGCCCCGCCAGTCTCTACCCCAGCCCGCCGGGGTAGCTCAGGTGGTAGAGCACAGGACTGAAAATCCTGGTGTCGCCGGTTCGACTCCGGCCCCCGGCACCATCGGGCGAGTGGTGGAATGGTAGACACGCCAGACTTAGGATCTGGTGGGCAGTTGCCCGTGAGAGTTCGAGTCTCTCCTCGCCCACCAAATCGGGTATAATGCAACACGATGTGCGGGAGTAGCTCAGTGGTAGAGCATCTCGTTGCCAACGAGAGGGTCGCGGGTTCGAGTCCCGTCTCCCGCTCCATAACCTGTCCGTGAAGAGGCACCCAAATGGAAGCAATCGTACAACAACTCGACCCCGTCACTATCCAAATCTCCATCGAAGTGGACGCCGAGACCACTCAGAAAGCGATCAATCAAGCGATCCGCCAGCTGGGAAAAACGGCGCGCGTGCCGGGCTTCCGTCCTGGACACGCTCCCTTAGCGCAACTGCGCCAGATGATCCCCAACGAGTGGATTATGCAGACGGCGAAAGAGATTTTGATAGAGGACACTCTTTTCCGTGTATTGGACAGTCATCAGATCCTCCCCTACCGAATGCCTAAAGTGGATATCGAGCAGTTTCAAGAGGGCGAGCCGTTCCGATACAAAGCGACCGTGCCCCTGCGCCCCAAAGTGGAGCTGGGTGAATATCGCGACCTGCGTTTCCCTGTACCGCCTCAAGAGGCAAGCGAGGAAGAGGTCCAACAGGTGTTGGAGTCGGCTCGCGAACAGATGAAACGCTTGGAACGCACCTCCGACCGACCTGCCCAAACCGAAGACCATGTGGTGGTACAAATCCGCTCGCTGGAACAGGAGGACGCTAAGCCCAGCCGCTATCGCGTTGTGTTGGGCAACTCGTTCGGTGAGCTGGACAATGCCTTAGCAGGGATGCGTGAAGAAGAAACCAAGCAATTGACGCTCAACTTCCCTGAGTCGTTTGACGACCCCGAACTGGCGGGCAAGATGGTGAATGTGGAGCTCACCGTGCAACAAATTTACGCCCCTATCTATCCAGAGATTGATGACGAGTTAGCAAACAAATACGGATACCAAAACTTAGCTCAGATGCGCGAGATTCTTAGTCAGCGGATTGTGCAGGAGAAGCAAACTCGGCTGACCGACCAGGCGCGCGAAGCGGCGCTGGCGACCCTGCGTGAACGCTCCAATGTACAACTGCCTGAAGCGCTGATTGAAGAGCAACTGCGTGAGGAAATCGACGAGTTCAAACGCGACCTGCTTGAAAATAGGGTGACCCCAGAGATGTTCCTCCAACAGACGGGGATGAGCCAGGAGCAACTTATCCAGCAGCTGCGCGAGCGCGGTATCACGCGCCTGCAAAACACCTTCATTCTTTTGGAGATTGCGGAACGCGAGGGTATCCAAGTCAGTCCAGAAGAAGTGGAGGCGGTCATCAACGACATGGCTCAAAACTACGCACGCACCCCCCAAGAGCGAATACGATTGCGTGAGGACAAGGCGTTCCACGAGCGCATCGCCAACGAACTGCGCATCGAGAAAGCCCTCCAAAAACTGGAGGCAATCATCCAAAATGATTCGGGAGGCAACCCAGATGAATGAGCGAATTACAAACCAACTGATACCGATGGTGGTGGAGCAGACGGCTCGGGGCGAGCGCGCCTACGACATCTACTCCCGACTGTTGAAAGACCGGATCGTGTTTGTCGGCACCCCCATCAACGACGACATTGCCAACCTCGTGGTCGCTTCCCTGCTGTTTCTGGAGAAAGAAGACCCCGACAAGGACATCGATATGTACATCAACTCGCCGGGCGGGGTCGTGAGCGCAGGCTTAGCGATTTACGACACGATGCAGATGATACGCCCCGATGTGGCGACCATCTGTATCGGGCAGGCGGCGAGCATGGGCGCGGTTCTGCTGGCAGGTGGCGCTGCAGGCAAACGCTACGCCCTACCCCACGCCCGAATCATGATCCACCAAGTGCACGCAGGGTTCCAAGGCACCGCGCTGGATATTGAAATCCAAGCGCGCGAGGTGCTCCGCTACAAGGACATCCTCAACAATATCCTCCACCGCCACACAGGGCAACCGATTGAGCGCGTGGAACAAGACACCGCACGCGACTACTTTATGTCTGCCCAAGAAGCCCGCGAATATGGAATAATCGATCATGTATTAGACCGAAGTATTCGCTAAGGAGGCTCTCGTGGCAAGAGGTACGAACGACACTCGAATGATGGACCGGTGCGTGCTGTGCGGTAAGCCCCGCGACCAAGTGCGCAAACTCATCCTGGGCATGCACGGCGGAGTCTGCTCCGACTGTGTCAAGCTCGCCCACGATATTTTACGGCAGGAGACCCAGCATACCCCCTCGTCCCCCTCCACCGGCTTGACCGACTCGGTGCCCAAGCCGAAGGAGATTTATCGGATTCTGAACCAGTATGTGGTGGGTCAAGACCGCGCCAAACGCGTGCTATCGGTAGCGGTCTACAACCATTTCAAGCGCCTCAAGGCGGGCAGCGCCCACGATGTTGAACTGCAGAAGAGCAACATCCTGCTCATCGGCCCCACAGGGAGCGGGAAGACGCTCCTGGCGCAGACGCTGGCACGCATCCTGAATGTGCCGTTTGCAATCGCCGATGCCACGGCGCTGACCGAAGCGGGCTATGTGGGCGAGGATGTGGAGAACATTCTCCTGCGCATTATCCAAGCGGCGGATATGGACATCAAAGCCGCCGAGCGCGGGATTATCTATATTGACGAGATAGACAAAATCGCGCGCAAGGCGGACAACCCCTCCATTACGCGCGATGTGTCGGGCGAAGGCGTCCAGCAAGCCCTGCTCAAAATCTTGGAAGGCACGATTGCGAATGTGCCTCCCCAAGGCGGGCGCAAGCACCCGCATCAAGAGTTCCTGCAGATTGACACTTCCAACATCCTGTTCATCTGCGGAGGGGCATTTGAGGGCTTAGACCGTATCATCGAGCGACGGCTGACCGACCAGTCGATGGGTTTCCGCTCCAGCCCTGAGGCGCGAAAGAAGCGCAATCTCGGCGAACTGCTTCAGCATGTGTTGCCCGAAGACCTCCTGCGCTTCGGTTTGATCCCTGAATTCATCGGGCGCCTGCCTGTGATTGCGACCTTGGATGCGCTGGACGAGGCGACCCTGGCGCGCATTCTGGTGGAACCGAAGAACTCGCTCATTCGGCAGTATCAGAAGTTCTTTGAGCTGGATGGCGTGGAGTTGGTGGTCAAAGATGAGGCACTGCGCGCAATTGCACGCGAAGCCATCAAGCGCGGGACGGGCGCACGCGCCCTGCGCTCTATCTTGGAAGAGGTGATGCTGAATGTGATGTACGAGGTGCCCTCGAACCCCAACATCAAGCGTGTGGTGATTACCGAAGAGACCATCACGCAAGGCGCGGAGCCTCAAATCCTGACCGAGGCGGATACTCAGCAGGCTTCGTAGGTTCTGAACGCTTCGGGCTGTTCACAAGGCACGGGCAGGTTTGCCTGTGCCTATTTCTAATCGCTCCCCAGTGCAATCGGCTCGCCTGCAGGAAGCGTAATCCCCCAGCGCTGGGCAATCGTTGCGCCGATGTCGGCAAGGCTTCTGCAAATGCCCAAACTGCGCCCCTGAGCAAGTTGCGGACTGTAAATCAACAGGGGCAGATACTCGCGGGAGTGGTCGGTGCTGGGCGTGGTGGGATCGTTGCCATGGTCGGAGGTGAGGATGAGCAGGTCGGTCGGCAGAAGTCGGGAGAGCAAGTCCGCCAGCATCGCATCGAACGCCTCCAACGCTTTGGCGAAGCCAACTGGGTCGTTGCGATGCCCGTAGAGCATGTCAAAATCCTCAAAGTTGGCAAAAAGGAACGCACAGTCGCTCTCCATCGCCCGAAGGAGCGATTGATAATGGTCGGGGTTGCTCTGGGTGCGCTCGGCGTGCCGAAATCCCCGATAGACGAACAGCTCGGGCACAACCCCAATCCCATAGATGCCGACCTGGTGTTCCGCCAGCGCATCAATCAGGTTAGGAGGGGGCGGAAGCGGAAAATCGCGGCGGTTCTCGGTGCGTTTGAAACTGTTGGCGTTCTGCCCCACGAACGGGCGCGCAATCACCCGTTGGACATGGTGAGGGGGCTGGAGGAGCGCACGGGCAATCTCACAGTAGCGGTACAGCTCGTCCAACGGGATGACCGCTTCGTGAGCGGCGATTTGGAACACGCTATCTGCGCTGGTGTACACAATCGGGCGCCCCGTTCGCAGATGCTCCTCGCCCAGTTGCTTGATAATCTCGGTGCCCGAAGCGGGATAGTTGCCCAACACCTTGCGCCCAATCTGCGCCTCAAAAGGCTCTATCACTTCGGGTGGGAAGCTGTTGGGGTAGGTGGGGAAAGGCACTTCGGTGTGAATGCCCATCATCTCCCAGTGCCCCGTCACCGAATCTTTGCCTTTGGAATGGGGCTGTACCTTGCCGTAGAGGGCGATGGGGGTCGGATGAGGGGGCACCCCCTCCATCGCCACGAGGTTGCCCAAGCCCATTCGCTGGAGCGTCGGCAGATGCACCCCACCCACAGCCGATGCTAAGTGCCCCAAAGTGTTGGGTTCGTTCTCGCCCCAGTCGCCGTACTCCTTAGCGTCGGGCGCAGAGCCGACCCCACAACCGTCCAACACGATCAAGATGGCGCGTTCCCAGCTCATCGGTGGTGCTCCTCACTCCTCAAAATCTTCTATGACCCAGCGGATAAGCCCGTGTCCGTTGAAGGTATCTATTTCCGGGCGGAAGAGTAGGTTCAACTGCGTGCTTGGCTCGATTGGATAATCGCCCCCACCCCAGATGACCCCCTCCAGCACGACGGAACCCTCAGGACGCAGTTTCAGAAACAGGTGTTTGCCGTCGCGACTGGTGTGGCTTCCGAGAATCTCCACCTCGCGACACATAAATAAGGGGTTCTCGTTGCCTACCCCGAACGGCTCCAAAAGTGTCAGCTCCGTGAGCAGGCGCGTGTTGACCTCACTGCCCCTCACTTCCATATCCACCTCCAGGGTGGGCACTAAGTCCTCATCGGTGAGGGTTGTGTTCGCATGCTCCAGAATCGTTTGGCGCAGGGTTTCAAAACGCTCCAGATCCACCGAGAATCCCCCTGCCAGTTCGTGTCCACCGCACTTGATACACAGGGGCTTCATCTGTGCCAACAGGGGCTTGAGGTCATAAGCAGGGATACTGCGAATGGAGCCACGCGCCACACCGCCCACAGGATCTATCGTGGTGGCGAAGGCAGGGCGATGATAGCGATTGACCAACTTGCTTGCGACCAGCCCCACAATCCCGTGATGCCATCCTTCTGAGTGAACCACCAGGGCGCGGTGGCGTGTGAGACCCTCTGCCTCGACCTGCGCAATCGCCTCTTGAAAGGCTTCTTCTTGAAGGGCACGGCGTTCCTGGTTGTGCTGGTCTAACTGCTGGGCGAGCGCTCGGGCGACCTCGGAATCGTCACTCAACAGCAGTTGGAGCGCCGAGACGGCGTCTTCCAAGCGTCCTACCGCATTGAGTCGTGGGGCTAACCCGAAACCGATGTCGCGCGTGTTGAGCGGTCGCTTACCCACGCCACTGACCGCTTTGAGGGCGTTCAATCCCACCCATTTGCTCTGTTGGAGGTAGTCCAGCCCATACTTGACCAGCACGCGGTTCTCGCCGACGAGGGGCATCACATCGGCGACCGTGCCCAGCGCCACCAGCTCCAACATCCGGCGTTGGAAGCCGTTGAGCGAAATTTTCAGTTCGGTCAGGAGCGCCTCTGCCACGCGGTACGAGACGCCCGCCCCACACAAATCGCGGAACGGGTAGCGCGAGTCGCTCCGCTTGGGGTTCACGATTGCTGAGGCGGAGGGCAAGGTGTCGGCGGGTTCGTGGTGGTCGGTAATCAGCACTTCTATGCCGTGTGCCTGAAGCTCTTGCACGGCTTGGTGGGCGCGGATACCGCAATCGCAGGTCAGCACCAGTTTGGCACCGATACGGCGCGCCCCACGCAGGGCGGACTCGGCGTTCAGGTCGTAGCCCTCGCGCTCGCGATGGGGCACGAACGGCTCGGCAGGCACTTTCAGCCGCCGAAAAGTGGTCACCCACAGCGCCGTCGAGCTCACCCCGTCCACATCGTAGTCGCCGTAGACGAGGATAGGCTCCTTATTCTCCACAGCGCAGGCTAAGCGTCGCACGATGGGTTCTAAATCGGGCAGGAGCCGGGAGTCGGCTAAGTCGCTCAGCGAGGGATGGATGAACTTATACGCGCTCTGGGCGTCGGTGTAGCCACGCGCCACCAAGAGACTGGCGACAGTCGGGCTGAGGTTCAGCTCCTTCGCTAACTGTTGTGCTTTCTGACGGTCAGTAGTTCGTAGGACCCAGCGGTGACGACCCATCGTGAACAGCAGATTGTACCCCATCGGCAGGAACTGTTTAGCATCCATAGAAACATTGTTCACACGGTGAACGGGGTTGATGGTGTAGATTATTCTGCCCAGTTAGACGCCTTGATTGAGCATATCCGCTCACGCGGGTTCGCTGATGAGCGTGTGCTGGAGGCGATGCGTCGTGTGCCCCGCCATCTGCTGGTGCCTCCTGAAGGGCGTCCCTTCGCTTATATTGACCACGCACTGCCGATAGGGGAGGGTCAGACTATCTCCCAGCCGTCGCTCGTGGCGCAGATGACCAGCCTTCTGAAACTGCAGGGACACGAGCGGGTGCTGGAGATTGGCACAGGGTCGGGCTATCAAACAGCCATCTTGCGCCTGCTGTGCCGAGAGCTGGTCACGATGGAGCGCTTTCCGCGCTTAGCCTTGGGTGCGTTTCATCGGTTGCGCTCGTTGAACCTGCCTCCGATTGTGTGGGTAATGGGGGACGGCACGCGTGGGTTCCCACCTTATGCGCCGTATGATTGTATTCTCGTCACGGCGGGTTGTCCCGACCAGGTGCCTCCGCCTTTCTTGGAACAGCTCAGTCCTAATGGGGGGCGACTGCTTCTGCCGATGGGTACGCGTTCCTACCAGCTCCTGACGCTCATCACCAAGCGGGGTGATAAGTTGTTCACGCACACTTATGGTGAGTGTGTGTTCGTGCCGTTGGTGGGGAAGTATGGCTGGTCGGAGTGACAGTTCCCTCCTGTCACCCTGAGCGTTGGCGAAGGGTCTGGGGTTAGGGCAATCGTTCAACCTCACCCCCAGTTGTCCCCCCTCTCCGCAAGCAGAGAGTGGGGAAGGACAGTGCCCCTAAGCCCCCTCTCCGTTTACGGAGAGGGGTTGGGGGTGAGGTCAATCAGGTGGGTTGAGATTCTTCGCTTCGCCCAGAATGACAGTGGGGGCGAGGGAGGCTAACGAAAGGGGACAGAAACCCTCACCCTAATTCAGGGAGTAGGAGTGCTGGCTCCCCTCTCCCACAGCGTCGAGAGAGGGGCAGGGGGCTGACAAGGGTACCTCACTTAGGTTCAACATCCTACCTACCCCGCCCAACTTTCAAACCCCACTTTGAGCCACAAAG
>CAKZQI010000263.1 GCA_937139515.1 uncultured Armatimonadota bacterium | reverse complement strand
CTCCCAAAGACCAGCTAAGCGCTCAGGAGCTGGACGCCCTCCAACAGCCAGGACGCAATCAGGAGGCGCTTCGCAAAGCCTGCCTCAAGTTAGCGAAGTACCTCAAACTGCAGTAAAAGGGGCACAAACGATGGAAAAGCGAACAGATATAACAAAGGCAAGCTCTTCGTCTAATCCTGCGCAATCGGCGGGCGTTGAGCAAGGTACTGGTAGACCCGACATCGCAAAGGTAAGCCCTGCTCTGGAACCGCAATTTCATCTGAGCGCAGAACAGCTTTTAGAGCTGGTGGAACGCGGGAAGCGTCATAAAAATTACACTGAATACATCGACCACATTTTGGTCTGTCCGATTTGTCGTGAAACCTACAAACAGCTCTTAGAAACGGAGGCGTCTATCCGCGAGGTGCGTCGCCCTCGCGCGCCGGTTGTATGGCGATGGGGTTTGGGGTTGACCGCCGCTGCGGCGGCGCTGATTTTGGTGGTCTGGTTCAACCTGCCCAGTACGCCACCGTCGTGGCAGGTGGCATTGCGCACGGTGAACGGCGTTGCTTACGAAGGCGCGACGCGCTTGCCCGATTGGCTTGCCGACGCGCGTGCCCTCTACGAATCGCCTCCGAGCGTCACCCGCTCTGGTGCAGCTCCCTCGTCTTCGTTTGCCCTGATTGCTCCTGACCCCGCAAACGAGGGGTTAGACACGCCCACCCCGACTTTTGAATGGCGTGCGCTGACCCAAGCCGAGCGCTACTTCGCCTTGCTGGAGCCTCTTACTAAACCTGGTCAGCCGATTGTGCTCAAAGTTGCGGGCACGCGCGCCACTCTACCCGAAGGAACCCAACTGGCATCAGGGGAGCGGTATCGGCTTCGCCTGAGCGCCTCTGCCCAGACAGACACCCTGATGGATGAGGCGATCGCAACTTATGAGTTTCGTGTGTTAAGCTCTGAGGAACTGAGCTACCTACGCTGGGCGCACGAGAATGCCTCCAACGCACCCTACGCCAGCGCTCTGACCCTCTATCAACTGGGCTACTATCGTGAGTCGCTGAACCTGCTCCGCCGCCTGCCCAAAGACCCTATCACCGATCAGTGGCTACGCGCGGTAGAGGAACAGATTCTCCTGCGAGGTGGCACTCTCTAAAACGATGCAGAGCCGCTTGCCCTACGGCTGGAACTGGGTGCAG
>CAKZQI010000262.1 GCA_937139515.1 uncultured Armatimonadota bacterium | reverse complement strand
CCACTATGGATGCCAAGCGTCTATCGCGTCGGGAGTTTCTCGTCGCTGCGTCCGCACTGGCGGGCACCGCTCTAATGGCTCCCCACGCATTGGCAAACAAACCTATCAATAGGAGGGAATCTAACATGGCTGATGTGCAGGTGATCGAAGTTACAGCGAAGCCCCTACCCGAGAAAGTGTTCCAGACCGAAAAGTTCGGCATCTCCCGCAAGACCCACGAGGAACACTACAAACTCTATCAGGGCTATGTGAACAAGACGAACGAAATCCGCCGTGCGCTGGCACAGCTCACTTCGGACGATTTTGCGAAGGGCAACCAGTCCTACAGCCTGATTCGCTCGCTGAAGGTGGACTACACCTTTGCGCTGGGCGGGGTGAAGAACCACGAACTCTACTTTGAGAATATGGGCGGTGGCGGCTCGGAACCCAGCAGTGCCTTGCGCGAAGCGCTGGCACGCTATTTCGGCTCCTACGAGCGCTGGATTGAAGACCTGAAGGCGACCGGAATGGCAGCGCGTGGCTGGGTCTGGCTGGCGTATGACCACGACGACGGAAGCCTGTTTAACTACATCGGTGATGCCCAGAACACCTTCCCCGTGTGGAACGCCACGGTGTTGCTGGCGATGGACACCTACGAGCACGCTTACTACTACGACTTCCAGACCGCCCGCGCCCGCTACTTGGACGCGTTCATCCAAGCGATTGACTGGAATGTGGTCAACGCCCGCTACGAGGCAATCCTCAGCGGGAAGCGCTAACAGCAGACCTGATTTACCCTCACCCCCATCCCCTCTCCCAACGCTGTGGGAGAGGGGAGAGTGCCTTTCTAAGTCCGAATCGGCTATAATACGGTATGCGACTGCTGAGTGTCTTGGGGCTAATCTTGGTGGTGTTTGGGGCACACGCCCAGCCGACTATCCAGCGCTATGAGCTGAAGGGGGTCACGGTCGCTCGTGCTGAGCAGGTCGGGGCGCCGTTGGAGAGCCTGATCGGGCAACCTGCCGATGAGACCGCTATCCAGTCCGCCCTTCAAAAACTTATCAGCTGGTATCAAGAACGGGGCTATGTGTTGGCGCGCGTGGTAGACTACGAAGTCACCGACGCAGGCGTGCTGGTGGTTGAGGTCGCAGAAGGGGTCATCGAGTCGATAGAGATTCAGGGCAACCGTCGCACCCGCTCGGAGTTCCTGCGCCAGTTGGTGGGTGCGCGTCCGGGCGAAGTGTACAACGAACAGCGCTTCCAACGAGTGCGCCAGCGCATCGGACGCTTCCCCTTCCTGAGCGATGCAAAGCTCGGTCCTGAACCCGGTGAGTCGGTCGGTTCCGCAAAGTTGATTCTCCAAGTTCAGGAGGAGCGCTCCACAGACCTCGCGATTGCTGCGGGCTACACTACGGACGAGGGGTTAGTGGGCTACATCGATGCCCAGGAGACGAACCTGTTTGGTCTGGGGCATCGGTTGCGCCTACAGTGGCAACGCGAGCAGGTGCGCGAGCCGGGCACGAACGAG
>CAKZQI010000261.1 GCA_937139515.1 uncultured Armatimonadota bacterium | reverse complement strand
CTAAGGGGGGTGAGGTTCTCTGGAAAGACGAGGTGTGAACAGGTACAAGGACACTCAGCTATTTTTCAAACACCCTCGGGGTTAGGGAGGGGGTTCTTTTGCACTGACGCACCCTCTGGGGTGAAGGAGGACAGGGGGATAAGGGCTAATAGAAGAACCAATATGGAGCCTGAAGATTCTCGCGACAAAGCGAAGGTTCAAAAGCAACTATTCTGGGCGAGGCTCGCCGGGATTTGGTGGCTTAGTGCCTGCGCAGTACCGCTTCTGATGCACCTGCTGATGGTCATCACCTCGCCCAGCGCGCTCTCAGATGGTCAGTACGCGCTGATTGGTCCGATGGGTCTGGGCGCGGGGATGGTAGGGGTCTTGTGCCTGCGTTCGTCAGCGAGCGGTTATCGCGTAAGAAACCCGACTTCTTGTGGGTCGCCTTTCTGGTGTGCTTGGGCTACCTGATACTGGTGTTCGTGGCGTGCCTTCTGAGCGAACTGCAGTTCTTGCCTCGCGGTCAGTTTGGAACGATATTTATTGTGTTGATGGGCACGCTGTGTTGTTTTGCGTCGGTCGTTTCCATCCCGCTCTCGCTGGTTGCGCCCTTGCAGATGGGTTCGCTGGAGCTGCCGTTGCCTGCGCTGGCGCTTCTTGTGCTGATACCGCTAGGGATTGCCTACTTGTTCACGCCCCAGCGTCCCAGCGAAGGAGAGTAGGAGAGAGAGGGGGTTGAAACCTCGTGGCTTGAGCCTCTGGGAGCTGAAAAAACCGTAGCACGGGCATCCTGCCCGTGAAGCCTCGTAGCACGGGTATCCTGCCCGTGAAGCCTCGTAGCACGGGCATCCTTGCCCGTGAACAAAAACAGATGTGGACACGGTAAATATTCTTAGGCACGGATGCCCAAGCCACGGACTGCACTCCCAGCGTCCTTCAACTCAGGGGAACCAACACCGCCGAAAAGATAGCCTCGTGCTGGCGGATTGCCGAGAGCGTGCTCTCTGGGGGCGCACTGTCCAACTGAACCCGAGCGACCGCCGACTCTGCGCCCTCGAACACCACATTCTCGGTCTCTTGCACATTGATGTTCGCCTCGCGCAGGCAGTTGAACACATGCGCCAGCACGCCCACACGGTCTAAGTGGCGCACCACCAGCAGGTACTGGGCAGGCGTGCGAGTGGCGAGGTTCACCACATTGGGCACTTCGCCTGTGGTGAGGTAGGCATGTACGATTCGCACCACTTCGTCGGCAATCGCCTCTTGCGCTTGGCGGGTGGACGCCCCGATGTGGTGCGTGCCGTACACATTCGGCAGGTGGAACAGCGCGGGGGGGTCAAAGGTCGCCTCTGCCGAGCTGGGTTCCGCCTCGAACACATCGAGTCCTGCACGGATGCCTTTTTCGCGCACTGCCCAGTCCAGCGCCGATTCGTCCACCACTTCGGCACGCGCCGTGTTGATGAAGTAGGCGCCGGGTTGCATCGCCTCGAAGAACGCCCGATTGCACAGGTGGCGCGTCTCGGGGGTCAGCGCCACATGCACGCTCACAATCTCCGCCTCGTTCGCCACATCGAGGGGGGTGGCACGATAGCCAATGCCGATTGCTTGGGCGCGCTCGGGGGTCAGCGAACGGCTCCAGCCGATTACGCGCATGCCGAATGCGTGCGCCCGATGCGCCATCTCCTGACCGATGTTGCCCAAGCCGATTAAGCCCAGTGTACTGCCTTTGAGACCGCGCGCTTCGCTGAACGCCTTCTTGTTCCAGTGTCCCTCGCGCAACTGTTGCACATTGTCGGGGATACGGCGGTCTAACGCCAGAATCAGCCCGAAGGCTAACTCGGCGACGGCGATGGCATTTTTGCCTGGGCAGTTGGCCACATAAATCCCGCGCTTGGAGGCGGTCGCCACATCGATCGTGTTCACACCTGCGCCCGCCCGAATCACCAAGCTCAGGTCGCCCGCTTCCAACATCGGCGCCGTGACTTGGGTGGAGCGCACAATCAAAATGTCGGGGTTATGCACTCGCAAGGCTTCCACAAGGCTCTCTTCTTTGAGAGAGGGGTCATAAAGCACTTCGCACCCCAGTCGGCGTAGACCTTCTAAGCCACTCTGCTCAAACTTGTCTGCAACTAAGACCTTCATCGTTCTCTCCCATCGTTAGGTTCGGCGGTCTTGGGCGGACTCCTGCGTGATAGGTTCTGGTTAGCAACAGGCGAGATGCCTGCTGTCATTCAGACACCCCCTCTTGTCATTCTGATACCCTCCTGTCATTCTGAGCGAAGCGAGGCTCTTCGCCTTCGGCTCAGAGTGACAAGACCCTTCGCTGACGCTCAGGGTGACGGCGTGGGGGCTTGTCATTCTGGCGCCCCCCCTCTGTCATTCTGAG
>CAKZQI010000260.1 GCA_937139515.1 uncultured Armatimonadota bacterium | reverse complement strand
CGCCACCCCAAGAATGATTGCTGCGACGAGCGTGACCTCGTAGGACTCGAACACATCGGCTGCCATGCCTGCGCAGTCGCCCACATTATCGCCCACATTGTCGGCAATGGTGGCGGGGTTGCGCGGGTCGTCTTCGGGGATGCCTGCTTCTACCTTGCCCACGAGGTCGGCGCCCACGTCGGCGCCTTTGGTGAAGATACCGCCCCCCACGCGCATAAACAGCGCCGCAAGCGACCCGCCGAAGCCGAAACCGACCAGCACGAACATCGCCTTCTCACGGAACAGCAAGAAAATCACCGTGGCGCCCAGCAGTCCCAATCCGACCGTGAACATCCCACTGACGGCGCCTGCGCGGAAGGCGGTCTCCAACGCGCCTTTGAAAGTGGTGAGTGCTTTCGCTGCGGTGCGGAGGTTCCCACGCACCGCCATATACATCCCGACATAGCCTGCGCCATACGAGGCGAACACTCCCAAAAAGAAGGCTATCGCTATACCCGCTCCCAAAACCATCCCCTCGCCGGGGTACATTCGCTCATAAACGGGGCGATAGAGCAAGAACAGTCCGACGGTGATTGCCAACACGAACCAAATCATCGTGCTCACTTGGCGTTTCAGGTAGGCGTTGGCGCCGTCTTGGATAGCGCGCGCGACCTCTTGCATGCGCTCGGTGCCGGGGTCTTGGGCCAGTGTCCAGCGCAAGAGATAGAAGCCGAACCCCAACCCCAGAAACGACAGCAACAGCACGACGCCCAAAATCAGGTATTCTTGGCTCCCGAAGGGGGGTAGTTCCACTGCCTCAGCACAAAATGCTTTCAGCACTCCGAGCAGCCATAATCCGAAAATCGCACCGATACGAACGGGTATGACTGCCAACCCGCGTCGGCTGCCAGCTTTGGCTTGTTCCATCTCAAACTCCTCCTTGTGGTAGCAAAGTGATTGTGGCAAGCGCGTTCGTTTCTACAAGGCAAATTCCTGCTGAATTTCTGGAACTCTCTGAGGCAGTAAAGCGTATTCATAGGTACGAGGCACGAAAAAAATGCCGGGGCTTATTCAGCCCCGGCTATTGGGGGGTGAGTGGTCTGTGTGTCAGTAGGGGGATGGTGAAGTCTTGCGTGCCTCGTTCTTCTCCTCAGGAACCTCCGCCACCAGTGCTTCGGTCGTCAGGAGCATAGAGGCGATGGATGCAGCGTTTTCCAGAGCGGTTCGGGTGACTTTCGCAGGGTCGACAACGCCCGCCGAAATCATCTCCACGAACTCGCCAGTCGCTGCGTTGAAACCGTGTCCTTGGGGAAGCTCTTTGACCTTTTCCACAATCACCGAGCCTTCCAAGCCTGCATTGTTGGCGATTTGGCGGAGCGGCTCTTCTAAGGCGCGTCGCACGATGTGCACACCAATCTTCTCGTCGCCTTCCGGTTGGAGGGTGTGCAGCGCTTGGATAGCGTTCACCAGCGTCACGCCTCCACCGGGCACGATGCCCTCTTCAATCGCCGCTTTGGTGGCGTTGATGGCGTCCTCAAAGCGGGATTTCTTCTCTTTGAGCTCGGTTTCGGTCGCTGCACCCACTTTGATGACCGCCACACCGCCCGCCAACTTCGCAAGACGCTCTTGGAGCTTCTCGCGATCGTAGTCCGACTCGGTGGTCTCAATCTGTTTGCGAATTTGGTTGATGCGCCCTTGAATCGCTTCGGGCTTGCCTGCACCGCCAACGATGGTGGTGTACTCCTTCTCTACGATGACCTTCTCGGCGGTTCCGAGTTGCTCCATGCGCACATTCTCCAGCTTGATGCCGAGGTCTTCGGTAAGGAAGGTTCCACCCGTGAGGATGGCGATGTCTTCCATCATCGCTTTGCGTCGCTCGCCGAAGCCGGGCGCTTTCACCGCCACGACATTGATTGTCCCGCGCAGTTTGTTCACGACCAGCGTTGCCAACGCCTCGCCTTCCAAGTCTTCAGCGATAATCACGAGCGGCTTGCCTGAGCGCAGAACCTGCTCCAAGATTGGCAGGAGGTCTTGCAGGGCACTAATTTTCTTCTCGTAGAGCAGGATGTAGGGGGTCTCCAGCACCGCTTCCATGCGCTCAGGGTCGGTGATGAAGTAGGGCGAGATGTACCCGCGGTCGAAGCGCATCCCCTCCACGACCTCCAGAGCGGTCTCGGTGCCTTTCGACTCCTCAACGGTAATCACGCCGTCTTTGGTGACTCGTTCGATGGCGTCC
>CAKZQI010000259.1 GCA_937139515.1 uncultured Armatimonadota bacterium | reverse complement strand
GGGTAAGGATTGTCATTCTGAGCGAAGCGAAGAATCTCGGTGCCACCCGAAGTAGAGACCCTTCGCTGACGCTCAGGATGACGGGGTGGGTTTTCGATTTCCCCACGGTTCCCTGCTTTGGGATACACGAACACCGAGCCGTGTTATCATGACCAAAGTCTTTATTTTAGGGCGATACGATGGAAAGTCATTCCAACCCCTTGCATTTACCAGCTATGTGGTGTATAATACGGTGCAGGAGGTACAAATGAGACGAAAAGGCTTCACCCTTATAGAGTTGCTGGTTGTGATTGCGATTATCGCCATCCTCGCAGCAATCCTGTTTCCTGTTTTTGCCCAAGCGCGGGAGAAGGCACGCCAAACCCAGTGTTTGAACAACCTGCGTCAAAGCATTCAGTCGGTACTGATGTACACCAACGACTACGATACGACCTACCCACGGGGGATTTCTGGCAGTGGTGTGACAGTGGTTCACCTGTTTGACTTACTTCACCCCTACCGCCGTAATCCTGAAATCCTGACCTGTCCATCCTATCCCAGTTCCGACCCGGGTATGGATTGGCCCGCACGCCTGCGTCAGCGCAACTCATCCCTGCGCAGTGTGGGCACTTTCCGCTACTTCGCCTATGTGCCCAACTATGGCGTGTTCAGCTTGGATGCGTGTGGGATTAGCGCCATCAGCTATCGGATGCAAGGCAAGCTCATCACTGAGTCGTATGTCCCCCGCCCCGCCGAGACGATTGCTTTGGTAGATGGCTACTGGTACTTCAACGCGGGCACCTACTGGTTTGAATACTGGTTCAAGACCGACATCTGGCCCCGTCACCACTTGGGGTCTAACCTTGCCTACTTAGATGGGCACGTCAAGTGGTCGCACCATCTGGGGGTTCCGCGTGGCGGGGACATTCCGCCTGCGTGGCGCCAGACCTTCTCGGGCGTCTGCCCTCAGCGCAATACTAATACCTACTACTTCTTCAACTACCCGCCGGGCTGGAACAACCGCACTCCGAAGAACGAGACCGAGTTCAACACGG
>CAKZQI010000258.1 GCA_937139515.1 uncultured Armatimonadota bacterium | reverse complement strand
CTGATTGAGAGCGCAGGGACACCTGACCAGCAGATGGCGACCGACACCGCTCTGCTGGAGGCGTTCCTTGTGGGCACAATCGCACCGACCTTGCGCCTGTATCAGTGGGCATCGCCCGCGATTACCTATGGGCTGAACCAACAGCTCCCGCTGAGCCTCGTAAGCGAAGCAGAACGGTTGGGAATCCCTCTGTTCCGCCGACCGACGGGAGGCAAAGCGGTGCTCCACGGGCACGACCTTACGGTGTCGCTCGTGTGGGATTCGGGGGCGCGGTTCCCACGCCAAGCTTATGAACAGGTTCTACCTCGTCTGATAGAGGCGTTTCGGGCGGTGGGCGTACCAGCGACGGTAGGAGAGGCTCCCCCTGCCTCGCCCCTCAGCACCGAGGATGGAGGCGACTGCTTCGCTATCCCCAGCACCAGCGATATTGTGCATGCTGAAACGGGGCAGAAGCTGATGGGCTGTGCCCTGCGCGTGTTGCAAGTGGGTACTCTGCTCCAAGCCTCTATCCCACTACGATTGCCCCAAGTACCGACCGAGCGTCTGTTTGGTTGGAAACACCCCGAACCGCCCCCATTGGATGAGGAGGCGCTCACGAATGCGCTGATAGCAACTCTTTCGGGGGGAAGGATTTGAAAGACCTCACCTCTTACCCGTCTCCCGCAGCGTCGGGAGTGGTCGGCTCCCTCCCCCCGCATTAGGGGGAGGGATAGGGAGCTGATAAGGGTACAGGCGTTGAGTACAAAATCGCACCGAACCCACCCCGTTTCAAAGCCCGTATCTACTCACCTTCAAGCCTCCACTTGGCATTCCGAGCCACTCCCCTTGTCATTCCGAGCCGAAGGCGAGGAGACCCTTCACTTCGCTCAGGGTGACAGGGTCAGGGATGTCATTCTTCGCTGGCGCCCAGAATAACAAGAGAGGGTGGGGGTTCTTAAGATGATGTCGCGGGCATCCGAAGTCCCAAATTAGGACTAAAGTCCCTACCGTGAGCCTGCCCTCACCGTTCATAATTCCGCAGAGTGGATGCTATCTTAATCACAGGGGGTCATGCACCGCGCCTGCTCAGGCAAGCGTCGGGGCAGAGGCTCAAGGGCTTGATGATATTCGACAAGAAGCCACTGGTGGCTCATGTTGCCCACACATTGCTGATGACGGGTGTAGAGCGTGTGGTGGTGGTCGGTTCTGAACTCCTTATCCAAGCCTTGCCTCCAACATCGGAGCGCCTCCTGTTTTGTTTGGAGGGGCGAACTTTGGTGGACAACCTCCTGCGCGGAGCCGAAACTTTGGGGCTATCTGGCGAAGACCGCTTCCTTCAATGCGCTGTGGACTTGCCGATGGTGTCGGCAGGGGCACTCTGCGACCTGTTGGAATGGACAAACGCCGATGCCGATGTAGTCGTACCGCTCGTTCCAGAAGAAACTTTTCGGGCACGCTTTCCTGACGCTCCGTATAGGGCGCTTCGTTTTGCAGAAGGGCGGTTCATCAGTGCTTCGGCGAGCGTGATGCGATTGGAGTTCCTGATGCGGTACGAACCGCTCCTGCGCCAGTTAGCCCGACATCGCAAGTCGGTTCCGAGCGTCGTTGCGACCCTGTTGGTTCGTTTTCACCATCACCTGTTCACCTCAGGGGTTCCGCTGGCGGTGCGTTTCCTCGCAGGGCGTTTGAGCCTATCCGACCTGTCCAAAGTCGCTCGGCGCGTGCTAGACATTCAACTGCAGGTCTACTCTCACGCAGCGCCCGAGCTGGCATACGATGTGGACGATGAGCACGACTACCACTACGCCAAGTCGTGGTTTCAATCGGCTCGCAAGCCACACAACCCCACCTAACTGACCAGCATCCGCAACAGTTCAATCACTTTCTGAGGGCGCACGCTGAGCATGCACTGATGCACTGGTAAGAGGCAATCGGCGTTGCGGAATCGGTTCTCGTAGCACTTGCTACACGGCTCTTCGGGCAGAACGCGGTATAGATGGGGTACAGGGGGCGTCCAAACCCACCACGGGCTTGCCCCAAACAGGGCAATCGTCGGGGTGCCGACGCTGTAGCTGATGTGCATAATGCCGTTGTCCACAGAGATACAGGCGCGTGCGCGCGCAATTGCTCCCGCCACTTGGGGCAAGGTGAACCGCCCGCGCAAGTCCATCAGAGGTGTGTGTTCCAAGAGGTACGACTCGGTGTCGCCTGTGTGGTACACGGCGCTTTGGCGCTGAGGCTTGTCCCCCAACAGCCCAACGGTCAGCCCCTGACTGTCACACCAGAGAATGACCTCGCGCCAGTAGTCTCGGCTCCAGAGCTTCGCCGAGCGTCGCCCGCCTGTTGCGATGAGGATATTTGGAATGGCACATTTCGGGTCGCGGGTAGGAACCTCAGTGCGGAAGAAGTCAGTCTCCACAAATGCCATCCGACACCAGATTTCGCCGATGTAGGTGCTGGTGAGCAGGTCACTGTAGCGATGGAAGAAGTCTGGGGCAGACCAGTACTCCTCATAGAGTTGGTGGCGTTTGCCCTGCGCGCGGGGCACCTCCTCGCGGAGGTCTGCCCCGAAACAGCGCCCGACCACATATCTCGGCTGGAGCAGGTGCGCCACAAACGCCAAGGAGGGGTGAAAATCGCAGTTGATGACCAGGTCATAGTCGCCCGCCTCGGCGCGTCGTTGCTGGATGTGGTTCAAGAGTGCAGGTGTGCCCTCTGGGTTGCCGAACACCGAAAAGCGCGAGTCGATATAAGGCAGTGCCTCTTCCAGTTCGCGCGTGCGTTCGCCGCTATAGTAGTCCAGCGTACAGTTGGGGTACTTCTCTTTCAGCCCTCGCAGGAGCGGGGTGATAATCACAAAGTCGCCCAGCGCGTCATAAAACAGCACGGCAATGTGGGGACGCTCGCCCAGCGGTTGGTCCTCAAACCAGGTCATCCTAAGCAGAGATTGTACCTTAGCAAGTGGATTAGCCTCACTTGCGTCCGACACTTAGGGGCGCGGCATCCAAAACATCGCTTCGGGCACGACCCGACAGTACCACGACTCGCCCAGCCTGCCGATGTGATCGGAAATCGTGTTGTCCACGAGTTTGTCGTCTTTGAGGAGGTACTCGGCGATGTGGAAGCAGAGCACTTCGCCAATCACATAGTTCGCTGAGACGGGTCCCTCGCCGTGAGGGACAATCTGAAAGAGTCGGCACTCCATCTGGATGGGGCTTTCGGCAACGCGAGGAGGGCGCACCTGTTGGGAAGCGAGGGGGGTCAATCCTGCCTTCTCAAACTCACTCAGCCCGTATTCATACTCGTGGGCGGTGAGGTTCATACGCTCGGCAAGCGTGTAGGGCACGATATTCACCACGAACTCGCCCGTCTGACGCACATTCACCAGCGTGTCTTTGGGGCGTCCGTCGCGGAAGTTGGTGGCGGAGAACATCACCGAAGGCGGGTTTGCGCCCCCTGCGTTGAAGAAGCTGAAAGGCGCCAAGTTCGGAACCCCTTCGGGCGAGCAGGTGCTGACCCAAGCGATAGGGCGGGGTATCACGCAGGTAATCAACAGCGCATAGGTCTCACGCGGTCCCAACTCTTGAGGCGAAAAGGTCTGCGTCATCGCCCAAAAGGATACCTCAGCGTCGCCCTTGAGGGAGCGGTTGATATTCGGTCTCGTGGCACAGTTCGCGCCGAGTGAAACCGTTGAGCGTACAGACCCTCCACAGACGGACGCGCACGCCAGCCCTGCCCTCCTGGGGGTGGAAACCGACGACCCAAATCGGCGCTTGGACAGCGATTGGTTCCGTCTCCAGTTGGCACTGGGGCACGGTGCGTGCAATCTGTTGGGGCGTGGCTTTCGCCTCAATCCGACACCAGAGGCGGTCTCCTGAAACCCCACAGGCGATTCGTACGGGGAACGGGTACGGGTTGCGAATCTGTAGGTCGGCAATCCCCTGAGCGACCGCCGAGTCCAAGCCCGGCGCCACATAGGTCGGTGCAATCACATGGGGATGACGCTCCACCACGGTTAGTCCAGCGAGGAGCGCGGTGTTGTACAGCGTGGTAGAGGTTTGGCACACCCCTCCGCCCCACGCAGGAACCAACACGCCTCCATAACTGACGGGGGCACGCACATAGCCCTCCGAACGCACCCACTGCCCCACACATTGGTTGAACGACCAAGTCGCCTGGGACGCTATGACTTGTAGGTGAACCTGTCGGGCAGAGCGTTGCGCGTTGTGGCGTTGTCCGGGCGTGCGACCTGCCAAGCTGGTAGAAAACTCCGCCAGCTTGTGCCATGAAGGGGTTGGAGATTGGCATGCTGTGAGCCAGTTCAGAATGCATAGCGTCAGCAGGAACTGACCTCCCAACCGCAACCACCCTCTTATTATGGGTGCTGGCAGACCGAGACGCTCGCCCCGAATCTTCATACCTACCGATTAGACGCCTTGACGCTCCTTCCTGTTGCTCTGGGCGATGGGCGTAGAGTCTAACTAACTACAGGCGAGGGGAAAAACCACTGGGAGCGCGGGCGTCTCGCCCGCTCGTGGCATGGGCATCCTGCCCAAGCCTGAAGTTTGGCTTTTTGAGTCGCAAGCAACACCAAAGCCACCCCGTCTTAGAACCCTGAGCAACCCCAGAACACGCTACCCAACCCACAACGGAAACGCTCATCAGACCGATCCACCCTGACCACCCCCCCCTAAAGCCGACTGCAACCCAGCACCGCATTCCGCAACCCCGCCACCCACAGCCGCTTTTTCTGCCAACTACACCCCATCCCCGTCCAAACCGACCGAAACGCTTCACGCACCCACGAAGTCCCCTTAGCAAACAAGACCACGACCCGCGACGCACCCCGCGCCGCCACACCGCCGAGACCACCAGAAACACAGGCGCACCACGACGGCGCTTGCCTTGCCCCACGCGCCGATCCCTGCCTCGTACCACCATCAAAAACACGGGATGATGAGGAACCCCCTCCCGCAAAAACGGTCCCTCCACCCGAAACGGACACTTCCCGCACACGCCCCCGCACCGTAGGGCGCGCCGTGCGCCAGCCGTCCCGACGCCCAAGCCACTGGGCAGGGGTCGGCGCACGCTCCCCATACTGCGAAGGACGCCCCACTTTGCGTTCCGTCGGGGGCAACGGATACAAGACCTGATGGCGCGCCGTGCGTCCCATCCCCACCCCCCTTCGGGCAACTGCTTCCAAAAGGCGCGGACTTTCTCAAAACTGCCGTCGGCTCACACCAACAGGGTCTGCTGGGAGCGTCCTTCGGCATTCCGCCACTGCCGAACGCGGGCGAGCGTCTCCAGACCCGCTTCCCATTCCTTCTGGGGCGGGGTTTCGGCAGGAACCGACTTCGGACTGAAAGCGCCCCCCCACTCCAGCGGGATGGCACGGCTGTAGCCCTGTTCGAGGGGAACCAGCCAAGCGCAGTTCACGAACCGTTGCGCGCGCGGGAACCCCCGTCGGAAGGGTGCGGTGTTCGGGGCACGCGTCCAAGCGGTTCCGGGGATGGGGCGTCCCGTTCGGTCGAGGCAGACCCCCTCGGTGCCGAGGACATACGGCTTGTTCGGGGGGATGTGGGCAAGAGTTTCCCGAAAGAGGCATTGGGCGGCGGCTTCGGGGTCGAACCGTTTTCGGCTCCCGAGGCGATACCA
>CAKZQI010000257.1 GCA_937139515.1 uncultured Armatimonadota bacterium | reverse complement strand
GCGGCCCGGGCGCGCAAACATAGACCCCAGCGGGCTGTACCGCAATCGCTCGCTCGTGGGCGGACTGGAGCAGTGCTTCCCGCAACAGGGGCGAAAACGGATGGCTAAAATCGGTATGAACCACTTCACTTTCATAAAGCGTGAACACCGCACGCATGAAGTCAATAAAATCGCTCAGCACCACTAAGGTGCCGGGCATCCAGTCGGCGCGGAGGGAGCCGACGGCAGCGGTGGCGAACACCGCCTGAACACCCTGCTCTTTTAGAAAACGAATGTGTCCTGCGTGGTCGATACGATGGGGTGGCACGGTGTGCCCCTTGCTATGGCGGGGGAGCAACAGCACCGGGTGCCCCTCCAAGTTGCCCTCAAGGTAAGTAATCCCCCTCTCGGAGACCCGCTCATGGGCAAGAGAAAAACCCGGTAGCTGTTGAACCCCGCTCCCTCCGATTAACGCTACTTTCATTTAGTGGTTTAGCTTTGCTTTGCTTTCGCCTTTCCCGAAGGGGTGACCTCTTTCTCTTCGGCTTCACTCTCGTGGTAAGCTTTGAGGAGGGAGAGCCGAACCAGGTCGGAGACGCGATTGATTTCGGTGACACCCGCCTGCTTAGCGCCCTCTGGGTCAATCGTCAAGACCGCCCACGGAGTGAGGTAGAACTGGTGGGTCTCCTGGGGTTCGGGATACGGCTTGTCCGAAGTGCGTGCAGTGGCGTAGACCGCCGCTTGGGGAGATTCGGCAACCAACGATTTCGCTGCGTCACTCATCTGCTGAGCGAAATCGGAGCTGCTTGGCTTCTCCAAGATGGTCGCCAGCAGGTTCTCCAGTTCTTCAACGCTCTTGCCCTCTATCATCCGCCGTACGGCGCGTAGGGGGATGTACTGAGCTTGAAGCGTCTTGAGGGCAACCAGCTGAACCAGATGGTGATAATCATACAGCACTCGGTTCCCGCGTCGCTGGGTTGGGGGGTCAAGCAACCGATGCGCTGTATAGAAACGCACTGTACGCACATCAGGGTAAGGCACCACCTTGTAGCGTGGCTGGACAGGTGCCCACTGCTCAAGGAGGCTGTTCGCCACCGCAACCAGCTCCTCGATCGTGAACCTGCCCTGTTCCCGATATTGCTGAAGTATCTGTAATCGGTTCATACCCTATATTATACCCCAACCACCCATGGCAATCTGTGATTAGAATTGTTAAGATTCTCAAATCGCAGTTGCTGTTGGCAAAGACAATCCAGCAAATGGGGAGGGGGTCAGTAAGGTGTTTGAAAAATCGTGGCTGGGCATCCTGCCCGTGTAGCGAAGCACGAAAGCCACGAGGCAGGGGAGGATGTGTCCGCTGAGAACGCAGGCGTCTCGCCTGCATTCTGGGACAGGGTACGCCTGCCGCGAAAGCCATCTTGGGCAAGGATGCCCAAGCCACGAGCGGGCGGGACGCCCGCGCTCCAAGGAAGGGACAGCCCCCTATTCATTCAAGTCCGCTCAGCAGAGGGTATTCTGGGTTGCCACCCGACCAGTTCTTCCAGCCTTCGGGCTAAGGTGGTGAGGGGTAGCCCCACCACATTGAAGTAGCACCCGTGAACTCGCTCCACGAGCAGGGCGCCGTACTCTTGAATCCCGTACGCGCCTGCTTTGTCAAACGGCTCGCCCGTCTGAAGGTACCACTCAATCCACTCATCGGTGAGGAGACGGAAGGTCACGCGTGAGCGCGGTGCATCCTGCACTTGCTGAACGGTGTGCCCCCCTTGACGCAGGAGCAAACAGAGGGCGGTAATCACGGTGTGCGTGCGTCCAGAGAGCATGCGCAACAGGCGTCGGGCATCGTCGGGGTCGGTCGGTTTGCCGAGAATTTGCCCGTCCAGGACTACGATGGTGTCCGCGGCGATGATCAGCGCATCGGTGTAATGGGGCGCAACTGCCTCCGCTTTGGCGCGTGCCAACTGTTTCGCCACACGCGCTGGGCTTCGGGTATGGGAGGGCAGGGTCTCCTCAATGTGTGCGGGATGCACCTGAAACGCCTGCCCAAACAACTCCATTAGCGACTGGCGTCGCGGGGATTGCGACGCCAACACCCAAGCAACCATACTAAAGAATTTCCGCCGCCGTGATGATGCTCTGGGCGACATCTTTCATCGTCTTGTTTTGATTGCGCGCCATAAAGTGGATACGACGGAACGCTTCCGACTCGCTAAGCCCCAGTCGGTCCATCAGAATCCCTTTTGCCCGCTCAATCAACTTCCTTGTTTCTAAAGCCTCTTGAAGTTCTTTGACCTCTTTATCTTTTGTTTGGAGCTCTCGGAAACGGGTGAGAGCGACGCTGATGGCAGGCGAGAGTTCCTGCTTGCGGAACGGTTTGAGCAGGTAGGCATACGCACCCGCAGCGGTCGCCTGATTGACCAGCTCCTCTTCGGCATAGGCGGTTAGGAACACGATTGCGCAGGGATGCTCACTCACGATTTGCCGTGCTGCCTCAATCCCATCCATCAGCGGCATCCGAATGTCCATAATAATCACATCGGGTTTGGTTTGGAGAGCAACCCGAACCGCATCTTCGCCAGTCTCCACCTCGCCGACCACTTCGTAGCCCAACTGTTCTAGCTGGGTACGCACCATCAGGCGGGTCAGTTCTTCATCTTCGGCAATCATTACGCGGATTGGTGATTTGAATGTCTCCATCATCTTCCCTCCATCTCTCTAAGTTCGCTTCGCTCGTTGCGACAGATAGCGCCGTGCGGTCTCCAGTTTACCTGCAGTGGTGTAGCAGGGGCTGTTGACATCAAGGGGGAGCGCCACTGGCTCTCCAGTGAACGCCGACTGATAGATTGCGGTAATCAGCTCCAGCGCACGGCGCCCATCGTGCGCAGAGACGGTCGGCGGACGCCCCTCCTGTACCGAACGCACAAAGTCATGCAGCTCAGCAGTATGTCCCGAGACTTCCGTGTCGGGGATTTCACGACAAGCATCGGCAATCTGAACCAACCGACTCTCTTGCCGCGAATGCGGTCTAAAAGGAAACATCTGAATAGTGCCGTGCGTACCCAGCACCAACATTCGGCTGGAATCGTTCTCCAGCTCGGCACAGGTGGCAGCACAGAAACTGGCACGAAGGCGGTCATCCCATCGCATCGTCGCCAAGCACCAGTCTTCCACCTCGATTTGATGGGCGATTGTGTCGATGGTGGCATTCACCTCGCAAGGTAGCCCCAGCAGATGCACCAGCAGGTCGATATGGTGCGAGGCTTGGTTAATGACAGCTCCGCCCCCTTCCGTCGCCCATTTCCCGCGCCAAGGCACTTCGTAGTACATCGGTCGTCGCCACCAGAGACAGTGGATTTCGGCATAGAACGGCTCGCCAATCAGTTGACGCTCCAGTACCAACTTGGCGCGCTTGACATCGGCTTCATAGCGCAGTTGGAACACCACGCCCAAATTTCGGTTCGCCCGCTGGGCTTCGGCGGTCACCGCGTCGGCTTCTTCCAAGCTGATTGCGAGCGGTTTCTCCACCAACACATGCTTGCCCGCTTGGAGCGCTTTGATGGCTAACGGAGCGTGCAGGTGGTGGGGCACACAGAGGCTAACGATGTGAATGTCTTCTCGGCGCAGGAGGTCTTCGTCCTCACCGGACCAGAAGGGGAGATTGTAGCGTCGGGCAAACGCTTGAGCGCGCTCTTCGTCTACATCCACCACACCGACCACGCGCGCCGACGCCATCTGCTGATACGCTTTCACATGCGCACTGGCAATACCGCCTGCACCGACAATACCTATGCCTACCTGATTCATTTCATACCTCTGTCTCGAGACAGTTTCAGCGTCTCGGAACACAGCACTGCCTGTATTGTACCCGCTTCCAACGCCTTTGCTACAGGGGTATACTGCAATCGGATGACGCCCTATTTTTTTGATCCCAGCGTGGTGCAGTATCAGTTTTCGGAGTCGCATCCGCTTAAGCCAGAGCGGTTGGTGCGGCTCAACGCCTTATTGGAGGCGTACGGGCTGTTGAGTCGGTTGGTACGCCAAGTGCCTCCGCGCTGTGAGTTGACGGAAATTCTTCGGGTGCATACGCCCGAATATGTCTCAGTGGTGCAGGCGCTCAGCGAGGGCGCACCCGTGATGGACGCCCACCACTGGGGGTTCTCCACTTACGGCGACAACCCACCCTTCTTGGGCATGTGGGAACCGATTATGGGCTATGTGTCGGCAACGGTTGCCTCTGCCTATGCGGTATGCGAGGGTGCGCCGTTAGCCATCAATATCACGGGGGGACTGCATCACGCCCTGCCCAATCGCGCCAGCGGGTTCTGCGTATTCAACGACCCCGCAATTGCCGTCGCCATTCTCCGAAAGCGCTTCCGCCGTGTCGCTTACTTGGATATCGACCTCCATCACGGAGACGGCGTACAGTGGATATTCTACAACGACCCCACGGTGTTGACGGTGTCCATTCACGAGGGTGGGCAGTGGCTCTTTCCGGGCACGGGAGCGGTGAACGAGCTGGGCGAGGGCGATGCGGAAGGCACTTCGGTGAACATCCCGTTGGCGCCCTTCACGACCGACGCCATCTGGTGGGACGCCTTTATGCAGGTGGTGCCTTATGCTTTTGAGCGGTTCCAGCCCGAGGCGTTGGTTCTGCAGATGGGTTGCGACCCTCACGATTTAGACCCGTTAGGACATCTGAGCCTCACGGCGCAGGGATGGGTAAGGGCAGTAGCATGGGCGAAATCGCTGGGTCTACCGACCGTCGCATTAGGAGGCGGGGGCTACAACCTCACGACTGTGCCGCGTATGTGGACGCTGGCAATCGCCACCCTAATCGGCGTGGAGCTGCCCGACCAGACGCCTGAAACCTATCCGTGGCACTCTACTATTCCCACCTTGAGCGACCTCAAGTCCCCTTCGGTTGACCCTGCCACCCTTGAGTTCGCCGAGCGGTATGCGCATTCGCAAGTGGCGTTTTGGAAACGCTATTGGGCGCTTCACTGAGTGAGCGTGTTCGCGAAACCAGCTGTACCTCACTCCCATACCCCCTCTCTGTAAAAGGAAAGGGCATATGCGGTTCTCCCTCCCCCTACCTTAGGGGGAAGGTTGGGGTGCTGACAAGGGTCCATCACTTAGGTTCAACATCTTACCTCTCCAGCCCAATTTTCAAGCCCCACTTCTGACCACAAAGCCCCAACAGTCATCCGCAGTCCCTTCCCTATCATTCTGAGTCCCCTCCTTGTCATTTTGAGTCCCCTCCCTGTCATTCTGAGCTCCATCCCCGTCATTCTGAGCGAAGCGAAGAATCTCGACAAAACCCCAAGCACAGACCCCTCACGCACGCTCCGATTCCCCCTGTGTCACCCCGAGCGAAGCGAGGGGTCTGAGATTCCTCGCCTTCGGCTCGGAATGACGAGGGAGAGCACAACGACTCTTGATAACCCCCTCAACGAGTATCCCCAATAGTGGTGTATACTAAGGTTATGCGCTATTGGAAAGGGATTGCCTGCCTGCTCGCAACGCTGTGGATGGGTGCGCTGGCTTTGGCGCAAACGGTTCCGCTGAGTTTACGCTTTCACGACTCGGCGACAGGGCGCGCGCTCGTCGCCGAGGTGCAACTGACCCATCTGAGCACACAAACGGTGTACGCTCTGCGCTCGGCTCTCGATGGGCGCGCCGAGCTCAACCTGCCCGAAGGTGAGTACCTGCTCACAGCGACCTGCGAAGGTTATCAACCAGTGAGCATCACGATGCAGGTGGACGCCCCAATGCCCCCCTACCGCTTCTACTTAGACCCTGTTGACCCCCCGCTGGAGACACGCACCGAGTTCCTGTGGAGCCTGCGCAAGCCGAACCAGATGGTGGTCGTGGGCTGGCTGACCGATGCGCTCACGGGGCAACCGATTGAAGGCGCGCGCGTGCGAGTGCTGGAGACGGGCACGCTTGCCACAAGCGATGCGCGCGGGTTCTTCCTCATGCAGTTCCCCATCGCGCCCTGCAAGACGGGCTACGCCACCCTGCTTATAGAGCAGGCGGGCTACCGTACACGCCGTCTGGAGAAGATTCAGGTCTGGAGTGAGGGCGACTGGATATATCGGCTCATACTGAACTCGGGCGTCGGACAGGATGCCACCGACATGCGCTCGCCCCGCCACCGCCACGATGAACCCCAAGCGCCCTGCACAGACTGCCCTCAGGATAAATCGCTTAACGAACCCGAAGCCGAACCGCCGAGCGATTTCGCCCCCGCCGCACCCGCGCCGATTGTGCTCCCCAAGTATATCCGCGTCGGGCGAAACTGCACCAGCCGAACGAACTGTCCGGGCGGGGTGGAGGTTTACACGATAGACACCTATTGCAAAGGGGTCATCACCAGCGAGTGGTATGCCTGCTGGGGGAATGTGCCCGGCGGGATGGACTCGCTTCGGGCGGGGGCGGTCGCCGTGCGCAGTTATGGCGTCTCGTTCGTGTACACCCCCGCCACCAGCACCTACGACATCTGCGACAGCACCTCGTGCCAAGTGTTCACGGGCAACCAGACGAGCAACGGCAACGCTGCGGTGGATGCCACCACGCGCTTCGTGCTGTTGACCTCGTCGGGCGGGATAGCACGCTCGGAATACTCTGCCGAGAACAACAACGCCGGGTGCGGAAACGGCTATTCGGGCACGGGTTCTAGCTGGCCCTGCATCGCCGACCCAGTTTGCACGGGTTTTGCCACTAACGGGCATGGGCGCGGGATGTGCCAGTGGGGTTCAGCGCGCTGGGCAACAGGTAGGCGGCTCTCCAGCAGTCAAGCCTGCACAACCAATGCACCCCAACATGGCTATGGTACCAAGAACTGGCAGGAAATCCTCAACCACTACTACGCGCCCGCAGGCTACCAGCTCGTGCAGGGCGCCGTAGCGACCATCACGAACCTGACCGCCAGCCCAAACCCGATTACTACTGGCTCCACTGGCTCGCTCAACTACAGCATCAACGCCACCCACGACTTCTCGGTCATCTTAGGGGCGTCGGTGCGCTTGGGCACAGACAGTTGGATTTCAGACACGCCCCGCGACCTGAAGGTGAACCTGCTGGAAGGCACCACCACACGCTCGCGCCAGTTCCTGATGCCCTCCAACGCCTCGCCCGGCACTTACGATGTGCAGACCGCGCTCTGGTTTGACCGTAACAACAGCAACACGATTAACACAGGCGATTTTCTGGTGGATGACCGCATCTTCACAGCCTCGTGGCAGGTTCGGCGTGCAACCACCCTGAGTATGAACCCTGCTACCGCACGGCGCGGGCAGACCGTCGTGCTGAGTGCGACCCTACGCCAAAGCCTGGACAACACCGCTTTGCCCAACAAGCCGATTGCCTTCCGCGTGAACAATCAGCTGGTGGGCACGGTC
>CAKZQI010000256.1 GCA_937139515.1 uncultured Armatimonadota bacterium | reverse complement strand
AAGGATTGCCCCAGACCCTTCGCTGGCGCTCAGGGTGACAAGTGAGGAGGCGTCAGGTACAATCTTGCCATGCCCAAAGCGAAAATCACGATTACGCTCAAGCCGGGGCTGTTAGACGCTCAGGGGCGTGTCCTGCATCAGGCACTGCAACAGCTGGGGTTTGAGCGGGTGCAAGGCGTGCATGTCGGCAAATATCTGGAAGTAGAACTCAGCCCTAACGGCGACCCCCACGAGCAGGTTGAAGCGATGTGCCAAAAACTGCTCGCCAACCCTGTGATTGAGCAGTATCACTACGAGGTGGTGGACGAGTGAAGGCAGGCGTGATTGTGTTCCCTGGCTCTAACTGCGACCGCGATGCGTATTATGCCCTGCGCGATGTGTTGGGCTATGAGGTGGACTACCTCTGGCACGCTGACCGAACCGACCTAAGCGATTATGGCTTGGTCATCGTGCCCGGTGGGTTCTCGTATGGCGATTACTTGCGTCCGGGTGCGATTGCGCGCTTCGCCCCGATGATGGACGCAGTGCGCGAGTACGCCGAGCGCGGGGGGCTGGTGCTGGGCGTGTGCAACGGCTTCCAAATCCTTTGCGAGGCGGGGCTTCTGCCCGGTGCGCTCACACGCAATATCGGGCTGAAGTTCATTTGCAAGCCCATCCATATCCGCGTAGAGAACACCGAAACCCCCTTCACCCAACATTACCGTCAAGGAGAAGTGTTGACAATTCCAATCGCGCACGGCGATGGGCGCTATGTGTGCGACGAGGCGACCTTGCACCAGCTGAGGGCGAATGGGCAAATCCTCTTTCGGTACTGCAGTCCGACGGGCGAGCTGGGCGATGCTTGGAACCCTAACGGCTCGTTAGACCATATCGCTGGGGTCGCCAACGAGCGGTTCAATGTGCTGGGAATGATGCCCCACCCCGAACGCGCCTGCGAGCTCCTGCTGGGCAGTGGGGATGGGCGTCGGCTCCTAAGTGTGTGAGCGAGAGATTACTCACGGTCTGACCGAAGGCGCGCTTGCTCCAGCCAGCGCCGTATTCCCTCGCTATCACCCTGCTCCAAGAGGGCAAGCACCTGACCTAACTCGGTCTGAAACAGGCGTAGGACTTCTGCCAGCGCCTCACGATTGAGGCTCAGTATCTCGCTCCAGAGGGCAGGGTCGCTGTGCGCGACGCGAGTAGCACTCTGCCAACTGCCTCCGCCTTGCAGTTGAGTGGGGCATTGGCGATGTAATGCACTCAGACTGAAGGCAACGATGTGGGGCAGGTGGCTCAGCAAAGCCATTTCTCGGTCGTGGCGTTGGGCGTCCATCCTCAGCGGGATTGCACCCAACTTTCGCACGAACTGCTCAACGGTATCCAGGGCCTCGGCGTCCGTCGTGTCCGTGGGGGTCAACACCCATTGGGCGCCCCTGAACAGGTCCGCGCGCGCCGACTGCCAGCCGCTGTGTTCTGTGCCAGCAATCGGATGCCCCCCCACAAAACGGCTTGGGAACGCCAATCGTCCTTCTACCTCAGCCAGCACGGGCATCTTGACACTTGCCACTTCGGTCAGAACCGTGGTTGCAACAAGGTGAGGTGCGAATGCCGAGAGGAGTTCGCCAACCGTGCTGGGCGGGGTCGCAAGCACAATCAGCTCCACCGAGGCGCAGGCGGTGAGTTCCGACAGTGCATCGGTCAACGCCCCTAAAGAAAGCGCACCTGCCGTTGCGTCAGGATTGAGGTCGTAGCCGAGCACTTGGGCAGACGGGTCGGCTTTGCGAAGTGCCAGCCCGATGGAGGTGCCGATTCCGCCCAGCCCAACAATTGCGTAGCGCATTAGGGGGTTGAAAGAAAAGTCCCCATCCGACGGAACCGCTCGTGGCGATGCTGATACAGTTGCTCTGGGGTCAGTGCGCTCAGCTCGTGGAACTGTTGCAGGATTGCCGAGCGCAGACTTAGGGCGGTGGTTTGGGGGTCGCGGTGCGCTGCGCCGAGCGGTTCGGAGATGACCATATCAATCAGCCCCAGCCGAAGGGCATCGTCGGCAGTCAGTTGGAGCGCGTCCGCCGCTTCGGGCGCACGGCTGGCATCGCGCCAAATAATCGCAGCGCATCCCTCAGGCGGAATGACCGAATAGATGGCGTGCTCCAGCATCAGCACACGGTTCGCCACGGCGAGCGCAATCGCCCCGCCACTGCCCCCCTCACCAATCACGACTGCCACCGTCGGCACCGTGAGTTGGAACATCGTGAGCATGGAGCGCGCAATCGCCTCGCTGATGCCACGCGACTCCGACTCGACACCCGGGTCAGCAGCGGGCGTATCCACGAGGGTCAGCACGGGCAATCGGAACTTCTCGGCGAGTTGGAACAGGCGCATCGCCTTGCGATAACCCTCAGGCTTCGCCATTGCGAAGTTGCGTTTCTGGCGCTCCTTGAGGTCGCGCCCCTTTTGCTGACCGACGACCACCAGTTTGTATCCGCCCAACTTTGCCAGCCCCCCAACAATCGCGGGGTCGTCAAAGCCGAGGCGGTCGCCGTGCAGTTCCACAAACTGCTCGCACATCAGGCGAATGTAGTCCATCGTGTACGGGCGCTTGGGGTGGCGCGCCAGCAGGACTTTGTCCCACGGGCGCAGGTGCGCGAAAATCTGCTTGAGCAACCGTTCGCGCTGGGTCTCCAGCTCGGCAATCTCTCGTGAGCGGTCTAAGCCCTTCTCGGCAGAAAGCTGGCGCAACTCTTGGATAGCGCTCTCCAGCTCGTTGATTGGCTTTTCAAAGTCAAAAATGGTCATCCTGCACCTCCGAACATCTCCAGCAGGTAGAGGAGTGTGGGGCGTATTTGGGCGCGAGGCACGATGAGGTCAACCATCCCGTGCTCGGTTTGGAACTCGGCGGTCTGGAAGTTGGTGGGGGGCTTGCCCGAGCTGGCTTGCGCGGCGACTCGTTGCCCCGCAAAGCCGACCAGTGCGCCCGGTTCGGCGATAATCACATCGGCGAGCGAGGCGAAACTTGCCAACACACCCGCCATCGTCGGGTCGGTGAACACCGCCAAGTAAGGAAGCCCTGCCCTCTGGAGTTTCTCCACCCCAGCGGTGGTTTTCGCCATCTGCATCAGCGAGAGCATCCCCTCCTGCATCCGTGCGCCGCCCGATGCGCAGAACAAAATCACAGGGAGATATTCGTCCGCCCCGCGTAGGAAACAGCGCATAATTTTCTCACCGACTACCGACCCCATACTGCCCCCCATAAAGGCGAAGTCCATCACTCCAATCACCACCTCAGAGCCACCCAGTTTGCCAGTGCCGGTGATGACCGCCTCAAACTCGCCTGTTGTTTGTTGGGCACGCATCAGCTTGTCGGGATAGTCGGGAAAGCGGAGCGGGTCATCCGAACGGAGCTCGGCATCTTGCTCCACAAAGGTGTCGGGGTCTAAAGTGATGGCGATGCGTTCTCGCGCACGCAGGCGGTGATGATGACCGCAGTGGATGCAAACCCGAAGAGCGCGCTCAAAATCGGGCTTGAACAGGATTTTTTTGCACTTTTGGCACTGCACCCACTGTTCCGAACTGCCTGACGCCACTCGCCTTTGCATAGAACAAATTCTACCCGAAACGACGGTCTAAATGCAGAGAGTAAAATCGGTTCCCCCCGCAAGCGGGGGGAACCTGAAGGTGGGGGGGCAAGCGACCCCCTCCCTAACCCCTGATACGGGTACAGGCGTTGAGTACAAAACCACACCGAACCCACCCCGTTTCACAGCCCGTATCTACTCACCTTCAAGCCTCCTCCTATCATTCCGAGCCGAAGGCGAGGAGACCCTTCGCTACCGCTCAGGGTGACAAAGGGGAATCTGAGCGTGCGTGAGGGGGCTTTATTTGGGATTCGCCGAGATTCTTCGCTTCGCTCAGAATGACAGTTAGGGCTTTGCGTCTCAAAGTGGGGTTTGAAAATAGGGCGGGGTAGTTAGGATTTTGACCTAAGCGATGTACCCTTGTCAGCACCCCAACCCTCCCCCTAAGGCAGGGGGGTAATATCGGTTCCCCACGCTTGCGGGGGGAACCTAAAGGAGGGGGGCATTCAAAACCCCCACCCTAACCCTCCCCCTAAGGCAGGGGAGGGGGTATGGGTGGTTCCCCACGCTTGCGGGGGGAACCTGACGGAGGGGGGCACTCAACCCCCTCCCCCTAAACGCAGGAGGAGGGAGTGGCTGGCTCTCCTTCCCCGATGCTTCAGGAGAGGGGCAAAGGCAACCGAGAGATTCTTCGCTTCGCTCAGAATGACAAATCCGGGAACGACGGTAAAACAACGCAGGGTACAATCCCAGCGTGATTATCTTGGGCATCGACCCCGGCACCGCAACGATGGGCTACGGGGTTGTGGAGACCGTAGGCAACCGCTATCGTGCCCTTGCTTATGGTGTGCTGGAGACCCCGCGCACGCTCACCCCACCCGAACGGCTTCTACGACTTCATCAGGGCGTCCACGAACTGATACGCCACTACCAGCCCGACGCGCTGGTCACTGAGCAGTTGCTGTTCAGCACCAATCGGCGTACGGCGATGCAGGTGGCGCAGGCGGTGGGCGTGATGCTCCTCGCCTCCGCGGAGGCGGGCGTCGCTTGGAGCCAGTACACCCCCCTCCAAGTGAAGCAGGCGGTCACGGGCTACGGGGGAGCGGACAAAGCTCAAGTCCAGACGATGGTTCAGCGACTGCTGAACTTGGAGGAACGCCCCCGCCCCGACGATGCGGCGGACGCGCTGGCGCTGGGCATCTGTCACGCGCATCACGAGTCGCTCCAACGGCTCGCAGGAGGTCGGCGTTGAACTGGTGGTTCGTGCTGTTGTGCTTGGGTGTGATCGCTTTTTTGGCGTGGCGCACGGCGGTGCTGGTGCGTGGGATCAATCAACGGCTGGCGGAGCTGGACGAAGAGCGCGCTCGGAACCCGCTGGACCCGTTCTCGGCGCTGATGGAACTATACCGCCTGCAAGAGCGAAGCCAGCGCAAATCTCGCTCCCATGAAAACGACTGAACCCTCGCTGTGGCGTCGTGCAGGCGCCTTTCTGGTTGCGGTTGTGAGCATACCTGCCAGCGGGCTGGGGGCAGGTGTGTTGTTTTGGGCGGTGCATCCCCTCTGGTTGGGGCTTTTTTGGACGCTTCAGGGGTTCCCACCGAACGGGGCAGACATCGTGCGCTGGTATGCGCCGGGCGCCTTCCTGATTGCTCCTGCGGTGTCCGCCGTGCTGGTGGGTGCGCTAATTGCCCTGACGGTTCGGCTGTGGCGTTCGCGACTGCGGTATCGCCTGCGGGTTCTCGTGGGTGGGCTAATCGGCTTCCTGCTCATCCCTCCGCTTGCTTACAGTTTGCTGTTGGTGTATGCCGAGATGTGGGCGTATCGTGCGTGGGATGTGATGATGCCCACGCTGGTGCGTGCGTATGGGGTTCTGGGAGTCTCGTCGACGCTGGTCGGTGCGTTGATTGGGGCAAGTGTTCGGGAGAGAGGATAGTCTCCCCAACTTTGGGTACAATCGGGCGACAGATGCCCTATAGGGGCACATACCAAACCAACGGAGGCATTCAAAAACTATGGTTAGTGGCAACCGTCGTAAAGGGCACGCTGTCGTGCTCGGAGCGGGCACGATGGGCAGTGGGATTGCAGGCTTGCTTGCCAGCATCGGCTGGCGCGTCACTCTGTTAGACCAAGAGGACTTCGCCTATCAAGCCCTAGAACGAATTCAAAAATCCAACGCCGTTTATCAACCCCAAGACCTTCAGCGCATCCAAGCGGGCAATGTGGACGAGCATTTAGACCGCGTGCAGGATGCCGACTGGGTGGTAGAGGCGATTGTTGAACAGATTGAGCCGAAGCGCGCACTCTGGCGCCGTGTGGCAGAGTATGTGAATGACCACGCCGTGCTGAGTTCCAACACTTCGGGGCTGGGCATCGGCGAGATTGCGCAGGCACTGCCCGAACCGCTCCGCAGTCGGTTTCTGGGCACGCACTTTTTCAATCCGCCTCGCATTATGCACTTGTTGGAGCTCATCCCCACTGGCGACACCGACCCCGACCTGACCAATCGGTTCACCACCTTCGCCGAGCGGTTGATGGGCAAGCGCGTGGTGCTGGCGAAAGACCAGCCGGGCTTCATCACCACACGGATTGGCGTGTATGCGCTGATGCGTGCGCTCGCCAGCGCCATCCAGTACGGTATCACGCCCGAAACCGCCGACCTGATGCTCGGTCCGCTCGTGGGGCGCCCGCGCAGTGGGGTGTTCCGCCTTGCAGACCTCGTGGGGCTGGATGTGTCGGACAACATTATCCGCAACCAGAAGCAACGCCTGCCCGACGACCCGTACCTCCAGACGCTGGAGATGCCCTCCCTCTGGACACGCCTGATTGAGGAGGGGCGCCTCGGCGAGAAGACAGGCGCAGGCTTCTATCGCCGAGAAGGCAAGGAAATCTTCACGCTGGATTTTGAGACGCTGGACTATCGCCCGCGCCAAGAGCCGAGCCTCCCTGTGAACATTAACCCGCGCGCACCCCTCGCCGAACGCCTGCACGCGCTCCTCAATCTGCCCGACCCGTATGGAGCGTTCTTCTGCGAGGCGTTCCTGCTCCCGCTCGCCTACGGTGCCGAGGTGATGCCCGATGTTGCCTACGACATCCCGTCGCTGGATATGGCGATGCGATTGGGCTACAACTGGGAGCTGGGCGTGTTTGAGAGCTGGGATGTGATGGGTGAGGAGGGACGCCGAGCGCTGGCGACGCTGAACCTGCCCCGCGAACCGCGCACGCTCATCGCCTTGCGCAACGCCGAACTCCAGACCTTCTACGCCACGCACGGCGCCACCAAACTGTACTTTGAACCGCACGACGACGAGGGCGACTATGCGCCCCATGTGACGCCCCCGTTCTTCATCAACTTGGACGACCTGGCGCGCTCGCATCGGCTCGTCACCGAAACGCCCGAATGCCGTGCGATAGACCTCGGCGATGATGTGCTGTGTGTGGAGTTCCGCACGAAAGCCAATGTGCTGACCCCCAGCCTGATGGAGTTCATCCACGAGATTCTGGAGCGTGCCGAGCGCGAGTTCGTGGGGGTGGTGATTGGCAATCAAGGGCGCATGTTCTCGGCGGGGTTCAACTTGAACCTGTTCTTGGAATACATCTCGGCGGGCGATTGGCAAGGGATGGACAAGGGGCTTCAACTGCTCCAGACGCTGAGCCAGCGCATTCGGTACTGCGGGGTGCCTGTGGTGTCTGCGGTGCAGGGTTATGCGCTGGGTGGAGGACTAGAAGTGGTTCTGCCCTGCGTGCATGTACACGCCCATGTGGATGCGGTGTTGGGACTGCCCGAAGCGTCGGTGGGACTCATCCCAGCGGGCGGAGGCACCACCCTGATGACCCGACGCGCCTTAGAACATCTGCCCAGCGAGGCAGACCCCTTGCCCCACCTGCGCGCAGTGTTCCAAACGCTGGCGTTCGGGAAGCGTTCCGCCCATGCGTTTGAGGCGTATCAGCTCGGCTTCTTGCGCCCTTACGACACCCTTTGCTGGAACATCGACCGCCTGCTCTATGAGGCGAAACAGCATGTGTTGGCGCTCTCGCGGGCAGGGTATCGTCCCCCCGAACCGACCCCCATCTTGGCAGTCGGCGAGAACGGCTTCAGCCGATTGATGATGGAGGTTCACTGGGCCCACCAAGCGGGTCAAATCACCGACCACGACCGCCTGATTGCCGAAAAGATTGCCACCGTGATGACAGGAGGCAATCTGCGCACGGCGATGCCCCTCTCGGAAGAGGAGTTCCACGCGCTGGAGCGCCAGGTGTTTGTGGAACTGTGCCAGAACCCGAAGACCACCGAGCGCATCCGCCATATGCTGGAGACGGGCAAGCCGTTGCGTAACTAATTCTGCCCTCACCCACCCCTGCTCTCTCTCCCAACGCTGTGGGCGAGGGGGGAGAGCAGAAGGCAGTGGTTCCCCACGCTTGCGGGGGGGAACCTTACGGAGGGGGCAGAATACCCCCTCCCCAACCCTCCCCCTAATGCAGGGGAAGGGGGTATGAGCGCTTCCCCCCCCCGTAAAAGTGAACTCTGAAACCTCTCACGGGTAAAATCGGGCTATGCGCGACTGGATTGCCAAAAAACGAGACGGCTACCCACATACCGCCCAAGAAATCCAGCAAATCGTAGCGGGCTATACCCAAGGCACCATCCCCGACTACCAGATGTCGGCGTGGCTGATGGCGTGCTACCTGCGTGGGCTAAATACCGAGGAGACCCTCGCTCTGACCCAAGCGATGGCAGAATCGGGCGAGCAGCTGGACATCTCCCATCTGCCCGAACCCACCTTAGATAAGCACTCCACAGGGGGTGTCGGCGATAAGACCAGCCTCGTGCTAATCCCTCTGCTCGCCTCGGCAGGGGCAACCCTTGTGAAGATGTCGGGGCGCGGGCTGGGCTTCACGGGGGGCACGGTGGACAAGCTGGAGTCCATTCCAGGCTACCGTACCGAGATGAGCGTCGCCGAGATGATGGAGCAGGTACAACGGATTGGATGTTGCTTGGTGGGGCAATCGGTTCAGTTGGTGCCTGCAGACAAAAAAATCTACGCCCTGCGTGACGCGACCGCCACGGTGGAGAGTATCCCCCTTATTGCCTCCAGCATCATGAGCAAGAAACTGGCAGGTGGGGCGCGCCATATCGTGCTGGATGTCAAGGTCGGTTCGGGCGCCTTCATGCCAACCCAAGAGCTCGCCCGAACCTTAGCCGAGGCGCTGATAGCGATTGGGGAAGGAGCCGGGCGTAAGGTGCGCGCCATCCTCAGCGATATGAGCCAACCCTTGGGACACACCGTCGGCAACGCGCTGGAGGTGCGTGAAGCCATCCAGACCCTCACGCATGGACAGCCCCACTCACCGCGTTTTCGGGAGCTGTGCCTGCGCCTTGCGGGCGAGGCGCTCCACCTGTGTCAACTTGCCGACACGCCCGAAACGGGCTATGCCCAAGCCGAACGCCTGCTCAGCGAGGGGCACGCGCTGGAGAAGTTCCGTCAACTGGTCAAGGCGCAGGGGGGCGACCCCCGCGTGATAGAAGACCCCAGCCATTTGCCGACCGCTCCCATCCAGCATACGGTGGTGGCGCACCGTTCGGGTTGGGTGAAGGCGGTGTATCCGCGTGTGGTCGCCGAGATTGCCCTCCGTCTGGGTGCAGGACGCCACAAGAAAGAGGACACGATTGACCACGCCGTCGGCGTAGAGGTCTTGAAATCGGTTGGCGTGCCAGTGCGCGCAGGGGAGGCTCTGTTCGTTCTGCACGCTCGCACTCAAGAGTCGCTTCAGGCAGTGCTTCCCCTCGCCGAGAACGCCGTAGACATCGTGGATATGCCCACCGAGCCGACCCCTGTGGTGCTTGAGGTGATTTAGGCAGGGGTATACTGTACTCATCATGGCGAAAGTCGTGGTCGGCGTGGACTTGGGCGGGACGAATGTGCGCGCGGGCGTCTTCACTACCGACGGCTCCCAAATGGGCGAATATGTCCAAAACCCCTCCCGCGCCCAAGAGGGCTTCAAAATCACCTTAGAGCAGATTTTACTGACCCTCAACCAAGCGATGGAGCGCGCAGGCGTCGTCAGTGCCCAGGTGGGAGCAATCGGGATGGCGGTGCCCGGACATATTGACGCTGTCCACGGGGTCGTGCGTTGGGCACCGAATTTCGGCGAGCGCAAAGGGGAAGTGTTTGAGGTCTGGCGTGATGTACCCCTCGCCGATGCCATTCGGGCGCGCCTTCAAATTCCCGTGTATATGGGCAACGACGCGAACCTCGCTGCGCTGGGCGAGTATTACTATGGCGCGGGCAAGGGCACGGCGAAGGGCTTGGTCATGTTCACCCTCGGGACGGGAATCGGGGGCGGAGTGGTGCTCACTCACCACCAAATTCAGGGCAACGCACGCTGGCAAGGGGGCATCCTACTGGTTGGGATGAACGGGGGCGCAGGTGAACTGGGGCACACGATTATCAACTGGCATGGACGCCGATGCGGATGTGGCGCGATGGGCTGTGTGGAGGCGTTCGCCCAGCGTGATGCGATTGTGGAACTTGCTCGCGAGAAGATGCGACGCAACCCCAATAGCCTGCTCAACACCCTCACCGAAGGCGACCCCGCCAAAATCACGCCCGCCCTCGTGGCGCAGGCGTCCGAACAGGGCGACCCTACCGCCATAGAAATCTGGGACGAAATCGGCACCTATGTCGGCATTGCGGTAGCAACCCACATCAACACCTTCAACCCCGAAGTGGTCGCCATCGGCGGACAGATTGCGAAAGCAGGGGAACCCCTCTTCAAAGCAATCCACCGAACCGTGCGCGATTATGCCATCCCCACCCTGCTGGAGACTTGCAGATTGGGGCTTGCCGAGCGTCTGGACGACGCAGGGATATTGGGCGCCGTTGCGCTCGCTCAACAGTACGCAGGAGAAGGCTGATGCGCTTTCGTATGCACAAACGCACCGAGACAAAGCCCGACGGACGCAAGATATATTACTACTCTTTTGAGCCAATAGACGATGAACCGAACCCAGCGCCCTCAAACAGCGACCAAGCCCCGCCAGTGAACCATCCCCACGAGGCTCAAGTTTCCTCCTCTGACGCTGGGATGGAGAGAGAGGTGAAGCGGTAGGGGCGGCTAATCAACCCCCACCTCAACCCTCCCCCTAAACGCAGGGGGGGTAAAACGGTTCCCCACGCTTGCGGGGGGAACCTGACGGAGGGAGTGCCTTGCTCCCTTCGGAGTTTTGGGGTAAAAGGGTCTTTAGCAGGAAACCCTACGCATCCGCCGAAAGCACTAAGCGGTGAGTCGTGATGGATAGAACGCAACAGTTCAACCCAGACCCGAACCGGACGCAAGCGATGGGGACGCCCGACCCCCAACGAACCCAGGCGTTCACTATGCCCGTGTTAGACCCCAACCGCACGCAAGCCGTGCCGAACCTTGGGGGGGTATCTCTGCCGTCGCTCAGGATGGAGCCTATCTTGGGACGCCCCTACGCCCTTGCCCACAGTGTCGCCCGCGAAGGGCTTCTCGTGCAGATTACAGGGGCACAAACGGTCGCAGGGCGCGCCCCGCTCAACCTCTGCCTCGTGTTGGACCGCAGTGGCTCGATGGAAGGTCCGCCGTTTGAGTTCGCCAAACAAGCCTGCACCTACCTCGTAGACCAACTGACCGACCACGATGTGCTGTCGATTGTGACCTTTTCTGACACGGTGGATGTGGTGATGCCCCCCCGCAAAATCGTGAACAAGCAGTTGGTGAAAGAGCACATTATGCGCCTCACCGTGGGCGACACGACCAACATTTACGATGCACTTGGGGTCGGCACGCAACAGCTCACTTCGGTGAACTTGCCAGGCTATCAAGCACACCTGATTTTGTTGACCGACGGCGAGCCAACGGTCGGCATCAAAGATTTCTCCACGATTGTAAGCGTCGCAGCGCGTGCCAAAGAGTTCGGGTTCCACATCACCGCGCTGGGCTTCGGCCCCGACTACAACGAGGAGCTGCTGGCAGGGATTGCCCGACGCAGTGGCGGAAAGTACTACTACATCGACCAGCCCCAGCGCATCCCTGAGGTGTTCCAGCAGGAGCTGGTGCGCCTGATGACCGTGGTGGCACGCAATCCCAAGCTGGAGGTTCTGCTGGCGCGCTGGGTTCAGGTGCGTCAAGCGTTCGGGGGCGAGTTGAAACTGCAGGGGCGCACTGCCGAACTGAGCCTCGTGGATGTGGAGCGCGGGAGCCAACTCCTGCCCGTGCTGGAACTGGAGTTCCCGAACCACCCAGCGGGAATCTATCGTATCGCCAAGTTGCGCCTCGCCTGGGAAGACATCGCCACAGGACGGACGGAGACCGCCAACGCCGATGTGGTATTGGAGTTCACCACCGACCCCGCCAAAGCGAATGTCCCTCAAGACCCCCGCGTGGCGAACGAGTTGCAAATCTCCATGACTTCGCGCGCTTTGGAGAAGACGATTATGGGCTTGCGCGATCATCAGCTCAATCAGACCCAAGCGATTCAAGAGCTCCAGCGCACGCAAGCCATCCTGTTGCAACAGGGGCGGGTTCAGGAAGCGCAAGAGGTGACGCGTGCCATGCGCGCCCTGCAAGGACAGGAGGCAAGTAGTGCGGAGAAGACACTCATGGGTACCTTGGTCAACTTGGAGCAGGGTAAGAGGGAGGCTTAGGCTCTCAAGGTGGTAGGAAGAGTTCTAAACCCCAGTGAAAAGGCACTGTGTATGACCAACTGCAACAGTTCAAAATGGGGCGCACACAGTGTTGCGCCCCTACCTAATCAAAATAAGGTCCTGGGCGACACTGCTTACGCCACCATCTGGCTCAGCGCTTGGATGTCAAAAATCTCATCCAAGTTCAGCAGGATGACCACCCGCTCATCCGACTGGACAACCCCGCTGAGGAACTTCTGGGTCGCTTCGGAGGCGATGGGCGGCGTGGGCTGTATCGAGTCCTCGGGGATATCCATCACATCGGACACCGAGTCGAGCCGTAGCCCGAAAATCTTGCCCTGCACTTGGGCGACCACGACCACGGTCTCTTGCTCGTCAGGCACGGGGGGTAGCCCGAAGCGGGTGCGTGCATCGATCACGGCGATGATATTCCCGCGCAGGTTCATCACGCCCAGCACATAGTCCGGCGCGTTCGGCACGCGGGTCGCTGGCGTGTAGGTGCGTATCTCCTGCACTTGCAGAAGGGGCACGCCGTAGGTCTCGCCCCCGATTTGGAACACCAGGTACTTGTTGGTGTTCTGCTCTTGAATGGTGCTCTCTGTCGTTGTGGTTTCTAAGGTTTGCATCGTTGACCTCCTTCGTTAGGCGACGGTTGCGAACCGTTCGTTATTAGCATGGGTGCGTCGGATGATGTCACCCACATCTAAGATGAGTGCGACGCGCCCATCGCCCAAGATGGTGGCGCCGGCGAAGCCGGGCACGCGCACAAAGTTCTCCTCCAAGCTCTTCAGAACAACCTGCTGTTGACCCACGATGGCGTCCACGAGGAGCGCAATCTGTTGACCGTCCTGTTCCAGCACAATCACCAGTCCCGACTCGTCGTTGGGGGGAAGACCGATGAACTGGCGCAGGCGCACCAGCGGGATGAACTCGCCGCGCACATTCACCATCTCGTGGCGGTCAAAGAGGGCGTTTCTCTGGAGGCTCTCGGCTTGGAACGCCTCTATCACGGTGGTCAGCGGGACGATGTAGTGTTCGTCAGCGACCTTCAGCCCCAAGCCGTCCATAATCGCCAAAGTGAGCGGGACACGGAGCAGGAGGCGCGTGCCCTGCCCCTTCTCGGACTGGATACTAATCATTCCACCGAGGCTCTCCACATTTCGGCGTACGACATCCATCCCGACCCCTCGCCCCGAAAGGTCGCTGACCTGCTGAGCGGTCGAGAAGCCGGGCTGAAAGATGAAGTCGTAGAGCTGTTCTTGGGTCGGGTGGTCGTTCTCGGTAATCCAGCCGAGCTGGATGGCTTTTTGGCGAACGCGCTCGGTGTCAATCCCCTTACCGTCGTCGCGCACTTCTATGTAAATACGCCCTTCCGCCTGATACGCGCTGAGCAAAATGGTGCCCGTTTCGGGTTTGCCTTTCGCTCGGCGGTCTTCGGGCGTTTCAATCCCATGGTCTATGGCGTTGCGGATGATGTGCGTGAGTGGGTCTGCCAACGCCTCCAGAAGCGTGCGGTCCAGCTCGGTCTCCTCACCTTCAATCACCAAGTTGACGCGTTTGCCGAGCTTATTGGCGGTGTCACGCACCATGCGTGGGAAGCGGTTGAACAGGTAGCTCACTGGGAGCATTCGGATTGCCATCACGCGCTCGTGCAGTTCGCGCACATGGCGTTCCATCTGGGTAATCGCGGAATGGGTACGCTCATCCAGCGTTTCGTTCTGGACACTGCTAAGCATCGACTGGGCAATCACGATTTCGCTAACGAGGTTCATCAGCGCATCGATTTTCTCGGTCGAGACGCGTACGCTCTGTGCCTCGCTTCGCGCGTTCTGGGTAGGTGCGGTAGGCGTTTCGCCAGAAGATGCCTGAACCGTCGCAACCGCTGAAGTGGTAGGAGCCTCTGGGGTTGGGGCGGTCTCGACGGGTATTGGCGAAGCGCTTGCCGTAGCAGGCGCCTCCAACGGCTCTATTCGCACTTCAGCACCCTCAGCGCTCAACTCCAAAATCGCACGAATAATCGCTGGCTCAAACTCGGTCTGAAGGGTGAACTCCCAGTTGCCGTAGCAGGCGTCTACCGAGAGCTGGTCTATCGGCGGTGTCTGGGCGCGGAATCGGCACTCCGAAATTTGACCGTACTCGGTGAGCTCTTTGAGCAGTTGGAGCGGGTCGTGTTCCTGACTGAGCTTGGGGGCAGGCTGGTAGAAAACGCGGTAGCGCGTGCCTGCACCAACAGATTCCTCTGACGAGGGAGCGACGGTGACTTGAGGTTCAGGCTGTGGCGTCGGGGTCGGATTGGTCGCAGGGGTCGGCACTGCCCCACCGTTGAGCACGGCGTTAATCTGTGCCAAAAGCGTATCGCAGTTCGGGTCGCCCACATCGCCTTCGGTGCGCGTGCGCTCCAAAAGCGTGCGGATGACATCCACCGCCTGCAACAACAAAGTCGCCATTTCAGGGGTGAGGGGACGCTGTTCTTTACGCAGAACCTCCATCGCGCTTTCCAAGCCGTGCGTGAACTTGCTCAGGTGGGTGAACCCCATCGCAGCGCTGTTGCCCTTGAACGAGTGGGCATACCGAAACAGAGCGTTCACCGTTTCGGGGTCTGGCTCGCCCCCCTCTAAAGCGAGGAGCACCTGCTCCATCCCCTCGACCATCTCGTTCGCTTCATCATAAAAGAGTTGAAAGAGACTATCCATCGCGCACACCTCAACTTTGGATTAGGCTGTCCCACACGCCAAACTGGTGGAGTGTTTGGTACAGGCTGGGGTTCGGCTCTGTGAAGCGGAGGCTCAGTCCGCGCTCCTCAAGGCTCTTTTGCAGGGAAAAGAGGATTTGTATGCCCGCAAAGTGGAGCGTGTTCAAGTTCGTCCAATCCACTAAAGTCGATTTCGGGTTTTGGGCAATCTGCTGGGCACACTCCCACAGAGTGTTGACCTGAGCGAAGTCAATCTCGCCCGTCAGCGTCAGCTTATGCTGTTTCTGGCTGGTCTTGAGCGTTGCGTTCATCCGTACGCCTCCTGCAAGGATTATCGGCACAGGACGAGTTTTCTTCAGTTCGGGGCGATGTGTCATAATCTATCTGCGATGGAACCGAAACTGAGGGTAGAACGAGCCGATGGGGTCGCTCAGGTGGTGTTGAACCGTCCTGAACTGCACAACGCTTTTGACGAAACGCTGATTGCGGAGCTCACCCAAACCTTCTGGAATCTGCGCGAGGATGAGTCGGTGCGCGTTGTGGTGCTGAGGGGGGAGGGCAAATCGTTCTGTGCGGGCGCCGACCTAAACTGGATGGGCAAGATGGTGAACTACTCCTACAACGAGAACTTGGACGACGCGCGCCACCTATTACAAATGTTTGAGGCGATTGACCACTGTCCCAAGCCGGTGATTGCGCGCGTACACGGCTCGGCGATGGGAGGGGGCGCAGGGCTGGTTGCGGTGGCGGACATAGCGATTGCCGCTCCTGAGGCGCGGTTCGCTTTCAGCGAGGTCAAGTTGGGGCTTATCCCCGCCGTGATTTCGCCCTATGTGGTGCGCAAAATCGGCTATGGTCAGGCGCGGGCGCTCTTCCTCACGGGCGAGCGATTTGACGCTGAAACCGCCCTGCGCATCGGCTTGATACATCGGGTCGTGCCTGCCGAACAACTGGACGCCGAGATTGAACAAGTGATTGCTGGGCTAAAGCAGAACGGACCGAATGCGATGGCGTCTGCGAAGATGTTGTTGCATGCCACGCAGGTGTTGCCTGTGGACGAGCTGCGCTCGCTCACGGTGGCGCGGATAGCCGAACTGCGGGTCAGCGAGGAGGGGCAGGAAGGGATACGCGCCTTCCTGGAGAAGCGTAAACCGAGCTTTGCTCTGGGAGGTGGCGAATGAGCCTCAAACGCATCGCCGTGATGACCAGCGGGGGCGACGCGCCCGGGATGAACGCCGCGCTTCGGGCGGTCGTGCGCACCGCGCTCTATCACGGGCTGGAGGTGTACGGCATCCATCGGGGCTACGCGGGTCTCCTGCGCCGAGAAATTGAACCGCTCACCAGCCTCTCGGTCGGGGGCATCATCAATCGGGGTGGCACGATTTTGCGAACCGCCCGAAGCGAGGAGTTCAAGACGCCTCAGGGGATGCAGACCGCTGTGCAGGTGTTGAACGAGTTTGCGATTGAGGCGTTAGTAATTATCGGAGGCGACGGCTCAATGCGCGGGGGCGTGGAACTGAGCCGACTGTGCGATGTGAAAATCATGGGACTTCCGGGCACCATCGACAACGATATTCCAGGCACCGACTACTCCATCGGGTTTGACACGGCGGTCAACACCGCCTTGGAGGCGATTGACAAAGTCCGCGACACCGCCTACTCCCACGAGCGGGTGTTCGTCATCGAGGTGATGGGGCGACACAAGGGTTTCATTGCGCTGGAGGTGGGCTTGGCAGGGGGCGCGGAGGCGATTCTTATCCCCGAAGTGCCCTACGACATGGTGGACCTGTTAGAGCGACTGCACGACAGCTATCATCGGGGCAAGCATTCTAGTATTATTGTGGTTGCGGAGGGCGCGGCGCGTGCGGAGGATGTGAAGAAGTTCCTGCAGGAACACACCCCCTACCACCTGCGGGCGCTGGTGTTGGGACATATGCAACGAGGAGGGGCCCCCACCGCTTTTGACCGCGTGCTGGCGACCCAGCTGGGGGTTCACGCCGTGCAACGCCTGCTGGACGGGCACACCAACGAGATGGTCGGCGTAGAGGGCGGGCGACTCGTCTCAGTCCCCATAGAGTACATCCAGACCGCCACCAAGACGATAGACCTGCGCAAGTTGGAAATCGCCACGATGATGGCAATCTAATCTGATGGAAACGCTTCTGTATTGGGATGAGCAAGTTTTCTACTGGGTGTTTGAAGGCTGGCGGGCGGATTGGCTGACCCCTGTGATGGTCTTCTTTTCAGAGGCGCTCAAACCGCTCCCATCGCGGATTTTGGCGCTATTGTTTTGGCTCTTTTTGATTTGGCGAGGCGGAAAGGCGCGCCAGTTCGCCTTGCTATTGCTTCCCGTGCTCATCATCACTAACGAGACCTGCGACTTGCTCAAGGCTTGGGTAGGGCGCGAGCGTCCCTGCGTGGCGCTCCCGATAGAAGCCATCACGGGCAAACTGGCTTCGGGGTCGTTTCCCTCGGCGCACTCGGCGAACATGGTGTCGGTGGTGGGACTGAACACCGCCGTGTGGGGCTGGCGTGGACTGGCGCTGTTTGGTTGGCTTCCGATGGTGGTGGGCTTGTCGCGCATCTATGTCGGGGTTCACTATCCGCTGGATGTGTTGGGCGGTTGGACGATAGGAGCATTCTATGGCTATGGGATCGGTTGGCTGTGGAACCGCTTCCGCACAAAACGGGAAGCCCCTAAGGTACACTCTCAGCCATGATTTGGCTCAGAGTGGTCGCGCGCCTGTGGAAATTGCGTCGCTACGGGGCGTGGGTTGGCGTTTTCCTGCTGGGACTGTTGCTGGTGATAATGGCACCGAGCCTGCGTGAGGGGATTCTGGCGCGCCTCGGTGCGCTTACTCAGACAGTCTACCGAACCCAACCCAGCCCGACCGTGATTGTGAACCAACTCCAGCGCCTGAACCGTTTGGAAACGGCACGCCAGATAACGACCCACACGGTGGAAGTCGAGTCGACGAACGGGCTACCCACCTGGCTTGCTGGCGAGCGCGTGCTGTTGCTTGCGACGGCGGAGGCGGTTGCAGGGATTGACCTTGCCCAGCTCCAACCGCATCAGATTCGGGTGGAGGGCAAGCGCGTCCAAATTGAGTTGCCCGAACCGCGCCTGCTTCGTGTCTCGCTTCAGGAAGGGCGCACGAAGGTCTACGACCGCCAGCGGGGATGGCTCGTGTTCCGCCCTGACCGTGAGATAGAGACTCGTGCGCGCCAGCAGGCGATTGCCGAGGCACGCTCCGCCGCTCTGCAGGGCGAGCTGATGAACCTCGCCCGCCAGAATGCTATCGACGAGCTACGCCGACTGCTCACGACGCTCGGATTTGATGAAGTGCAGGTCGGGTGGCAGACGGCACAGAAACCTGCCACTACAGAGCCTTTGCGTTGAAGGAGATGACCAATGCGCCTCCTGTGGGTAATCTGGCTCCTGGTACTCTGGAGCAATATTGCGTTTGCGCAGAATCAGCCACGGCGTTGGGTTTGGTGGGAAGCAGAGCAACCCACACGCACCAACTTCCCCTCCAACAACCCCTTCGCTCCCGAAAACGACGATCAGACGCGGGCACTCTCGGAGGGCAAATGGATTGGCACGGAGGGGCGCTATCCTCAGACGCTCTTTCTGGAATACACCGTCGAGGTGCCCGAAGAGGGCACTTACCACTTCTTTGCGCGTAAGTTCTGGAAGCACGGACCGTTCCGATGGCGGTTTGACGACCAGCCTTGGCGCACTTGTGGGCGCGAGGTGAGCCTGCTGGACGAAGTGCCCCTGCGCCGATTCGTGGTGGCGAACTGGGTGGCGCTGGGCAAGGTACAACTGAGCAAGGGCGCCCACACTCTGCGCATCGAGACGATTGAACCCGAAGGGGCGATTGCGTTCGATGCCTTCTTGCTCTCCCAAGCGATGGTCGTCCCACGCGGAACGCTCAAGCCCGGCGAACGCTACAATCGAAGCATGCCCGGCTGGTTCGCCTTTGAGCCAGACCCCGACCCATTCCGCCCCGCACCGATAGACCTGCGAGTGCTCAACGAGAAGGTGGCAGGCGAGAAGGGACGGATTATCGTGCGCGAGGGACAGTTCGTCCACAGCAAGACGGGCGAACCCGTGCGCTTTTGGGGCGTGAATGCGGGGGGCGACTTCCTGCGCTTGGAGCCGTTCCTGATGGAATACTTAGCGCGCCAGTTAGCCAAGCAGGGCGTGAACCTCGTGCGCATCCACACACCGCTCACCCGCGAAGGCTCGCTGGAGATAGACCCCAGCCTCGTTCGCCAAGTTCAGCAGTTTGTGCATGCGATGCGCAACGAGGGCATCTACACCGCACTGAGCATCTATTTCCCGCTCTGGGTGCGCCTGAAGCCCGAAGATGGCTTCGGCTCGTACAACAACCAGCATCCTTTTGCCTTGCTTTTTATAGACGAGCGGTTCCAGAAGCGCTACCGAGAGTGGTGGCGCGTGCTGCTCACCTCGCCTAATCCTATCACGGGTATCCCCCTCAAAGATGACCCCGCCGTTGCGCTGATTGAAATCGTCAACGAGGATTCGTATCTGTTCTGGACTTTTACGCCCTACGAGAACATCCCCGCCGAGCCGATGGCGGTGCTGGAGAAAGCGTTTGGCGAGTGGCTCACACGCAAGTACGGCTCGATTCAAGATGCGTTCGAACGCTGGGGCGGGGAACGCAAACGGGGCGACGACCCTCAAGCGGGGCGTGCGGGTTTCATCAACCTGTACGAGATATTTAGCCAGCGCACTCTGCGCGCCCAAGACACCGCCGAGTTCCTCACACGCCACCAGCGCACCTTCTTCGAGCAGACCCAGCGCTATCTCAAACAGGAGCTGGGCTATCAGGGCTTGGTGCAAGCATCCAACTGGATTACTGCCGAAGGGCGCGTTCTCGGACCGCTGGACAAGTGGAGCAACACCGTATGCGACTATATGGACCGACACGGCTACTTCGGAGGGCGCCACGAAGGACCGAACGCCGGCTGGTCTATCAATGGGGGCGACCGCTACGAGGATGCCACCGCCCTAACCAGCGTGGACGGAACTGCGCTCCCCATTCAAGAGGTGCTCTATAACGGTCTGCCTTCAATCATCAGCGAGGTGAACTGGACACCGCCCAACCGCTACCGCGCCGAGTTTCCCTTCCTGAGTGCGACCTACGGACGCCTGCAGGGCACCGATGGAATCGTCTTCTTCGCGCTGGCAGGTTTGGGCTGGCAAGGTCAACTGACCAAGTTCGCCGTTCAGACCCCGACGATTATGGCGCAGTTTCCTGCGCTTGCGCTCCTGTTTCGTTTGGGGTTGGTGCAGGAGGCGCCTCATGCGGTCGAAGTGAACCTGACCTTGTCCGACCTGTTTGCGCTCAAGGGGGCACCTGTCGCCCAACCGATGAGTTTGGACGCTTTGCGTGCGGGGGATGTCCCACCAGGTCAGACGGCTCAAACGCCCCAAGTGGAACAGTTTGACCCACTGAGCCACTATGTAGGCAAGGTTCAGATGAACTTTGTCGAGACGCCCCAAGCCTCACGCATAGCGAACTTAACCGAGTTTATTGACCGCGAGCGCAAGCAGGTGCGAAGCCTCACCCGCGAGCTGAGTTGGGACTACGGCAAGGGCTTGGTGATTCTGGACGGCGAGCGTGCTCAAGGGGTGTGTGGGTTCCTCAGCAAAGCAAGCACGATAAGCCTGAGCCTGCTGACTTTCCGAAGCGAGTTGGAGTATGGCACGCTGTTGTTGGTACCGTTGGACAACTTGCCCCTGCGTGAGTCGAGGCGGATGCTGTTGCAGGTGATGAGCGAAGAAACTCAGTACGGGTGGCAAGCACAGGGTGAGGGGCTACGCACGATACAAAAGCTCGGCGAACCGCCCGTGTTGGTGCGCGAGCTGCAGGGAAGTGTGACTTTCCGACTGCCCAACGCTGAGACCTTACGCATCACGCCGTTAGACTGGAACGGCTACCCTGCAGGCTCTCCCACACGGGGAGCCGTGCTGAACCTGCAGCCGAACCGCTTCTACTACTTGGTGGAGCGGTAAATTAGCGAGCGCCCGCTGGCTCAAAGATGTGCAGTCCCGCTCGGCGCCAGTCGTCCAAGAAGCGCTCCAGCCCGATGTCGGTCAATGGGTGGTGGAACAGTTGCTCCATCACTTTGAAGGGCATCGTGGCGATATGCGCGCCGAGCCGAATCGACTCCACCACATGCATCGGGTGGCGAATGCTGGCGACCAACACCTCACTTTCAAAATCGTAGGTGTCCACCATCTGCACGACCTCTTCAATCGTGCGCATCCCTTCGCCAGAGATGTCGTCCACGCGCCCCACGAACACGCTGATGTAGGTGGCGCCCGCTTTCGCCGCCAGCAACGCCTGGCTGGGCGAGAACACCAGCGTCATATTGACGCGGATGCCCTCTCGGCTCAGGTGGCGGGTGGCGGTGATGCCGGCGGGGGTCATCGGCACCTTGACCACAATATTGGGCGCCCACGAGGCAATCTCGTGCGCTTCGCGCAGAATCTCGTCCACCGTCGTGCCCACTACCTCGGCGCTGATGGAACCGTGCGGAAGGATTTCACACATCGCGGTCACGGTCTCTTTGAAACCGCGTCCCGATTTGGCAATCAGGGAGGGGTTCGTCGTCACGCCGTCCAAGATGCCCCAGCTCGCTGCGGTGCGTACCTCCTCTACTTGACCCGTGTCCACAAACAGCTTCATAGTATGCTCAAGTGTACCCTACGCCAAAGGCACCGACTCGGCTTGCGCTTGGGTCAGCAGATAGGCGCGCAGGGTATCCAGCACGGTTTGGCTTTGTGAGGGGGTTGTGAACCCATCTACCCGAAACAGATAGCGGGATGACTCCAAGTTCATCGGACCGTGGACGCTCAGAGGGCTACGCAGGTCGGGATGGTCAAACTGGGCGCAGATGCGCTCCAGCCACGCTCGGGCCTCTGCAAGGGGCATCGTGGCGTTGAGAGCAACCTCCAAACTGATTTTGCGCGCACCCCGACTGTGGTTGACCACACGAGCGATACTGCTGTTGGAAATCGTGATGAGCCGACCCTCGTCGTCGCGGATGCGGGTGATGCGCATCCCCATCGTCTCTATCGTGCCCGTAACGCCATCAATCGTGACATACTCGCCCACTGCGAACTGGTCCTCGACAATGATAAAGAAGCCAGTAATCACATCGCGCACGACCTGTTGCGCGCCCAAGCTGATTGCCAGCCCCGAAATGCCCGCCGTCGCCAGCACAGGACCCAAATTGATGCCCAGTATCCCCAAGATAGTCAGGATTCCCACAAAGCCCGTCGCGTAGTACAACGCGCTGTTGAGTAGGGAACTAATCGTTTTGATTTGGGCGGTGCGCCGTTCGGAGACCTCTATCTTTTGGGTGAGCGCTTTCACGGCGATGGCGATGAACCGCGACCCAAGCCAGCGCACTACATAGACTGTGCCCATCACGAGTGCAATCTGCCATGCGCCTGAAAGGATAGCGTCGCCTCTCTGCTCCCAGAACTGGATGAACCAATCACGCATCGGGAGGGGTTATACCTGTTTCGTGCCTACGAATCGTTATCCTGACAAAGGTACATTCCCTGAGTTCAAAATTACACCACTCACGCCTCCTTTGACGCCTCTTCGTGAAACTCCCTTGCTCTTGCTATCATTCTGCCCCCTCCCCTTTGTCATCCTGCCTCCTTTTTGTCATTCTGGGCGAAGCGAAGAATCTGCCCTCACCCCCGACCCCTCTCTCCCGACTCTGCGGGCAAGGGGGAGAGGTTCAAGTCCCCCCCTCTCTTCGCAGGAGAGGGGGCAAGGGGGAGAGGTCAAACCCGACGCCGACGCCTGAACCCAAGACCCACCAGCCCAACCGCCAACGCCAACAGGCTCGCTGGCTCAGGAATCGTGTCCAGCAGAAAGGCTTCTATCGGTTTCTGATCTCCCCGCTTGCCCCACCCCACGATGTAGCGACCATCAGGGGAGATGGCGAGTGCAGACCAAAGCCGCGAGCCACCTGTCAGCAGGCTGGCGTAGGTCAGGTTGAGGTCTTGCATCCCGCCAGACGGCGTCCAACGAACGGCACGAGA
>CAKZQI010000255.1 GCA_937139515.1 uncultured Armatimonadota bacterium | reverse complement strand
AGCTGTTGCGCGCCCTCCAAGAACGCGAAATTGAGCGATTGGGAGGCAACGAACCCATCCCTGTGGATGTGCGCCTCATCACCGCCACCAACTGCGACTTGGAGCAAGCGGTCAAGGAGGGCACCTTCCGAGAGGACCTCTACTACCGCCTGCAAGTGGTTCATATCCATCTTCCGCCCCTGCGAGAGCGCCCTGAGGATATTCCGCTCCTGGCGACCCACTTCCTTGAGAAGTTCGCTCAGGATAATGGGCGTGCCCTCAGGGAAATCAGCTCTGAAGCGATGAGTCTCCTCCAAACCGCCTGTTGGAAAGGAAATGTGCGTGAGCTGGAGAACACCCTCGAATCGGCGGTGGTGATGGCGCCCCCCGACGCCAAAGTCCTGCTCCCAGAACATTTGCCTCCCCATTTTCAGGGAAGCAAGGGTTAACCCCGATACCTATTGCTCGGGATTGCTGGCGCGCGTGAGGCGGTCGCGCACAGCCCTTGCCAACCCCTCGGCAGGGGGCAGGGGAGCCACAATCGCATGTACACCCTGACCTTCCAACCAGCGTAGGGCATAAAAGAGTTTCTGAGCCAGCGTATCCCACTCGCCCCAAGTGCCCCACTCAAAAACAATCAAGTGACCATTGTCAGGAAGTGACCAACCTCTGGGGCGCAGTACCCCCACCCATTCGTATTGCGTCAGGCTATCTTTGACCGTGCCATAGAGGGCTTCGGGCGTCGGTGCGCTCAAGAGCAGGGGCACGCGCGGGGCATAATGACGCGCCATCGTGCCCGGTGCGGGAAGCGACATCCCCCTTGGCAACATCTCGGTCAAGAGACGCACCGTGCCGATGGTCTCCTCGATCGCCTCTAAGGGCACGGCGCCAGGGCGAAGCAGGGTAGGGGGATCGGTGGTCAAGTCTAAGATAGTGGACTCCACCCCGCGAGGCGTTTCGCCGCCATCTAAGACCGCCTCAATCGCGCCCGCCAGGTCGTGGAGCACATGGTCGGCGTTGGTGGGACTGGGGCGCCCAAATCGGTTCGCACTGGGCGCAGCGATAGGGACTCCGCTGGCGCGTATCAGTGCTTGAGCCACGGGATGACTCGGCATTCGTATCCCAACCGTATCGCGCCCAGCGGTGATAATCGTAGATACTCGGTCGGACTTGGGCAATATCAGCGTGAGTGAGCCTGGCATAAAGCGCTGAATAAGGGGCAGGGCTAAGTCGGGAATCCCAGAGGTCAACTCGAGTATCTGTTGCGGTGTGGCGACATGCACAATCAGTGGGTCCCAAGCGGGGCGCCCCTTCGCTTGGAAGATGCGCTGGAGCGCAACGGGGTTATAAGCGTCCGCCCCCAGCCCATAGACCGTCTCGGTCGGGAACGCTACCAGCCCTCCAGCCCGAATAATCGCACCTGCCTGCTCAATCAACGGGCGGTCGTGCTGGTCGTCTCCCGTTAGGATAAGCCTTTGAGTCAACACCACTCACCTCCCACGAGAGCGTGTAATTTGGACTCCTGCACGCTCCGTGATGGTTCCCGTGGGAGGGAGCCGTTTGGTAATCCGGAGTTGCACGCGCTCGATCTTGGGAAAGCGTTCTAAAATGGCTTCACACAAGCGTTCGGCTAAGGTTTCCAGCAAGCGCACCTGTTGTTGCGTTCCGATTTGGATTGCCAGCCGAGCCAGGTCGCCGTAGCTAACGGTGTGGTTCAGGTCGTCGGTGCGCCCCGCTTCGGCAAGGTTGATTTCGGCGATGATATCCACCTGATAGCGGTGTCCAATCGCTTGCTCCGCGTCTGGCACGCCGTGATAGCCGTAAAACTCAATTCCCTCCACGATGAGGCAGTCCGATGAGGAGAGCATAGCCCGATTGTACCCGCTTTGCGTCAGTCAAGGCGCCACTCAAAGCTACTGCGTGGGGTCTCCCACACGCAGACTCGGCACAGCTGGGCAGGGGGTGGTACATGAGGCATGAGACGCGCCACAATCCAGTCCACCAAATTTTCGGTCGTGGGCACCACCGTGTCAAACGGGGGAACTTCCTCGTTGAGAAAGCGATGGTCTAAGATATTCAAGACTTCACGCTGGACAATGGCGTCCAAGTCGGTGATGTTGATGACCATCCCCGTTATGGGGTCGGGCACGCCCCGCACGGTGACCTCCAAGCGATAATCGTGTCCATGTCCGTGCGGGTTCGCACATTTGCCGTAAAGCGCACGATTCTGCTCCTCGCTGAGAGTAGGGTTATAAAGCCGATGGGCGGCAGAGAACTGATACTGGCGCGTTAGGAGCACGACGCGGGACGAATCGGGCTTAGCCTCTCCGTGATAGGACGCATAGAGCGTGTCCGACTCGTATATCTCCACACTTTCAAGCGGTGGCTCCAGCTCCGAGCGAAGTGCCGTCCATAAGTAAAGCGCGATATTTTCGGTGGTTGGCAGGTGAGTTTTGAAGTGGTCGTGTTCGCGATTGAGGCACCGGTGGTCAAACTCTTGGTTGATACGGGTGCGCACCTGCTGTTCCACCTTTTGCCAGAGGACAGGGGTGCTGCCCTCAGGAGAGCGATAGGTGATGCGCACGCGATAGTTATGTCCGTGATGGCGGGTTGTGCGCCCGAACCGCTGGAGGTTCTCTGCCTCGCTCCAAGACTCCAGCCAATAGTAGTGTGAAGCTTCAAAGGCGAACCACTGTGTCGCGTAGCGCATACCCCCCGATTGTACCCCGAAACGGATAGAAAAATCGCCCTGCCGTGTGGAAAAAGAGCCTTAGAAGCGAGGAGATGACCATGCCAACCCTAAGTCAACACGTTGGAAGCGCAGAAGAGTTGATTACCCGCCTGCAGGATTTACCCAGCCTGCCAGCGGTCGTGATGCAAGTGTATCAGATGGCGGATGACCCGAATGTCCACGCCCATCAGATTGCCCAAACCATTAGCAAGGACCAGGGTTTCACGGCGCGCGTGCTTCGGATTGCGAACTCAGCCTACTATGGGATGACCCGTCAAGTTTCCACCATTGATGAGGCGGTGGTCGTGCTGGGAATGAACACGGTCAAGAACTTGGCGCTGATTGCAGCGACCTACCCCCTGTTTCAACGCGCCCTGATTGGCTATACCCCCCATGTAAGCGGGCTTTGGACCCACTCGCTGGCAGTTGGGTTGATTGCCCAACATGGTGCCCGCCGGTTCGAGAGTAAGGTACGCAACGAAGCGTTCACCGCGGGACTGCTACACGACGTCGGTAAGCTGGTGATAAGCTCTTCGCTGAGCAGTTGGATGGGTGAACTGCACGAGCTTGTCCACGGGAAACGGCTCTCCGTGCATCAAGCAGAGCAGGAGTTATTCGGCTTTACCCACGAAGAGGTCGGGGCGCTGTTGATTGAGCGGTGGAAGCTGCCGACCCGAATCGCCCATATGATACGGTATCACCACCAATCGCTGGAAGCGAACGACCCGAACTGTGCCCTGATTGAGTACGCCGACCATTGTGCCAATCGTTTGGGGTATATGATGAACCCTGAAGCGCCCGAGGAGCCTTTTGATACCCGCGTGCTGAATGTGCTGGGAATGAGTTTGGACGAGTCGGAGCTGTTCTTCCAGCAGGCAGGGGAGATGCTCAAAGCCTCGCAAGCGTTGTTCACACTCAAGTAAGGTTGGTGTGGGAGGGACATGCGCGCCGTTTCCTGTGGGCAGGGAGCGGCGCGCTCTGTATTCTTAGGGATAGATACCGCGAATGGTCGTCGCCTCAGCAACTCGTTGAACGCCAATAATGTACGCGCCCATCCGCAGGTCAACACGGTTCTGCTCGGCGGTCTGAACCACATGCTGGAAGCTCTTCCGCATAGCGCGTTCCAGCTTGTTGTTGACCTCGTCCTCCTCCCAGAAGAAGGCTTGAAGGTCTTGAACCCACTCAAAGTAGGACACAATCACACCGCCCGCGTTGGCGAGGATGTCGGGCACCACGAGCACACCCCGCTCATCCAAGATGGCGTCGGCATCAGGGGTGACAGGACCGTTGGCACCTTCCACAATCACGCGTGCTTGGATGCGCTCGGCGTTCTCGTTGGTGATAACCCCGTGGAGCGCGGCAGGCACCAGCACATCGCAGGGCAGTTCCAGCAGTTGCTCGTTGGTAACAAGCTCGGCATCGCGGTAGGCTTGGATACACCCATCGCGCCCTGCACAGTGCAGAAGGCTCGGAATATCCAGACCGTTGGGGTTGTAGATTCCCCCGCGCACATCGGAAATCGCCACCACTTTGGCGCCTGCTTTGTGCATCAGCTTAGCCGTAGCAGAACCGACATTTCCGAAGCCCTGAATGGCGACCCGGGCCCCCTCCAGCTGAGAGCCTACCAGTTGGAGCGCTTCGTGTGCCACCACGGTAATCCCGCGCCCAGTGGCTTCCAAACGCCCCTCCGAACCGCCGATAGCGACCGGTTTGCCCGTCACCACAGCAGGCACCGTGTAGCCCTTGTGCATCGAATAGGTGTCCATAATCCACGCCATCACCTGCGGATTTGTGCCGATGTCAGGCGCAGGGATGTCCGATTCAGGACCAATCATAATCGATATCTCGGTGATGTAGCGTCGGGTGAGGTTCTCCAGTTCGTGGATGGAGAGCCGTTTCGGGTCGCATACCACGCCGCCCTTTGCGCCACTGTAGGGAATGTTGACCACGGCGCACTTCCAGGTCATCCACATCGCCAGCGCACGGGTCTCGTCTAAGGTGGTTTCGGGGTGATAGCGGATACCGCCCTTTGCCGGACCGCGCGCAGGGTTGTGATGGACGCGGAAGCCCGTGAAGACGCGTATAGAGCCATCGTCCATCTTCACAGGAAAGTTGACCGTGAGCTCTCGGCGGGGGTGTTTGAGAACCTCAACCATAGAGCGGTCTAAATTCAGGTAGTGCGCCGCCGACTCAAGTTGGCGTATCGCAATCGCATAAGCACTCTTCTCTTCCGTATGACGCTCAGCGGCGAGCATGGTCTGCGTCATCGCAGTGACTCCTCCTATTGCTTAGATTAAGGTTGCGTTTTAGAGGTTCCATCGGCTTGATTCTTCCTCCTGTTCGGGTGGGATGAGTTTTCGGACAAGCCCGAACATCGGCAACGCCATTACGCAATTATACACCAGAATCCCGAACGAAGTTTCCCAGTAGGCGCGTCCACCGATGCTCGGCGCAAACAGATAGAGTAGGCTCTGACTGACAATAACCCCCACCGCCACCGCCACGATCCCAGAGCCATAACTTCGGGGCGAGAAAAATTGGGGCAGGTGGGCCACCGCGTACGCCCCAGCAAGCCGACTGAGCAGAAGGCTCCCCAAAGTCTGGTCAATCAGGCTCGCTTGAATCAGACCGACTGTGAACCCGACCCAGAGCGCCGTGCTGGGAGGCGAGAGGAACGCAATCAGTGCCATCATCAGCAGTCCGAAGTCGGGTTGGGCAAAACCGATTGTCATCCGATAAGCCCACACGCCTTGCACCCCGCAAGCGAGGCACAGCAGAATCCCGATTTTGAGGGTACGCCCCCAACCTCGCCACATCACAAGGCGGGCAATCCAGTGCGGACGAACTGCCTGGTAGCCATATCGGCTCATCGTCCCGCACCCCGCATCACTAACACCACCTGCAAGTCTTCCATATCAACGGCAGGGCGCACGACAGCCTTCTTCACCGAATATTGTCGGTCAAGCCAAATCCGCTCCACAGTTCCAATCGGTAAGTTGGGAGGGTACTTGCTTCCAATCCCGGCGGTGATGACCTTATCGCCCACCGAAATGGGGGCTTCTGGGGGAACAAAGTTGAGCAAGATTTCGCTCTCACCACGCCCCTCGCAGATCCCCGAACTCACTTTTTGAGCGTTGAGCACCTTAGCACTTACCGCCATACGCGGCGCAATCAGCAGGCGCACAAGAGCATGATGGCTGTCTGCCTGGGCCACCACACCCACCAGACCATTGCTCGCCACCACAGGAGCTCCTGCTAACACGCCATCTCGGACGCCCCTGTCAATTCGTATCATCTGCTGACCGGGCTGAAGGTAGTGCGCGATGACCCGTGCGCCGACCCACTTACCCGATAGGGCAGGGCGCACTTGAAGCAGCTGTTGCAACTGCTCGTTCTCTTTTTGGAGGGTTTGCAAGCGTTCCAGCTCCAGCCGCAGGCGGGCGTTTTCTTGGGCGAGTTCGTCGTGGGATTTCACGACCTGCTGGGCGCGGGTCAGGGTACTCACCCAGCCCCCGACGCCGTCCGTCAGGGTGCGCACACCGTTCTCCACGGGGATCACTACCGAGCGCACCAGCGCAGTCAGCAAATTGGGTTGATTTTGATGGGTACGATGATTATGATAGACCCCCAGAGCAATCCCTGAAATCGCCAGTAGCGCAAGCAACCAACCATGACGCAAACGCATAGGTCACCTCTTGCGACCTTGTGCAGACTGGAGTACTTTGCGCAGGAGCGGGTTAGTGTCAATCTCTTCCAACACTTTGCCAGTGCCCAACACCACACACGAGGTTGGGTCGTTAGCGACCAATACAGGCATGCCCGTCTCTACCTGGAGCAGGGCGTCCAATCCGCGCAGTAGCCCACCGCCCCCACACAGCACAATCCCCTGATTCATAATGTCCGCAGCAAGTTCAGGGGGTGTAATTTCTAAGGTCTGCTTGACCGCTTCCACGATGGCGTTCACAGGTTCTGCAATCGCTTGGCGGATTTCTTCCGAGGTGATACGCACGCTTCGTGGCAGACCGCTAATCAGGTCTCGCCCTCGCACCTCCATCTCCAGCTCTTCCTCAAGGGGGTAGGCAGAGCCAACCTCTATTTTGACCTGCTCGGCAGTGCGTTCACCGATGAACAGATTGTAAGTGCGACGCACATAGTTGGCAATCGCCTCATCTACTTCGTCGCCTGCCACACGGATGGAGCGGCTGGCGACGATGCCAGCGAGCGAGATAACCGCCACTTCGGTCGTGCCGCCGCCGATGTCCACCACCATCGAGCCGGTCGGCTCTACGACGGGCAGACCCACCCCGATTGCGGCAGCCATCGGTTCCTCAATCACATAGGCTTCGCGGGCACCAGCACGCATCGCCGCTTGAAGCACGGCGCGCCGTTCCACCTCGGTGACCCCGCTGGGAATGCCCACCACCATTCGCGGGGGGATCCAGCGGTGTCGGGAGACCTTCGTCGCATAGTACTGGAGCATCTTCTCGGTCTGCTCAAAGTCGGCAATCACGCCATCTTTGAGGGGACGCACGGCGACGATGTTCGCTGGGGTACGTCCCAGCATCCGCTTCGCCTCCTCGCCCACCGCCAACGGCTTGCGCGTATCTTGGTCAATCGCAATCACCGATGGCTCACGGAGCATAATGCCCTTGCCCCGCACATGAACCAAAGTGGTGGCTGTGCCTAAGTCTATCCCCAAGTCGCGCCCGAACCGTCCAAGTACCCGTGAAAAGAAGAACACGCTCTGGTCTCCCTGAGATTCAAGTATACCCACTCCCCAAACCTGTCAAGAATCTCTATCTTCTTGGGCAGGGGGTATGGCACAACCCTTTCGGGGGAGACTCCCCGACAACAACTTGCAGGAGGAGATAGTGATGAATCTCAAGGCACTGGGCGCCGTGGTGGCGCTATTAGCAGTGAGTGTGGTCTTTGCTCAAACCATTGTGACGCGTGTGATAGCGCGTGGATATGCGATAAGCACCAACAACGAACGACTGGATTTCAACTTCTCGGCCGCCCGAATGCAGAGCGGCTCTTCCACACGGTACTTGGGGAGCGGTTCGTTCCGCTGGCGCAGTGGATCCACCCTCCACAGCGCATCCATTCGGCGCATCAACTCCATGACCGTCACGGCTGAAGGGGACACTGTGATTCAGATGAGTGGCACTGCCGAACTGCGTCGGGGAAGCAGTCTGTTAGGCGGGCGTACGCAGTCTAATGTCGGCGCGTTCACCCTTCAGGTGGTGGACAGAGCCGACGATGAACCCGATACGATTGAGTTCACTTTCAGCGCAGGGGCTGGGCTGAATGCTGTGAATATCAACTACTCAGGCACAGTGCAAGACGGCTCTCAACTGACCATCCGGTCAAACTCACTGTAAGCTCTGTTAGGGTCAGTAGAGGACAGGGGGCAGGGGATAACCTTGCCCCCTGTTGTTAACACTCAAGGGATGAAGTTCGTGTTTGCGTCCACGCGTCGCGTGAAACCTGCCAGCAAGCGCGCGGCATTCTCCACATCCTCCAGCGCCAGCAGTTCGCACGGCGTGTGCATATAGCGCAGAGGCACCGACACCAGTCCTGTCGCCATTCCCGCACGGCTAATCTGCATCGCGTTGGCGTCGGTTCCCGTGCCCCCGCCCGCTGCCTCAATCTGGTAGGGGATACCTTCCGCCTCAGCAGTCTCCACAAGCAGGTCAAACACACGAGGGTTGATATTCGCCCCGCGACAAATCACGGGTCCCTTGCCCGGAATAATCTCGCCCACGCGCTTCTTATCCACGCTGGGGTAGTCGGAGGCGTGCGTCACATCGACGGCGATGCCGATTTGGGGGTCTACGCCATACGCGCTGGTGCGGGCGCCGCGCAGACCGATTTCTTCCTGCACCGTTGCGACGGCGAATACCCCACACTTGGGGCGGCTTTCCGCCAGCAATCGTAGCGCCTCCGCCACGATGAACGACCCCATCTTGTTATCGAACCCGCGCGCGGTGGCGAAGCCGTTTTGGAGCTCTTGGAACTCCTGCGCTATCGTGATGGGGTCGCCGATGCGTACGCGCGCTTGGGCATCCGCCTTGTCTTTAGCGCCGATGTCCACCCACAGGTCGTGTAGTTTCGGTGCTTTACTGCGCTCGTCGTCTTCCAACAGGTGGATGGGCTTCTTGCCAATCACGCCGTAGATTGCGCCCGACTGGGTGTGAACCCACACGCGCTGACCCACGGGGATGACGGGGTCGTGTCCGCCTATCGGTCCGAAGTAGAGATAGCCCTCTTCCGAGATGTACTTGACGATGAAGCCAATCTCGTCCATATGTCCCGCGAACATCACGCGCGGGCTTGCATCGGGATTGATCGAGGCAATCACATTGCCCATCACATCGGTCTCAATCTTATCGGCAAACTCGCGGGTGTAGGCGCGATAGACCTCCGCGGCGCGCTGTTCATAGCCCGAAGGGGAGGGCGCATTCACAATCGCTTTCAGAAACGCTAACGACTCGGCTCTCATAGTGACTCTCCTATCTGCTTGATGAGGTTCGCCATTTCGAGGGCGCTGAGCGCCGCTTCGGCACCTTTGTTGCCCATTTTACCGCCCGCGCGTGCCAGTGCCTGCTCAAAGGTCGCATCGGTCAATATGCCCAGTGCAATCGGGATACCTGTTTCCATCATCAGGCTCATCAGGGCGGAGCAGACCGCACTACTGATGTGCTGAGCGTGGCTCGTCTCGCCTTGAAGCACCGCACCCAAGCAGATAATCGCATCGTAGCGTTTGGAGAGCGCACAGGCGCGCGATGCAACAGGAATCTCCCAACTGCCGGGCACGGGGATAATCTCAATCTGGTTGGGGTCGGCGCCATGTCGTACGAGCGTCTGCACGGCGCCCTCACGTAGGCGGTCGGTAATCAGGTCGTTGTATCGGCTGACGACAATCGCGAAGCGTGCCTCCGAAGCGTTCAGGCTTCCCTCGATACGGCTCATCGCCTACACTATACCCCAACAGGCGTTCCGCTTGCAGGGTGTCAGTTAGGGAGGCGTATTCTAAAGCGGTTCACTGCACTATCCATCGTCGCTTCTAAGACATCGCTTACAAACAGCAACGGCGTGCGCTTAGACCTCAATCAAATCCTCCTGAACCGATGCCCACAACAGCGGTTTGCGCTTCAACGCCCGTGGGGTTACCAAATCCACCCGCAGTCCCAACAGCTCTTCCAAGTAGCGGTGCACATCCACGATTTCCCATCCGATGGGTTGTTCAAACTCCACCAGAATATCAATATCGCTTTGCTCGGAGGCTTCTTGGCGCGCCCACGATCCGAACAGGGCGATACGACGAATGTGGAACCGCTGTCGGAGTTCCGCCTTGTGTTCGCTCAGGATGCGCCGAATGGTTTGTAAGTCTTTCCTCTGAGTGTTGCTCTGCACGA
>CAKZQI010000254.1 GCA_937139515.1 uncultured Armatimonadota bacterium | reverse complement strand
TCGGGTTCGGCTTTTGTTTTTCATAGGGGGTTTGTTTGGTTGGGGGTATGGCTTTTCCTGCTGTTTAGGGCGGTGTTTCTGGGTATTCCATGACGCACCCTCCTTATTCAGGGGGAGGGTTGGGGAGGGGGCGTCTGTCGCCCTCGCCTCCAGCCCCCACTCTACCGATGTGGAGGGCGAGAGGAGCCCAGACGCTTCGCTGCGCTTAGATTGACCGAGTGGGCTACTGCAGACCTCGGCGTATCTGCCACCCTACGGCTCAATCAGGTTCAGCTGCTCCTCAATCGCTTGAGGAGAAAGCTGAGCCATCAACCGATATTTTTCGTCAATTCGCCCGCGCGAAAGACGGTCTACAATCATCTGATGATAAAGAGGGTCTATTTCTGCCGAGACGAAATGACGCCCCAGAATCCGACACACTTCCAGCTCTGACCCGCTTCCACCAAAGTGCACCAGCACGACATCGCCCGGCTGAGTGCAGCTGAGAACCAGCATCGCGGACAGTTTTTGGGGGATCTGACAGGCGTGGAGGGTCTTCTCTCGGCTCACATTCTTCACCAAGTCAAAGTAGAACCAGCTATAGGGCATTCGCCCTTTGTGCCCGTTAGCGATGCGCTCCTTGATGCGCCTGTCGGTCGGGTTTTGGTAGGGCTGAGCCACCTGATCCTTGAAAAACTTGTTCTCTTTGGATTTACGAGCGTGCAGAATCGATCGATGGGCTGTGGTGAAGCGTCGCGAACTCTGACCTACATTCGTGTTATAGACCCATACATAGTCCTGCACATCATAACAGGCTTCGTCGAGGTAGCGAACACGCAGGTAGGCATTTTGCTTGGGGTAGTTGATAAAGAAGGCGTTCCCGTCGGGTTTGAGCACTCTCAGCGACTCACGAGCCAACTGAATATACCAGTCGATGTACTCATCAAACGAGCGAGTGTAGGTGCGCCCCTCAGAATACCTAACGCCAACATTATAATCTGGGTCGCTGAACACCATATCCACCGACTCGTCGGGCAGTTGAGCCATCAGCTCCATCACATCTCCGAGATAGACTGTATCTAGTAAGTGCTCTGGAATCATCTCTAATAACTCATATGCCCCGGCGTTGCACAACGCACTTGCCCCGTAGCGGGGTCATATTGATAAGGCTGACCTGAGACAGGGCACTGAAACATACTGGCAGGTATTCCCGAAAGTTCACTCAGCTGAGCGGGGTTCGCCTCGTTGCTCGTCTGGTACATCTGGATTGCCATTCGGATTTGGCTTAGGTTGTTGCGACACTCCACACTCTCTGCGGCTTGGCGTACCTCACCCACACGGCTCACGGGCGGGCTACTGGCAACGCCCTCCGCGCCCGAAGTACCACCTGTGCCGTAGTACAGCCAAACCATGAGCAAAATGCCCATAATCGCCACCGTCACCAAAACGCCCACTAACCGCATAGCGCCTTTCTCCCGTACCTAACGGGAGAGAGTATACCTGTAGGGACTATTTAGAGCTTAGCGCTTGAGGTCTTTTGCCACTGCAAGCATCTCGTCGGCGGTCTGAATGGCGCGGGAGTTGACCTCATAGGCGCGCTGTGCCATAATTAGGCGCACCATCTCGTCTACCATCTGCACATTCGAGGCTTCCAAGCTACTGCTGGCGATTTCGCCCAGCCCATTCGTGCCGGGCGCGCCTTCAATCGGCTCACCAGCGGCGGGGGTGAGTCGGTAGAGGTTCATCCCGATACGGTTCAACCCAGCAGGGTTCACAAAGCGCACCAGCGTGATTTGCCCAATCTCCTCCACGCCATCCTGCCCGCCCCGACGCACCGAAATCGTGCCGTCGCGTCCGATCATAATCTGCTCCACATCGGGCGGTATCACAATCTCGGGCTCCAGCGGGTATCCCATGGAGGTCACCAAGCGCCCCTGACTATCCAACTTGAACCCGCCATCCCGTGTGTAGGCGACCGCACCGTCGGGCAGAAGCACCTTGAAGAAGCCGTCGCCTTCAATCGCCATATCCAGCGGGTTGCCCGTGACCTGAATGGCACCCGTGGTGAACAGCCCGTAGGTGGCAGCAGGACGCGCTCCCAAACCGACCTGCAAACCGCTCGGCACCTGAGCGCCTCCCGCTACATTCGCCCCTGCAGGGCGCAGGGTCTGATACAGCAGGTCTTCAAAGTCGGCGCGCACGGTCTTATAGCCGTTAGTGTTTACATTCGCCAAGTTGTTTGAGATGACATCGATATTGAACTGTTGCGTTTCCATTCCCGTCGCTGCGGTGTGTAGCGCTCGTATCATCTTGACCTCCGATTAGATTCGGGCTAAATCGTTGATGGCGCGTCCTAAGGTCTCGTCGTGGGTCTGCACCACGCGCTGATGGCTCTCGTAGGCGCGGATGAGCTCAATCATGTTCACCATCTCGCGCACCATGTTCACATTCGACATCTCCAGCGCGCCTGCCACAAGGCGTGGGTTCGCAACAGGAGCAGGGTTGCCCACGAAGTAGCCGTCAGGACTTTTGACCAGCTCACCCTGTACAATCTGCAGGCGTGCAATCGGGGCGCCGTTCACTTGCACCGTGCCGTCCTCCCCGATTTGAGGGGTCGTCCCACGGGGCACGCGAATCGGCTGACCCTGCGCGTTCAGGAGGGGGTAGCCCTCGCGCGTGGTGAGCGTCCCTTCTGCATTCAGTTGGAACGCGCCCTGACGCGTGTAGCGTACGCCTTGCGGGGTCTGAATAGCGAAGAAGCCTTGCCCCTCAATCGCCACATCCAGAGGATTGCCCGTGGTTTGGAGCGCGCCCGCTTGAAAATCGGTGAAGGTCGTGCTGAGGATAGCCCCCGCCGAGAGCGTGCCGATGGGTGTGGAGCCTATTCCTTCCCAGCGATAGATTTGGCGTTCGTAGACCGCTTGGAACACGGGGCGGTCTGCCTTAAAACCGCTTGTGTTCAGATTTGCCAAGTTGTTCGCGAGCACTTCCTGTGCTTTCTGTCGGGCAGACATTCCTTCGCCTGCCACATACAGCCCGCGTATCATCACGGGCGATTATCGGCAGGGTGCCCGCATTTTTGCAGAGCGTTATCGGCAGATTTCGGTGGAGTGCATCTCCACGAGGGGGCAGTTGGGGTCGGCGTCACTTCCACAGTGTAGACACACATCCACAGGCTGGAGAATGCCCGCACTCACCCCCGCTCGGATGAAAGCGCTTAGTCCCTCGATGAAGGCGTGGCGTTCGGACTGCTCCATCTGCGCCAAGATTCGGGCAAAGCGCTGGCGACGCTCGTGGTCTACCTGCAAGATGAGGTTGCGTCCCTCATCCGTTAGGGTCAGCCCCACTTGTCGGCGGTCGCGCGGGTTCGCCACACGCCGTATGAGTCCCTTCTTCTCCAGCCGATGCACCATATTCGTTGCGGAGGGGTACGAGATGTTCAACCCCTCCGCCAAGTCGCCCACCGTCACACGGCGGTGGTTGTTGAGATAGCGAAGCGCTTGCATTTGGGAGTAGGTCAAGTCCGACTCGGCAAGCTCGTCCAGAAGCTGCTCCCCGATGGATTTATACATCGCCTGGAGGAAGACCTGAGCCACCAACTCTGCATGGCTCAGCAATTCCTCTGTAAGCGCAATCGGCAGTTTCACAGAATCTTTCACAATCCTCACCTACCTATAGGATACCCCAAACGCTTAGCGTGGCTAAGGGTTCGGTGGCAGGGCGCGTATAGCGTCCAGCAGTTCCTGCGCCTGTTTTCGGATAGCGCTCGACTGGAGCAGTTGGTTTTGCTCACACCCGAAACCACAACACAGGCAGCCGTGGGAGGCGACTGCCTGTGCGGGTGAAGGAGGTGATGCGAGAAGATTAGCGTCGCAGTCCGCCATCTCGGAGGGAGGGAGGCGGTGTGGGTTTGGGAAGTCGGTTGGCAGGTGGGTAGTTGCGGAGTGCTCCCGAGCTCTGGCGCACAAAGATACGCGCTTGCTTCGGATAGAGTTTGATACGCGTGCCTGCGGGGTAGGTCGTTTGGGTCACGAGCTCCCAATAGGTATCGTCCAACGTCCATGTGAAGGTCGCCCCGTCTTTCCACAGAGGCTCCACGCGACCTGGCACGGCGACCCGTGTGTTGCCTGTGGGATTGACCAGCACGAACCCGTTTTCAAAGGGTCGGTAGTACAGACCACCTTGATAATCCGAGCTTCGGAAGAACACCTCGAACGGACCTGTCGGCTGCCCCAGCGGGACATCATAATCCTCGTCAGGGCGCCAGGCGCGCTGACCGTTGACGCCGTTTTCGTAGTAGTGGGTATCTAAGTAGAGATAAGCGTTTTCATCCGAGATGAGCAGGAAACTGCCCAGCGCATAGAGTTTCATCGGACGCGCACGAAGGGGATTCGCTGTGTAACCTGCATAAACAACGCGCAGTTTGTCGGGGTGCGCTGTAAGGGTATTTAGATGAGCTTGCCAACTGCCGAAATTGAGGTACTCAGCCGGAAGAGAAAATATGGTTGTGAACGCCTGCTCCAGTAGCAATCCCTGAAGCAGTCCTTCGTTCAACAGAAGGGTATGAATCCAGTCGCGTGTGTAGGGCGCGCTCGCAGCGTTACCGATAATCTGGGTACTATACTCTGACAGACCCTGATTAATCTTCATCAGGTATTTTCGGGTCGCAGCAAGGCGACTGGCGGGGGTTGGGTAGCGCATCAGGTTGCGTCCGTTGGTGAAGTCAATGAGACTGTCTAACTGAATGGCGTCCCAGCCCATATTGGCACGCTGGGCACGCGTACGCATATTGTGCACAGCCCAGTCAGCACATTCTGGAATGCCCACATCCATCATGTAGGCATTCCCGAAGCGCGCCCGATTGCCCAGCACATCGAGAGCGAACCATTCAGGATGGTTCGCGTTGCAGTAGGCGTAGCCAAAAGGGTCGCGAGCAGGCCAAGGCACTGCGTCCACACTGTAAAACGCGATGTAGTAGGTCAGAGTGCGCAACTCTGGACGATAGACCTTCATTCGGCGCAAGTCGACGGTGGAGTTGAAAGTGCCAGCCATGTCAAAGTTCTGCGCGTAGAAAATCCAGTCGCCGTTTGCTAGCGCAGCGCTGTCGCGATAGTAAGTAAACAACTTCATCGAGCGAGTCGTATGAGGCTCCCAGCGCTTGGAACCATAGACCTCAACATTATCAATCCAGATGATTCCTTGTGAGGTACCAGGTAGAGCGATGAAGAGGAACTGAAGGCTGATACCTGTGGGTGTGGCTGAGGGAACCGTGTAAGTGTACTCAAAGCGTGTCCAATTCGGGAGTGGATTGGTCGAGTTGAGGAGTTGCACGGCGTTAGCCCCGTTTACATCCCTCGCTGTGAACCGGTAGCGCGCGTTTTGCCAATCGACTGTCTTGAGCCAGAAACTAATGCGCACGGTCTCCCCTGGTTGGGGGTACATCGTTGAGGGAAATCTCAGCGTCAGTATCATTTGGAACGCTGCCTCGCCCGAAGCGTTACGTGAAATGCTGATTCTTTGACTCCCAAAGCCCGAGATGGACTCGGTTAGGTCTTTGGAGAACGCAAATGCAGGCGCCTCTGCGGACGAAGGAAGTATAGCCCACGAGAAGCCATCTGCCATTCCGTCGCCTCGCCCCTCGGGGTCTTCGTCATGCTCCATTTCACCGATACCAGCGGCATAGTTAATCAGCGGTTGCTCTTGAGCCGGGAGTAGCCCGACACCAAGCAGGAGAACCAACCCCAAAATCCACAGTCGCTTCATTTTTTGTCTCCTCTCTACGCCTCTATTATAGCACAGTTTCATTCCATGCAGGGGACGCCTTGTAGAAACTGGCATCCTCTACAGGTTCAGGTAGAATTCCAACGAATGGCGAAAGCGGGCACGCGCGTCTTAGAAGGTTCCAAGTTAGCGCGGATTGATGGGTGGCTGATGCTGTCGGTTCTTTTGCTCATAGCGACGGGCTTAGCCACGCTCTACAGCGCAACTCATCACTGGGCGCCGAGCTTGATGGTGCGCCAAGTGGTATGGCTGGTGCTTGGCACTCTTGCGCTGGTGGTCTTGGCGGTGATTGACCCCCAAGTTTGGGCGCGCCACGCTCGCTGGCTGTACTGGCTCAACGCAGGGATGCTACTGTTCGTGGATTTGTTCGGCGCCGAGCGCAAGGGCGCGCAACGCTGGATAGAACTGCCCGGCGGGTATCAGTTCCAGCCCTCCGAAGTGGCAAAGCTGGTGCTCATCCTCACTTTGGCGACCTTCTTAGTTCGGTTAGGGGCGCAAGTCCGTACGCCCAAAGGCTATTTGCTCAGCCTACTCCACATGGCGATTCCCGCTTTTCTGGTCTTCAAGCAGCCCGATTTGGGCACCTCTATTGTGATGGGGGTGTTGTGGTTGGCGATGGTGTTCTTGGCGGGTGCGCGGGGCAAGTGGCTCCTCCTAACCCTGCTCCTCGGCGCGATAGGTTTCGGGGCGATGTGGCATTTTGACATTCTCCGCGACTACCAGAAAGCGCGCCTCGTCTCGTTTATCAACCCCGAAGCTGACCCTCAGCAAAGTGGCTATCATATCCTACAGGCGCGGATAGCCGTCGGGAGCGGGCAACTCATCGGCAAAGGCTACCTCCACGGCACGCAGAAGAACCTCCGCTACATCCCCGAACAGCATACCGACTTTATCTTCGTGGTGGTGGCGGAGGAGGGAGGTTTCGTAGGCGCTACAGTCCTGCTTGCGCTGTTCGGCTTTTTCCTCTACCGTGTTTGGCGCGTGACGGTAGAGACCCGAAACGAGTACTACCGCCTGTTGGCAGGGGGCATCCTCGCCCTGTTCCTGTTTCACCTGCTAACGAATGTGGGCATGACCATCGGCTTGTTCCCCGTGGTGGGCATTCCTCTGCCGTTTGTGAGCTTGGGGGGGAGTATGCTCCTGACGTCGATGTCGGCGGTGGGTCTACTGCTCGGCATACGGCTCCACGAGAAGCGATTTGAACTATGACAGGCACACCCCTCCCACAAGAATTCTACAACCGCCCGACGCTCACCGTCGCCCGCGAACTGCTGGGGCACTGGCTCGTGGTGCATCATCCCGAAGGCTGGGTGGGGGGCAAGATTGTGGAGACCGAAGCCTATCTGCCCGACGACCCTGCAAGCCACAGCTATCGTGGATTGACCGAACGCAACCGCTCTATGTTCGGCGCGCCGGGCACGGCGTATGTGTACCGCATCTACGGCGCGCACTGGTGCTTCAACATCGCTTGCGAGGCGGAGGGAATTGGTGCCGCAGTGTTGATACGCGCGCTGGAACCCACGCTGGGAGTGGAGTGGATGGAGCATCATCGCGGTCATCGCCCTCACACCCAGCTCTGCCGAGGACCGGGCAACCTGTGCCGAGCGCTGGGGATTACCCGCGCTTTGGATGGTCAGTCGGTGTTCACAGGGCGTGTCCAGGTCTGGCAGGGCGAGCCGATTTCGGAAGACTGCGTGGACAACTCTCCCCGCATCGGCATCACACAGGGCAAGGAGCACCTCTGGCGCTTCTATGTGCGGGGCAATCCCTGCGTGTCGGGACGGTGGCGATGAGCTTGGTGTTGGCTTTCGTGTTGGCGGGTGGGGTTGCGTTCATCGCTCACCGAATGCGCCTGCTCACTTGGGACGGCGCTTTGGGCGCAGTGCTCGTGGGCACGAGCGTGTTCGGGATTGGGGAGTTCAGTGGCAGTGTGCCTCTGCTGGTGTTCTTTTTTACCTCCAGCCTCTTGCCCAGAGCTTTGGGGCGCAGAAGCAAGGGCGAGCGACGCAACTTCGTGCAGGTGCTTGCAAACGGGGGGATGCCGACCGTGTGCGTTTGGCTGGTTGTGCTGTACCCCCAACATGCTGAGAGCGCATGGCTCGCTTACACCGCCAGCCTCGCTTGCGCCACAGGCGACACTTGGGCAACCGAGATTGGCACGCGCTTCGGGCGCCAACCACGCTTGATTACGACCGGCAAGCGCGTGCCTACGGGCACATCGGGCGGGGTGACGCTCGCAGGAACTCTGGGTGCCCTGCTCGGCACGGGATTGCTCAGCACGATTGGAGCGGGGATTTTCGGCTTTAGCATCATCCAGACCGCCCTCTGCTTCGGGATGGGGTTGGCGGGAATGTTGCTTGATAGCCTGCTGGGAGCGACCTTGCAGGCGAAGTTTCGCTGCGTTGTGTGTGGCAAATCGGTGGAGGTCGCTCGCCACTGCCAGACCCCAACCACACTCATCACGGGACAACGCTGGCTCGACAACAACGCCGTGAACCTCGTCAGCACGGTGTGTGCAGGTCTTGTGCCGCTGTGGATAGGAGGAGCGGGTATCCTGTAGGCGGAGGCAGGTGATGGCACGCTGGACGGGGTTCGGTATCGTTGGGGTCTTTCTCGTACTGATGGGGTGTATGTTCGCTCTTCGGGATGGAGAGCGCACTGGCACAGACTGGATGCCCACTCTGAGGGTGGTTGAACGCAAGTCGGACTTTGTGATGGTTCGTTATGAACGGGAAGGCGTCCCCCTTTACGCGGAAATTTACTATCCCCCCAACCGTCCTCGTCGTAGCCTGCCTGCAGTGGTGCTATTGCCGGGCGGTTTTGTGGGGGTCAACAGCACTCAGCGTGCCACCGCACAGCGTCTGGCACAAGCAGGCTACTTGGTAGCGCTCCCCCATATGCGCGGGCAGGGCAAGAGTGGGGGGTTCATCGATTTCGGGTTGTCGGATGCCCAAGATGCGCGGGGGGTGGCGCGCGCCCTCACTCAACTCGGTGGGCGGGGCGACTATGCGCTCGTGGGCATCTCGTTCGGGGCGACGATTGCCATCAACTCGGCGCGCAACGACCCGAATGTGCGCGGGGTTGCCTATGTGATGGGACCGACCGACTTTGCCGAGCAGCGCCAACTGCTCATCAACTACGGGCGTCCCGAGCGGGCGCAACAGCGGGATGCGTGGGTCGGCGGCTCCCCCGAAGAGTGTCCCGAATGCTACGAAGTGCGTGACCCGCTCCGCCATGCACGGGAGGTGAATGCGCCCCTGCTCATTATTCAGGCAGGGGAGGATGTGATGATACCCGTCTGGCAAGCGTGCAACCTGATGAAAGTACGCGAGGAGATGGGGCGTACCGTTCATCGCGTCGGGCTGACCGACGACGGCAAGCCGTTTCAGGGCACGCTCAAGCCTCGTCAGCAGTGTGTGTTACCGTTCACGGGGTGGGGCGACCTTGAGCAAGACCATCTCGTACTGTTTCCCACTCTGTCCCACAAAACCAACGATGCCGTTTGGCAAGTGGTGTTGAACGCGCTCCAGCGCTGGTTTGAAGATGATAAGCCCAAAAATCCCTGAAGCCCCTGAGCGAGCCGAACGGTTCCTCTGGGTGGAACTGTTTCGCGGATTGGCGATTGTGGAGGTCATCCTGCACCATGTATCGGGGCGTTTTGTGCGAATTCTGGACTCGGAGGGGGTCATCTGGTGGATTGTGGCGATTGTGAACCGCACGCTCCACTACGCGGTTCCCGCCTTTTTGATGCTAACCGCGCTGGTGCTGACGCTCTCGTTGATGCGCCAGACGGACTACGGACGCTATGCCCAAAACAGGCTTTTACGAGCGGTGCTCCCGTTCCTGCTTTGGAGCGGGCTGTATCTGTTGTACCGCTGGTGGGCTTATGATGCGCCCCCGCGCGTAGACCGCATTCCCGACTATCTTCTCTGGGGCAAAGCCTATTTCCATCTCTACTTTTTGGCGGTAGCGATGCAGTTGTACCTGATGTTGCCGTTGCTAATGCCTGCTGCGCGCCGTCGTCCCCCGTTTTGGGCGATGGTGGTGGGCATCGTCGTGCTGTCTATGGCGGTCTACTGGTTCAATCGGCTCGTGTATCGGTTGCCCTATACAGGGAGTTTCATTCTGTGGTACACGCCGACCGTGTTGTTAGGGGTCTGGGTCGCTACCCAAGCCGAGCGATTGGAGGCGATTCTCAAGCGTGGGTGGGTGTGGGCACTGCTGGTGGCGCTGATCGGTTTGGCGTTCTATTTGCCCTTAGCGCTTTCAGCGTTGAGGGGAAACGCCGTTAACACCTTTCAATACCAAGTCGGCAACTGGCTTTACACAGGGGGCATCAGTTTCGTTTTGCTGGCGGTAGCTTACTGGCTGAGTCAGCAGGATGGCTCCCGCTTTGTGGGCTTACTGCGCTTTGCGGGGCGTTATTCGCTCCAAATCTACCTGCTCCATCCGCTGATCGTGAGCGAGTTAGACCGCTGGGGGTGGCTCATCCCCAATTTGGGTGTGCGTTTCGCGATGCCTCTCTACATCCTGCTGGCTCTGTTAGTGCCGTTAGGATTAGCTTGGCTGATTGCTCGAACTCGGCGCCTGTCGTTAGCTTTATTCGGGCGCGCTTGAGTTCGGTATAATCTGGCTATGGCACGACTCAAGGACGGCGACCGAGTGCGGGTGAAGGCACGCGAAGTGCAGGGCAAGGAAGCACACGAAGGACGCTATGCGCCTCATCTGGCGAACACCACCGGCACGATTTTGAAATACTACAGCCCTCAAGAGATTGCCGTGGACTTGGATATAGACAGTTTGCCAGAATCGATCCGCGACCGCCACGCCGAACAACAGTCGGCGATGCACGAGAAATGGCTGGGTTCGCTCTCAGATGAAGCGCGGGGTCGCCTCACTGATGAGGAAAAGCAGTTCCGACTGCGTTATGTGGTTCTTTTAGCTGAGACCGATTTAGAACCGCTCAAAAATGCCCCCACAAAACGCTCTGCTGAGTCAAAATCCCCTCAAAAGATGGAACTGACCGAGCGTCGGCGTGCCAGCGCACAGGAGGCACAAGCTAAGCCCTCAGCAAGCCAGCGAACCACGAAAGCGCCCGAAACTGCTGAACCACCAACCCGCCCCACTCCTGAACAGTTGGAGCAGATGGAGCAAGCGTATCTCCAGCAGCGCCAGAAGTCCCGACCGAGTAAAAAGTAGCCTACCGCAGTGGCACGGGCATCTTGCCTGTGAAGGGTGCTTGGGCAAGGTTGCCCAAGTCGCGATTTTTCAAGCACCTTCCGAACCCCTGAGGGTGTTTGAAAAATCAGTTGTTGCCCTCATCCCCGACCCCTCTCCGACGCTGCGGGAGAGGGGAGTAGCGGGTTCCCTCCCCCTGCATTAGGGGGAGGGATAGGGAGCTGACAAAGGTACAGGTGTTGGGTACAAAATCACACCGAACCCACCCTATTTCAAAGCATGCATCGACGAACCGTTGCGCCCCCACCTGTCATTCCGAACGAAGTGAGGAATCCAGACCCCTCGCTTCGCTCGGGGTGACAAGCGGGGAGTCGGAGCATGCGTAAGGGGGCTGGGTTTGGGGTTCGTTGAGATTCTTCGCTTCGCTCAGAATGACAGGGAGGGGACTCAGAATGACAGTTGGGGCTTTGTGGTTAGAAGTGGGGTTTGAAAGTTGGGCGGGGTCGGTAGGATTTTGAACCTAAGCGATGTACCCTTGTCAGGAGGGGACAAGGGGGGAGGTCAAACCCGATTGTTCAGACACCCTCAGGAAGAAGAGAGCGATTTTCTGACATTCTTCACCTTGCACGCAGGGACAGCAAGGAGGCTTGGAAGCGCAGAGGGAAGACACCATGAGGCACTTCGGAACCTCCGTCACGGCTCGGCGAATATCCGTCACGGCTCGACGGATATTCGCTGGGCTTTGGCGGATATTCACCGGGCTTTGGCGAATATCCGTCACGGCTCGACGGACATTCGTCGAGATTCCCCGCTCCGCTCAGAATGACAGTAGGGGGGTTGCGGACGGACATCATTCTGAGGGTGTTTGAAAAATCGTAGCACGAGCATCCTGCCCGTGAAAAATCGGGTAGGTCAGGGCAGAATGGGTCCGCTGGGAACGCAGGCGTCTCGC
>CAKZQI010000253.1 GCA_937139515.1 uncultured Armatimonadota bacterium | reverse complement strand
ATAGAGCTTGCGGTAGTACTCCGCTTCCTCTTTTGCCAGCTCGTAGCGCTTCAGAAAATCGTAGGCAAGCGGAGTATACAGATTGGCACTCTGAGGCTCCTGAACCTGCACGCTAATCAGCCGATGTTCGGGGTCCACTTGAATGGGCAAACTCTGACGGCGGGGTCTGAAGCCCGTGTTCACAAGGAACACGACGGGAAACTCCAGCCCCTTGGAGGCGTGTACCGTGTAGAAGTGGACGACATCGGTGCGCTCTTCACGGGTGGGGGCGTTGCCCTCCGATTGGTTCGTGCGCACCATCGCATCCAGCTGCTCGGCGAACGCTTGCGGATGGATGTGCGGTTGCTCCAGCGCTATCGCCAGCAGTTTGCGCACATTCGCCACTCGCTGGTCGCCATTGGGAGCGCTTCGCAGTTGCGCTTCGTATTCGCTGTACTCCAGCGCACGCGCCAACAGCCACCCCACCGAACGCTTGCCCACCTGCGCTTGGAGCGGGGCGAACCATTCCCGAAAGTTGGTGAGCTGAGCCGTGTCCTCGCTGGGCAGTGTGGGGGGAGCGTCCAGCACCATCCGCAGGGGCATATCCACCTGCTGGGCGTGGAGGCTCAGCAGGGCAACTGCGTCCAGACTGAGATTCGCCAAGGGCGAACGAAGCACGCTGACCAAAGCCAGGTCGTCCGTCGGGTCGCTGAGGGCGCGTACCAGGTTCGCTAAGTCGCGCACTTCGTACTGGAGCCAATAACCCCGCCCACCCCCCACCACAAAGTAAGGCACTCCCTCCTGACGGAACACCGCCTCATAGCGGTTGACCGCCGTGTACTGATGGAACAACAGAGAGAAGTCGCCGTATCGGGCAGGGCGCTCCTCGCCCGTGTGCGGGTCGTGGATAAGCAGGTTCTCCTTTTCCACCCAGTGCTGAATCATGCTTGCTACCCGGTACGCCTCGGCTTCGGGGTTATTGTTTTTGTAGTGCCACACCTTCACACGCGGTTGCGCATGGCTCGATTCGGGGGCGCGCATCGGATTCAGCGTCATCAACTTATTCTGCCAAAGGTGCTGGAACACCATCTGCACGAATGCCAAAATGTCGGGATGGGAGCGAAAGTTCGCCTGCAGACGCACCAGTTGCCCACCGTTTTGGGACTGCTGTTGCCACCGTTCGAACACGCGCGGGTCGGCGTACCGAAAGCCGTAGATGGACTGCTGGATATCGCCCACCACCATCAGGTTTCCGCTCCCCGCCAGCAGGTCAATAATCTGCGCTTGGAGCGGGTCGATGTCCTGGGTCTCATCCACCAGCACGAACCGGAAGAGCCGTTGATAGCGCCGACGCACGGTCGCGCTCTCCTTCAGCAAACGGAGGGTGTAAACCTGCATATCGTCAAAGTCTATGGCACCGCGCTGGCTTTTGAGCACCTCATAATGCTGGAGATAGGTGGCGGTCAGCAGGAGCAGGGCGCGCGCCTTGCGGATAGCTCGGTTTTCCAAAGCCCAGTCTGTAGAGGCTATCCTGCCCGCCAAACTTCTATAGTGGTCGGCTTTCTCTGGGTCGCTGGCTTGCTGGGCGAGCTGTTGCAAGTACTGCAAAAGCTGTGCCTCCTCGGTGAACGGTTGCGGTGGCTGGGGCACTTGCGCCAGCTCGGTCAGGATTTGGGCGTTCAGCGTGAGCGCATCTTGGGGCATTTGAGTGTGCCAGTTGAGCAGGTCGCTAATCATCATCCCCTGATGGCGCACCGATTCGGCGAGGTCTTGGGTCATCTCAAACAAATCGGCTAACGGGTCGCCACCGCGCGTGCCCAAGCTCAGATGCTCGGCGATGAGATCGGTCAGGTCGGTCTTTTGAGGGGCAGGGAGGGTGGTCAGCAGTTCGCGCAGTGCCTCGTGGAACCCCTCTTGCTTGATTTGGAGCGCCAAGGGCGCGGGCAGGACGCTCATTTCGGGGTCGATGCCTGCCTCAAAGGGGTTCTCTTGGAGCAGGCGTCGGCAGAGGGCGTGGACGGTGTGGATGTACGCGCTTTCTATCTTCTGGCGGGCGTTGTGCAAGCCGTGCGCCTCCAGCTTCTGGATGATGCGGGTCTTCATCTCAGCGGTCGCCGCGCGGGTGAAGGTGATGGTCAGGATTCGTTCGGGGTCTGTTCCGTGCTGGCGTACCAGCTCCACGAAGCGTTCGGTCAGTACCCCCGTCTTGCCTGAGCCTGCTCCTGCCGAGACCGCAAGCAACCCGTCGGTGTGTTGGATTGCCTGCATCTGTTCAGGCGTCCACTGCATAGCAGGGTTATACCTGATAGCGTTTCGCCTGTTGCCAGAGGTCTTCCCACTCGTCGGGGCTGAGGGTTTGCAGTTCGCTCCCCTGCGCTTGGGCAGTATGCTCCATCCACTGGAAGCGGGCGGTGAAGCGGTCAACCATCGTGCGTAGGCACTCTTCAGGGTCCAACTTGGCGTGGCGGGCGATGTTGACCACCGTAAACAGCAGGTCGCCGATTTCGCTGGCGATGCGTTGGGCGTCGCCCGTGCCGATTGCCTGCTGGAGTTCCTGCTGTTCCTCGTGGAGTTTGTCCATCACTCCCTGAATGTCCTGCCACTCAAAGCCCACCCGCGCAGCGCGCTTCGAGACCTCCAGCGCACGCAGGAGCGCCGGCATCGCCTTCGGCACGCCCTCCAGAATCGACTCGTGTTGTTTTTGCTGGCGCTTGATGGCGTCCCAGTTCTTGAGCACCTGCTCGGCGTTTTCCGCGCTCACCTCACCGAACACATGCGGATGGCGCGACACCAACTTATCAATCAAGTGTTGAATGACCTGGTGGACATCAAAATCGCCTCGCTCGCTGGCGATTTGGCTATGCATCATCACTTGCAGGAGCAGGTCGCCCAGTTCCTCGCGCAGGTCTTCGGGAGTGCCCTGTTCAATTGCCTCCAGCACCTCGTAAGATTCCTCTATCAGGTGCCCTTTGAGGCTCTCGTGGGTCTGTTCCTTGTCCCACGGGCATCCGTTGGGGGCGCGCAGTGCCGACACCACATCCACCAGCCCATCAAACCCCTCAAATCGGCGTTCGCGTTTGGGGCAGGCGGGCACGAACAGGCTCGTGAGGGTGTCCCAGCGCGCTTGGGTGAGGGCGCCGATGGGGATGCTCTGAACCTCGGTGGCGCCCTCGTTGCCCGCCGAGTGAACCAGTGTGCATGCAAACTCATCGGGATAGAACCGCCTCAGCTGGCTCTGCAGGGTTTGCGCCACTTCGGGCGAGTGCAGGTTATAGTAGAGCTGAGGCAGTTGAGGGTTCGGCACGAGGGTGGGTAGGGCGCTCGCATCCAGAATCTGCAGTCCGGTAGTCATCACTGCCTGCACGGCTTCTAAGGTGGGTTCGATGAAGCTTCGGCTCGGCACCAATCGGACGGCGATACCCTCGGTGCGGGCACGCTCCAACAGGTGCTGAACAGACGGTTCGGCAACCAGCGGATTGCCGGGCAGGGCATAGGCGAGGGGTGCCTCCTCGCGTGCTGTGCGAAGGATGCGCTCCGCAATCTCTTCTGGGGTGGTCTGAGGTAATCCTTCATAAGCAATCCCTGTGAGGCGCAGGGTCGTGAGGGCGGGATGGTCAGGGGTAGAGACCAGCACGCGCCGAGCACGCCGTAGCGCACCCAGCGCGTGCGAACTGAGTTCGTGGGCACTGCCCGTGCCCAGCCCAACAAGGTAAATCATCGACCGCTGGCAGTCGCTTGTCCCGAAGGGGTTTGAGTCTGCTGCTGTCCGCCCTGTCGCTTCTCAAACTCCTCCAAGTTCTTCTTCAGCTCGGCGATGTCTTTCTCAAACTGTTTCTGCCATCGCTCCGAGTTGAAGGTGACGGGGGTATTCGCCATGCGCTTCGCCATTTCCAAAGTCAGGTCTTGGGCGTTCGCCTGCTGACCCTTGATGAGCATCAGCTGCTCGCGGATTTGGTCTTTGACCTCTTCATAGGGCAGTTGGCGTCCGGGAGTGCGTGCCAACAGCTCAAACCGAGCGAACTCGTTGGGAGCGAGCTGGATCCAGCCCGTAGTTTCTAAGGGCTTTGTGTTCTTGAGAACATTCCGAATTCGCACCAGCGCCTGACCTTGGGGGGTGTTGGTGTCAAGAGGACCTTCCATCTGGAACTCAATCTCGCCAGACTGCACCCCAGCGACGGGGTTCTGAGCGTACTTGTTGACAACGCTTTGGAAGTTGAACCCGCGCTTGAGGTCTTCATCAATTTGCTTGCGCACTTCGAGGTTATTGAGCTGAATGAACCGCACACGCGCTGAGGCGGGGCGATAGAACGCTTGTTTGTTCTCGCCGTAGGCTTTCTTGATTTCCTGCTCGGTTACAGTGACACCTTTCGTGCGCAGATTGAACTCTGCCAGCTGAACGCGCACTTGCTGACGGAAGTCGTCCATCGTCATCATCCGCTGGTCGGTGATGAGCTGTTTGATTTGAGGGTTGTTCTTAAGTTCGCGTTGCACGCGCTCTTCCACCTGCTGGTCGGTGGGAAGCACGCCTTTCTCTTTCGCCATATCCAGCAAGATTTGCTCGCGTACCAGCTGGAGCAAGGTGGTGTAGCCTGCAGGCGAGGTCACCGCTTGGTTGCCTGCCACTTGCACAGGAGTGGGCATCATCTCCAGACGGCGCAGATAGGTATCTTTGCCTATCGTAGTCTCACCGATTTTCGCAACAGATTCGTCTTTTTTGCCTCCACAACCAGTTAGCACGAGCACACTACTCAGGGTTATCACTCCGACCGCACTCCACAAAGCGATTCTCATCGAGTCTCCTCCGATAAATGCCGTTTTAGGTTCAGGATAAGTTCCACTTCACCGGGAGCGTAGCCGGTCTGGCGTGCGATTTCTTGAATGCTCAGTCCCTGTTCTGCCAGCATAGCGACCACTCCCAGGGTGGGTTTGCCCTGTTCTGCTAAGTTATACCCGTTTTCTTTCGCTGAAGTTTCCACTGGCGGTGGAGAAGGTGGGGTTTCCGCCTCTCTCTCGGCGAAAGCGCTGGATGTTGGAGGCGTTCGCGCTGGCTCTGGTTGGGCAGGGGCGCGTCTGTGGTTCTGCTCCTCGATGCGCTCGGCAATCTCCAGCAGGGTTTGGGTGCGGGCTTCAATCGTTTGGAGCGCTTGCTCAAAACGCTGTTGAATCTTGCCCTCGGCGCGTTCCGATTCTTCCATCAAGCGGTTGAGCAGAGCGTCAATCGTTTGGCGCAGAGCCTCCATTTCGCCCGTCAGCGATTGGCGTGCCGATTGGGCACGCAGTTCCGCTTGCGCTTTCAAAAAGAGCAACCACCCTGCCACCAACAGCAGGGCTTGGAATAACACCATCAGTTCTGACATCCGCTATGCCTCCACATCGATGAGGTGGGGTTCGGCGTCGTCGGGTGGGGGGCTGGGTTCTGGCTCAGGGCGTTTCGGTTTGGGGGGCGTCTGCTCGCGACGCGCTCGCTCCCGCTCTGGCTGTGAGCCGACCTGAGGCACTCCCGGAACCCGCTCCGTCGGGCGGACACCCTCTGGCATACCGACACCTCAGAGGGATTATCGGCAAACCCTGTCAAATTTTTTAGGGTTTTGAGGCAATCTCAGTGTTCTTCTAACGCCTCACCTGCCCCGCACGGGATCACGATTAGCTATCGCTTGGGGAGTGGGTGTCAAACCATTCTGGAGGGTGTGAGAGTGTTTGAAAAATAGCTGAGTGTCCTTGCACCTTGTTCACTCCTCGTCTTTCCAGAGAACCTCACCCCCCTTA
>CAKZQI010000252.1 GCA_937139515.1 uncultured Armatimonadota bacterium | reverse complement strand
GCGATTGTCGGGCGTCCGAATGTGGGCAAATCGTCGCTCCTGAACGCTATTCTGGGCGAGCCGCGTGCGATTGTGAGCGATATCGCAGGCACGACACGCGATACCCTCGATACGCCCTTCACTTGGAAAGACCAGCCCGTTATCCTGATTGACACCGCGGGTCTCAAGCGTCCGGGCAAGGTTCAGCGGTCGCTGGAGTACTATGCGCAGATGCGCGCCGAGCGCGCGATGGCGCGCGCCGATGTCGCCATCGTGGTGGTGGACGCTACTGAAGGTCTCACCCACAACGACCGACGCGTGGCGCAACTGGCGGTCAACAACGGGCGCGCCGTCGTGTGGGCAATCAATAAGTGGGACCTGGTGGAACCGCCCGACGGACAAATAGGAACCGACACGCCCAAAAAGGCGGACTTCGCCCGCATCGTCCAGCAAGAGGTGAAATGGCTGGACTATGTGCCCTTCGTATTTGTGTCGGCGCTTGCAGGGAGCGGGATTGAAGACCTGCTGGACACCGCCCTACAAGTGGCAGACTTGCACAGTATGCGGGTGGGCACGGGTGAGCTCAACCGCCTCATTCAGGACGCGCTTTACGAGCGCCCCTACTCACGCAAAGGCAAGAACCTCAAAATCTACTATGCGACGATGGCGGAGGTACGCCCTCCCACGATTGTGCTGTTTGTGAACGACCCCGATATTGTCCACTTCTCCTTTTTGCGCTATCTGGAGAATGGGCTCCGCCGTCGGTACGACTACACAGGCGTGCCCCTCCGATGGGTGGTGCGCAAAGCCCATCCCGACAAAGAGGAGAAGTGAGTTGAGAGGATGGCTCGTCTGCAGGCTTTTCGGTAACGCTTAAGGTACTTCCCCTTTCTGTCATTCTGAGCGAAGCAGAAAACGCCCCAAAACTTCAAACGCCCTCCCTCAATCAAGAGGGAGGGCAGATAAACAGATTGAGCAGACACAACCTATCAAAGGGTGAACGTCTCTCCTCGAACCGTTATCTGTATCCCTGATAGCCCGAATATCTTGGCAATTTCGTTGAGGCGGGTCTGGATTCCACCACTGCTAAAAGTGGTGTAGAAATGATAGTTTCCATTCGGATCAAGGGGTGTGGTCAAGATGTATCCTGACTGACCTTTTCTGGGCTGAGTATCAAGTTCACCTCGTTGTTGTAGGTAAGCCACTATTTTTTGGGGGTCTTGTTGATAGCACCACTGCACAATCTTCACATACGACTTCTTCCAGCTTTGGAACTGAGTGGGGAAACTGGGCACGGCAGGCGGGACGATTGGGGTGTGGCTAGCTGAAGCAGGCTGGGAAGTGGCTTGAGCAGGAGCATTCTGCGAGGCGAAAGCCGCTCCCGCCGAAGCAATGCACCCAACCACTTGGCGGATAACCTCTTCCAGTTCCGCCTCCGTCAGCCCAGGAAAATCTTTCCTGAGCGCTTTGAGCAGAGCGGAGAACAGGGGGTTGCTGGCGCTGGGGTTGAGAAGCAAGTCCTCAATCTGCCTCGCCAAGCGGAGAGGTCTCAGGACAGCCTCGACCTGGCAGTTATCCAGCGTGCTCTTGCCAATCACCTGCATAAACTGCACGATGCTTTGGAAGTCGCTAAGTGAGGCTTGAAACACGAGACGCTCAGGTGCTGGAAGATGCGATGCTCGGCAATCGTAGAGGCGCCACTCCTGCCCGTTGGTCAGCACACCCCAGCGTCCACCCGCTGTGTTCACATAGTTGACCAGTTGAACCGCGTGCTTGTCATCCAAAGCAGTGTTCCAGTCTTTGACCTCTATCCAGAGCGAACATTCTGCGCTCGGTCCCTGATAGAAGATGTCGGCTCGCCCTGCGTGGGAGGTGTGCTCAAAATCGAGGTCGATTTCAGGAGTGTACCCTGCCAACATGCGCAGGAGCGGAAGCACCACACGCTGGATGGTCTCCTGCTCATTCTTCGGAGGGCGCGCCTGCGCGTTCTCGTAGATTTGACGCACCACATCGATCGGGTTCGTTTGCATACCTATCCTCTCTGACTGCTCTGTAGTGTTCGCCGTGATAGGTGCGAATCCTGTAGCTGGGCTGTCTGTCGCCCGCGCACCACTGCCAAGCACGGGACTCATCAGTGGATTGAAGCCAATATCATCCCTACGGACGAGCACCATGAGTCTTTCTGGTCGTATATTGGGTCTCGCCTCCTGTAGTATCTCCCACCCGCGTGGCGTATCCACAGGCTGGACGATATGTTGGCGCTTGCCCTCACGGTTCGCCACCTCCGAGGGGTCAACCGCCACCCACGCTGTGAAGCGCGAGAGCACCCAATAGCGAAGCGAGGTGTCCACGATTGCCCGCTCCAGCTTGGGGTTGGGCTTCAGGAAGTACTGCTCCTCCAGCTTGCGCACTTGCATACGCGCCCACACGGGAGTGAACGCAGGGTGGGGCGCCACCTGAGGAACGAGCTGCACTTGCCAGTTGTTGCCCTCGTTGTCGCGCACCGTGACGGTCATCACAGGGTTGTCGGGAACACCCTTATAGCGCCCCATCACAATCAGCGTCGAGTTCTGGAACAGCACACGCGGGGCAGGAGGGCAGACGGTATCGGTCTGAATGGTGAAGCCCTGAGCGTGGATTTGGATATCGGTGAGCACGGGTGCGCCCAAGCGTCGGCGGATGTCATCTAACGCCTCGTCCAAGCGTTCCTCGCTCTCCACCAGCGCGCACGAACCGCCCGTGCTGTCCGCCATCTGCTTGAGCAGGTATTCGTTGACCGCCTCGTCGATGCCCACCGTGTGAACCACCACACCCGCTTGCTGGAGATACTGCAGAATCGCGCCCTCGTTGCCTACCTGCCCATCGGTCACCACCACCACGATGCCGACCGCCTCTTCACGCTTCTGAGTGAGGGTTTCAAGGGCTTGATGGAGAGCGGGCAGGAGCTCTGTACCACCACGAGCGTGGATACCTGCCAGCCACCCTGTAGCCTGATAGCGTTCACGGTCGGTCGCTACCTCCAGTGTCGGCTTGTACATCTCTATCAAGTTGTCAAACCCAATCAGCGCGAAGCGGTCTCGGTTGGTAAGGCTTTCCAGGATGTGCACGACCGCTCGGCGGGCGCACTCCATCTTCCAGCCGTCCATACTGCCCGAACGGTCTAACACCAGCACCACATCACGCGGAATTAGCAGGTCGGTCTCCAGTCCGGGCGCGCTGATGACGGTCATGAAGGTGCCCTCCTCAGCGTTCTCGGAGTCAGGCGCCAAGCGTGCGAAGGTGGTGAGGCGCTCGTCGGCTATGCGATAGCGCAAGATGAAGTCCCTATCCAAGCGCTCGCCGGGCTGAAGGTCAATTTGGTAGATGCCATCGTTCTCGGTGATGACCACATTTTTGTGGAGGCTACAGCGCAGGTCGCGCAGGGGCATTCCGCGGGAGTCGATCTCCACGCTGAGCTTCAGTTGCATAGGGTTCGGAAACCGGGCAACAGCACGGGTGGGGTGATGCGCGACGCATCGGGCACTTGGTCGGTGTCGGGCGCAACGCCCTCGCCTACGGGTTCCCCTTCCAACGGGAACTGATAGGTCACCTCGCCTTCCTCAACATCCAACGGCATCGCCATCTCAAAGGTGATATCGACTTCCTCGTTCGGCATAATGTTGCCCACATTCAGCGTGAACACATTCGGGCGTTCTTCTTCGGCTAGAGAAGCGCGATAGCCTTGTCGAAGTGCCTCGTCATACTCTTGGCGGGCTTGTTGGCGCTCTTTGAGTTCTCCCTCAACGATGCGCTCGCCCACTTGCATTCGGAACCGGTGCACTGCGGCACGCATCGGGAGCGGGAAGATGTAGGTCGCCTCCAATGCAACATTCAGCGTGTTCTTAAAGGTCTGCTTCAGGGTCGTGGTGGCGATGACGCCTGCGATACGGGTCAGAACTTCCACGCGTTTCAACGGCAGATTGCCTTGCGGGGTCGACAGTGTGCCCACACCATTCTGTGTGGTGTACGTCTCCAGATGCTTTATTGGTAATGCTTGAATGGTTTGCATGGTTTGACCTCCTCTTATCGTTTGTTTTGGGTGACGCTGAGGCGTCGGAGCGTGCGTAGCAGGGGCAGGGCAGAGTGCAGGAGTTCCTGAACCGATTCGGCGCTCAGTGGCTCTTTGGTCTCTATGAGTAGGTGTACGCCCTCGGCGAGTTCCAAACTCTGCCAGTGCCGAACAGGTATGGGAGTGGCTTCTGCCTCACTGAGCGCCTCGCTCACGGTGGGCATGGTCTTCCAGAAGGCGGTCTGACGACGGGAATGACCGTTTGCCGTCGTGGGGTGGGACACCTCTGGGCGCAGAAGATGAGGAGGCACTTTCGCAATCTCGGCAAGTGTTTCGTCGGGTAGCCCCAGCAACCGTTGCTGAATTTCGCTTAGCGATAGCCCTTCCGCCTGCAAACGCTTGATGGCGACCAGCTGAATCAGGTGACGCTGTCCATAGTAGCCCGTGCGCCCCTTGAGTATCGGGCGGTCGAGCAGTCCGAGCGTGGTGTAGAGGCGGATGGAGCGCAGGCTGGGCAGTTCACGCACGCGGGCGTTTAGCGGTCCTGCGTAGTCTCCCTGTTGAAGCGCCTGCTCAGCGCGTTCCACCAACTGCTCGATTCTCCACAGTGTCTCCTGATGTGTCGCCATAGCAACCCTATTATCCCACACTGCCATATGACATTGTCAAAGTCTGGAGGGTAATTTGGCACGAATTTGCCCGAATTTGGGGGCAAATTCCCCCTTTGCAGGATTGACCCCCCCAACGCCGAACCAGATAGCCACTATGCGCCCGCTCGGATGGATGGTTTTGAGCCTCGTTTGGCTGTTAGGGATGAGCCAAGCGCCCACGATTAACCGTGCCGACTTGGCGGTTCGTCTGCTGGAGATGGAGGCTTGCTGGGAAACCCACCGCACCTCCGAAGAGGCACGCCAACGCGCTACCCAGACCCTTTCGGACGGTATCACCGCCTTCTTCGCGAACCGCCTGCCCGTGCTGACACGCCAACTGACCATCACCTGCGCGCGCCTGCGCTCGGCAGACGAGCCATCGCCCGAAATGATTTATGCAGGCACTATCGGCACGCGCTTCCAGCGAGTGGTGGACACCAAAGCCTACGAAAGCGACCCCGAACTGCGTCGCGTGCGCGTTTTCAGCTACTACGAGGCGACACCACCCGCCAAACCGCTCGCGCTGACCCTGAAAGTCCTCAACGGCACGCAGGTCGCCGAGCAGATGTTTGCCGAGTGGCAACCCGACGGGCAACCCCTTGTGCTCCCGCCTCTGCCCGAAGGCGATTACCGAGTGCGTTTTGAACTGAACCATCAGGGCACAAGGTTACGCGCTTGGGAACTGCCCCTGAGTGTCGTGAACCGCCTCAACGAGCGGTTAGACGCCCTCCAGCAGGCTCTGGATGCCCATCCCGACGCCGACTCCACCGAGCGCGCCACCGTCAAGATGACCCACGAAGTAATCCAAGCCTGCACGACGGGAAGCCAGCCCGAAACGCTCTATCCCCTGCTGAAGCAGCTCCAGTTCGCCGACGCGCTGGTTCAAGGCTGGAAACGCAACGCACGCGGGTGGGAGCCAAAGCCCGGCGACTACTGGATGGCGACCTCCTACGCCAACGGCACGCACTACTTCCGCCTCTACTTGCCTAAGCAGTTCCAACCCGATAAGCCCATTCCGCTCGTGGTGGCACTGCACGGGGCGGGGGGCAACGAGCACCTGTTCTTTGAAGGCTACGGGCTGGGACAGGTGCTGAAAGAGGCAGAGAAGTATGGGTGGGCGGTGGTCGCGCCCCGAACGAGCAGTTCGCTCAACCATGTGTGGGGCTCGATGGAGGCAGTGGGCAAACTCATCAAGGTTGACCCAGAGCGTATCTATCTGATGGGGCATTCTATGGGTGGGGCGCAAAGTTTCGCCGTGTTAGCCCAGCGAGCCGAGCGGTTCCGTGCGGTCGCCATCTTCGCAGGCGCGGGTCAGCCCGCCAACCTGCCCAAAGACCTGCCCGTGTTCATGGCGGTCGGCAGAGAGGAACTAACATTCCTAATGAACAACATCCAGACCGCCTACCGACGCCTCCAAGCGATGGAGCTTGAGCGCCTGCAGTACCGCGAGTACCCTGCTTGCGAGCACCTAATGATTGTGCGCGAGGCACTGCCCGACGCGTGCGCCTTTTTGGCAAGCGCACCTGCTCGCGCCAAAAGCCAAGCCAGCTCGTCTAACTAAGCAGGTATACTGCAACAGGGGTAGGCGATGAGCACAAAGCGTCCTTCGGTACAACGGGAATACCAGCGTCAAATTATGCTCCGCTGGATTACCACCCTCACCCAGTGGATGATTAGCGTCGGGGCGATTATTTTCATCTTGGGATTGGTGTACCTGCTGTACGCCTTGCTCATAGCGGGTTTAGACCAATCGGGCGGTTTCTCGGCACAAGACCAAGCGCGCATCGAGGGCAACCTGACCTTCGCAGGGCGGATGGTGCTTCTCGGCGCGGGGCTGGTCGTCATCGGGGTAGCGTGGAACTACCTGGAAGAGCCACTGGTGGGCGTGGTGATGCTGGTGCTGGCAGGGCTGTTCTACTGGGGCTTCCCGCTGGCTCTGGGACAGCTGGACATGATGCCCAATCCGGGTACCCTGCGCGAGTATGCCCTCAATCAAATTCGTAACTTGGTGTGGGTGTTGTTCCCGCCGGGGATGGTTCTGACGGTGTTTGTGGGCTTTGCGCATGCGATACGGCGCATTCGCTACGGCGGAAGTGTAGACCACACGCTCACTTTGGGCACCACAGTCGCTCGGCAAGAGGTGCCCCAGCGTTTTCTGGGCAAATGTTGGCAGTTGCCCTATTGCCGAGACTATGTGCGCCAACGCTGTCCCATCTACCACGCACGGCGCACCTGCTGGCGTGAGGGCGTCGGCTGTATGTGCGAAGAGAAGAACATCGCGATGGCACTCAAAGATGCGCGCATCAGCGACGACCCCGAAAAGAACGCCAAGTACATTCCCCACAATAAGACGCTTTCAAAGTGGGAACTCAAACAGCGTTGTGCTGAATGCGTGATTTTCAACGAGCACCAGCGCCAGAAATATCAACTGTTCGCACCGCTGACCATCGGCGCCGTATTGGGGATAGCCTATTTCTTCCGTGAGCCTCTACAAGCCCAGGTGCTGAACCTGATTGGGCAGATAGACCAGTTGCTGGCACGGTTCACCCTAATGCCCAGTGAGGCACGCGAAAATGTGCTCAAGCAGGCGGTTCAGGCAAGCGAGACCGCCGCGCTCATCCTCTACATCGCGCTGGTCATCGTGGTGCTCAGCTACTCTTTGCGATTCGTGGAAACGGCGGTATTCAAATGGAAACTTTGATGGAACAACTGGAGCATTTAGCCCGCTTGATGAGTGAGCGTCATGTGAGCCATTTGGAGGTGCGTTCGGCGGGCACACGACTGGTGCTACGCCGGGCGCAGGGCGAGTCCACTCCGACCCTTGCTGAGGCGATGCCCCCCCTGTTCTTGAGTGGGTATGCCGAAGCGTCCCCTGCCGAATCGGAGACGCCCGTCGTGTCGGGTTGGCACCCCCCCGCACCGATGGAGATACGCGCCTCGGTGGTCGGCTACTGTACGCTGGCGCCTTTGGAACTCGGCACACGCTTAGACCGCGGGCAAACGATTGCCACGATAGAGGTACTGGGTATCCCCAACGAGGTAGCCGTGCCCCAACCTTGCACGCTCCAAGCGTGGCTGGTGGAGAACGGAAGCCCCGTAGAGTATGGTCAGCCGATCGCCTTAGTTCAGCCCCTCACGGAAGAGGAGAGAGAGATGTAATGCGCGCCCTCCTGAACCTGCTCACCTTCATCTTCAGTGTGGCTTGGGGCGCCTATGCCCAATCGGGCTGGGTTGCTATTCTGCCCAATCCCGAACTTCAGGGCTGGCAGGTGGATGGTGCGCCGAAGTTCCAGTTTGAGAACGGGCTGTTGGTCTTTGAGGGCGAGTCGCGCGGTCGCCTGCTCACAAAGCGAACCTATCGCAACTGCATCGTGCGCGTGGAGTTCCGCAACAGTCCTGGCGCCAACCACGGTATCGCCCTGCGCGCACCGCTCGGCTGGCAAGCATCGCGCTACGGGATGGAAATCCAAATCTTGGACGATTTTACCGCTGACCCTGCGAGGGTGGGCAACCGCTCACGCTGTGGGGCAATCTACGGAGTTGTGCCCGTGCGCTTCAGCGCCGTACGCCCGCCTGGGCAGTGGAACACCATGACCATCACTTGTCAGGAGCGTCAGGTGAAAGTGGAGCTGAACGGCTTGACGGTGGTGGATGTCAACCTGAACTCCATTCACGATGTGGCACTCCTGCGCGACCGACCCGGCTTCCTGCAAGAAGAAGGGCATATCGGTTTTGTAGCCCATTCGGGGCGTGTGGAGTTTCGCAAGTTGGATATCCGCAAACTACCCACCCCCAAACGACGCCTCAACGAACCTCCTGCAGGCTTTGTTGCTTTGTTCAACGGGCGTGACCTGAGCGGGTGGCAGAGCTGGTACGCGAACCCTCCCGAAATAGCCACGCTTCCCGAAGAGGAACGCCGACGCCTCCAGGAGGAAGCCAATCGTCAGCACCTGCGCCACTGGAGCGTGGAGAACGGCGAACTGGTGTTTGATGGCAAGGGAGTCTCGCTCCTCACTCAGCATAAGTACCGCAACTTTGAACTGATTTTGGAGTGGCAAATCCCACCCGGAGGCGATAGCGGGATTTACCTACGCGGCGTACCCCAGGTGCAGATTTGGGACCGTCCCGAAGGCTCGGGGGGACTGTATAACAACGAACGCTCTCCTAATAAACCCCTGACCCGCGCTGACCGTCCCCCAGGTCAGTGGAACCGCTTCCACATCCTGATGCTGGACGGCTCGGTGTATGTTTGGCTGAACGGCGTGTTGGTCGTCAACAACATTCCATTAGAAAACTATTGGAACCGTGAGCAGCCCCTCCCTGAGCAGGGACCGATTTGGCTTCAGGCGCACGGCTCTCCGCTTCGCTTTCGCAACCTCTTCCTTCGCGAGATTGGGAAGACTGTGGATTAATCACACCTCAGGGGACTACCTCACGGTGGCGATGATATATTCCATCCCCCGCTGTTTGCACCAAAGCTCGGCGGCGGTACGCTTGCGCTTGACCTCATCTGAGTCGAAACGGCTGGGGTCTTTGACTTCAATCAGGGCTATCCGCCCGTCGGTGTACTCCACAAGAAAATCGGGCACATACCGTCGCTGATGTTTCTGCCCATCAATCCAGGGGATGCTTATCCCGTGCCGTTTCATCCACTTCAGAACGGCATGGTCTTGCTCCAGCTTGACCATCATTCGGTACTCCAGCTCGCTATCGTAGACTTCAAAGTTCCACGGGCTTTTCGTGGGGTTCTCAAAGATGCCCCGTTTACTCGTCGCCAAAATGCACCACCCCCTTCACTATCCCCAAGTTCGCGCTGATTTTTTCTTTCACTTGAGGAAGCATCTTCCAGATGTACTCCAACTCTTCTCGTTCGGCAAGCCCTAAACTGATGTTGGGGTCGGATAAGAACTTGCGCCGCACATGGTCTACCAACACCTCATACATACGGTCTTTGTAGAGAGTGGCACAGCCTGCTTCAATTAGGAGTTCTTCCGCCATCTCGAGAAGTCGAGAGCGGATGAGGTCGCGTAGCTCATCGTCCGAAATCGGCACGGCATACGGTTCGCCCTTCTCTCGGAGCGTATCTTCGGGGGCGGAGTGAAGTTTGTGCCACCCCTCCGCCCCCAACTCCCGTTCCACGACACCACTGATATCCACTCGTGTTATCTCCACGGCAGTCGGCTCGTAGTGAATGCTGTCCAGTGCCTCGCGCCAGTTTCTAATCGGGGTCAGGGTTTGGGCTTGAATCTCTACCACGAACTCGCCATCGTCCACGAAGTTCGGAATTGGGTCGGGCACACGAATCACTAAGTGCGGTTTCGTTAGCTCCTGCTTAGGTGGGGGTGGAGGCAGGTCTTCGGTCTCGTCGAACGAGTCGTCGATGGACACATTCTCTCGTTTTTTGGCGTTGAAGATTTGCCAAAGCCAGTCGTGGTCAAGTTTGGGATGGTCTACAACAGCGCAGATTTGAGGTTCGTTTGGGTCTACTCCCTTTGTGCGCACGCGCCGAAGCCCGCGCCCGATGACCTGCTGACCGTACACCTTACTGCTGAACTTTCGGAGGAGCAGAATGACGCCCACTTCTGGTACATCCCATCCCTCTCGAAGCATCAGCACGCTCACTACCGCCTTGTAGGGATGACCTGAGCGTTGGGCTTCGCCCAACTCCCGCGCCTTGCGACGGTCTTCCTCATCGCTGTCTTCCGTGACTAAGAGGGTCCTCACGCGGAAGTAGTCGTTGAGGGTGCGCCACGCCTTCTGAGCGTCCGCTTTACACACCGCCACCACGAACAGGATAGGCTGATAGCGTCCCTGTGCGCGTCGTTCCTGCTCTTTGAGGCGCTGGAGGGCAATCGCCATCTGTTGGCGCATCGGCTCGTCATCAGTAACCCACTGGGTAGCGGTTAATCCCAAGCGGTCGACCTCCGCCCAATCGATTTCTTCCACACGCCGACGCTCCCCTGTGCGGGCGTCGGTGTAGGTCAGTTCCACCGTCTCTATGCTGGGCTGATAGACCACAGGGGTCTTCACTGAGCCATCGGCAAGCGCTTCTTGGATGTTGTATTCGAAAATCAGGTCGCTATCGGGGCGTTGTCCATCCGCTCGTTCGGGCGTAGCGGTTAGGTCTACCCGCAGCAGCACTTTGGGGGCAATCCGCTGTAGCGTTCTATCCCACTCGGGAGCGGGCGAATTGTGCGCCTCATCGTTGAACAGCACGAACTCAGGTCCGTTCATCAGTTGAGAGAGGTTGCTTTGACCACTTGTGTTGCTGGTGTAGAACTGGTGAATGTTGCCCAGGATGACGCTGGCAGAGAGCAGAGAGGCCCATCCACTCTGGCGGTTCCCACCCAGCGTGGTCAGCGCGAAGTCTTCCGATGTAAAAGGCGCCCAGTCGGGGATTAACTGGCGCGCTTTGAACACCTTGCCTTGCTCAAAGTCGTCTTCCAGTCGGTCGCGCACAATCAGGTTAGGGCATAATATCACGAACCGCTCCACCCCGTGCGCAATGCGCATCCAAGCGATAATCACCGCCATCAGCGCGGTCTTCCCGCCCCCCGTCACGATATTATGCAGGAGTCCGTTACGCCCAATCGTATGCTTGCCGAGTATCTCATAGGCGTAGACGGTGCGCAGAAACGCTTTCCACTGGTGGCTCCACAGAGTGCCTTCACGAGGCGATTGGTTATCCTCCGGGTCGGTCAGGAAATTAATATACTGACGGGTTTCGGGTTTGACTCTCGGGTAGCCACCCTTGCGCCACTGGATAAAATCTTCCTCGTACCGAGAGAAGTGATTGAACATCACACGTTCCTCCCTATGACACGGAGCGAGACAGGCGTTTATTCAAAGATCTGAGGATATTTAGTCGTTTTAGATGGAGCAGAAGGGGGCGAACTGTCTCTTCTGTCGCCTTCGGCTTGAGCGCGAGAGCGGTCTGAACGATTTGCTCCTCCGTAAGCTCGGCGTTGGTGGCTACTGCGGAGCGGTCAACCCATACTAAAGTTGCCAACAGTTCCATCTGCGAAGCGTCATATTGCCGAAAATTTTCCAAGACCCACCGGATAGCCTCTTGGTAGGGGTGCCAAACATCTTTGAACTCCTCGAGAAACGGGTCGGTTCCTAACTCTTCACAAATCTTATAAAAGTATCCCGTCGAGTACTCGATGTATTCCTGCCGAATCAGCCCCCACGATTCCGCCAGCGCAAGGTCATTCAGAACCCGACTGTCATAGGGTCCGTACAAATAAAACTGGAAGCGATATCCTAAAGGCACCTGTTTCACCACTTGAAGCAAGTAAAGCATCTTCATTAGCACAGTGCGTTTGATGCACTCCGCCCCTTGATAGTTTTTCACCAGAGCGGTCATTACCGCCATGCGTCCTATGTAGTCGAGCGTGTGGACTTCCATTTATCGATGACCTCCTTCACTATCTGCCGAGCCTGTTGTGCGTTCTCGGGCTTGGCGTACAGGTAACGGCGTTCTTGTCGCTGTTCCATCGCGCTAATCGCTGGAGACAGGCGGGTCAGGCTTCGAACGCGCCCATCGTTCATCTGTATAGGGATGTCAGCCCCTCCAGAAGCATACCACGACTTAGAAGCCGACTCTTCGTGCACGATTAGATCGCTAAGCTTGCCCCGAACCTGCGTATAAAGTTTCGTGTCCTCCTCAGTTGCCTCAGCAGAAAACACCATCCTGAAATGGTTGCGCTCCAGTATTCGTTGACCATGGTTACCCGCTCTGCCCTTCTGAATATACCCCAAAACGCGCCAGTCATCCCACTGAAGAAACTCGTCAATTTTTTGAGGTTCGGGGTAGGTTCCCTTGAGGATTGTCTTGACAGCTTGGTTTATGTGGTGGTCGTAGGCGACTCGTGTCTTGTGGAAGTACACTTGTGTGAACATATAGTAGCGCGCTAAGATGAGGCTTTCCACAGCGTGCCAGCCGTCTTCGCCCACTCCTAAGCGCAACCCCTCATCTGTTGAAACCGCCCGCAAGGTATTCACGAGCCGTTCTAAATCGTAGACACCATAGCGTACCCCTAAGTGGTGCGAGTCGCGCAGAAGGTAGTCCATTCGGTCGGCATCCATCTGACTGGAGATAATCTCGCGTAAAAGCCCGATACGCCGAACTTCTTGACTGCCGAACTGAAACCGTACATCGTAGCCAATTAGACTGGCTACCTCCTCAGGGGTGATGCGGTAGTTTTGATTCAGTGAGTGCGACTTGATAGCGTCCTCCAGTTTGGTCACGATGACCTGAGCGGAATAGTCCTCATGGCTGTAGCGTGTGCGGTCTGGTTTGTTGGGGAAGGTGTCCTCGGAGGCGTGAGAGAAGGGAGCGTGTCCCACATCGTGTAGCAGAGCCGCTAATCGGATGAGCCTACGATCCCGACGAAGCCCATCCTCGTTGTAGCCCAATTCTGACTTCAAGACTTGCGAGGAGTTTGCACAAAGCGCATCGTATAAGCGCGTAGCAACATGCATCACACCTAAAGAGTGTTCAAAGCGCGTATGCATCGCTCCTGGATAGATGTAGTCGGTGAAACCTAATTGGCGTATCCTACGCAGGCGTTGGAATTCAGGAGTGTTGATAAGCGTCCACTCCCAATCATCTAATTGGATAAACCCATGCACAGGACAGCGCACCTCGTAATAGCGCATCGCTACTTCACCCGAATTTCGCCTACCCAGAGACCTTCCCCACCTTTGTCATCCTGTACCCGACACGCCACGCGATAGACCCCAGTCGACGGGAACTTGTAGGTGATATTCGTGGTCGCCTTGCCCAGCGCATAGCCCTCCGTGCTGACGAACCGCTTGCCGTCGTAGTTGAAGTCCCACTGCACATTGATAATCTTGGCGCCTGCATTCGTGATAACCGTGTCACTAATATCGAACTGGTAGGTCAGCGGACTGAGACGCTTGTAGCCCACCTGAACCCGTGGCGCCTGCACGAAGGTCAGGAAGTTCAGATAGTCCGCATGCTCGGTAGAGAGGGACGCCACATGCTCACGGAAACGGGGCGAATCGATACGAATCAGGTCTAACCGCACGAAGTTCACATCCACATTCTGCCGTTCGCGCAGTTGGTCAGCGGTCTGCTGGGCTTCTGGGGTGAACGCCCAACCCAACATAATGCCATCACGCAGGTTGGCTTGCTGATAGGCGAGCGTGCGCCGTATGGCGTTGGCGAAGGCGACCACCTCCTTGTGGGTGACCTCTTGCTTGGGGTCGGGATGGCACACCCACACGGGCACGGAGCCTTTGTAGCCGTGGATGCCTGCGGTTTGGGTCTCTTCGCGTGCGCCAAAGCAGGTCAGCACGAACTTGCGGAACTGGGCTTCGGGCATCTGCGTGAGCCGACGCGTTTCGTAGACGCCCCAATACTCAATCGTGAAGTCGGGGATTTGGCTCATGCCCCCCTCCAGCGTGAGCGCACCCCGCGCAAGGCGGTCGGCGGTGACCGCAATCGCCACGCGGGACTGGTCGCAGGCAATCCAGCGTCTGCCGAGCCTCTGCGCCACTGCAGGCGTCGTACCACCTCCACAGAAGAAGTCGGATACTACCCCACCTTCGGGACAGAAAGCACGAATAAATCTGCTAATCAATTCCTCGGGCTTCTGCGTAGGATATCCTATTCTTTCAGAGGAAGTGCTGGCTATCGTAGGTATATCCCAAACATCGTCAAGAATTCCACCACCTTTGAAGTAATATTTCTTGCCATAGGATATCATGTATCTTCCATGCTCATCCTCATGACAATATTTTTTTAGCTGTGCCTCTGAAGGTTCACCACGAATAGGATTGAAAAATTAGTTATTTGATTTAGAGAATATGAATATGGTATCATGCTTCTTTCGAAAATGGCGACTTACATTCGCTGCACCTAAACCATATCTCCATATTATCTCATTCACCATGTTCTCATATCCGAAAATCTTATCCATTTCCGTTTTGATATAGTGGCTGGCATGCCAATCACAGTGAACACATATAACGCCAGTCTTTTTCAGCAGACGTTTCATCTCGTAGAGGCGGGCGTTCAGCCAGATGAGGTAGCCGGGCATGCCCCCTTCCCAGATGTCGCTGAAGGAGCGCACCTCGTTCTGGTCGCCAAAGATGATGTTGTACTGCCTACCTGAGAAGAAGGGCGGGTCGATGTAGATGAGGTCGATGCTCTCGCTGGGCAGTTGGCGCATCACATGCAGGTTATCGCCCCAGATGAGGCGATTGGGTTCCAGTTCGGGATTGCCGAACGACACCCGCTCCACAATCTGGAACGGCAGGCGCACAGGCGGAAACAGCTTGCGAAAGCCTTTGTGCCGGTCCCAGCCCAGCGGCTCTTTTTCAACGGGAACCGAGCCAAAGCGCACGGGCGGTCGCCAAAACGCTTCTTGCTCAGGCAGCTTTTCGATCGGTTCTTCCACTTCAGGCATCACGAATTCGGTGTCCTGACCACGAATCTCCTCTCGCTCCATACTGTGAAGATGCGACGCCCCATAGGGCATTCCTGCAGGTTGGGGAGTGAGTGAGGCTGTTACAAAATCAGTCGCAACTGCTCTACATGGGGCTTACAGATTTTTATCTCAGAGGTGATGACTTGTGCATTCAAAATCCGCCCATCGGTCGTCCAGAACTCATCAGCACGCGATAGAATTGCGCTCGCTAAGTGAAGAGCGTCAGGCGTCTTGATGACCGAAGTCCCATTAGCACGACATCGCTCGCGCAGGTCTCGTGCCAAGTTATAGACTGAATCGTTCGTCTGCACCATTTCGAAGGCAGGACACGCTTTCAGACTTTCTATGTACTCTCTGGGCACTTTGATCAACTCCGTTATGAGCACCGAACCTGAGACAATCTCGACTTTACTGGTCAACATATCTTTATAGGTTTGTTCTAATGCAGACAGTATCTCTGAAGGGGTTTTCGGCTCACGATTGAGCAGAGCGATGAAACAGCAGGTATCCCAGTAGTATCATGGACGGCTACGGTGTTTCCTCATCGGACTTCCTCAGCGAGTCGAGGTACTGCTCTAAACTCATTCCTGCAGGCACAATCTCGTAGGAGCGCACGGCTTCGCGCAGGAGCTTGTAGTCTGGCTCAACAGGCACAACCGGCTCCTTAATCTCAAAACGCAGAGGGTACAAACCGATAGGAGCATAATATCCAGTACCTCGCAACCGAACCAATCGTCTGGATTTGAGGGCATCGGCAATGGAATTGAGTAGATGTTCTTCAAACGAGCACTCCACACGCTCACGAGGCTCCAGCTTCGTGTAGAAAGCACATCCGTAAGGTTTCCGAAGCACGCTCACGCGTTCAATAGTGCCTATCAGTTCCAGATTGTGGCTCGGTGAGAGCTTCAGTACTTGTTGAAACTGTTGTTTGACCTGTTCGTCAACTGTGACCTGCATCTCACGGTAGGTGAAGCAGTAGAGAGTTTGCTTGGGCACCGATTTGATGAGTGTCTTATAACCGTTTAGAGTAGTCGTACGCATCGTGGGGCGGAACTGCCCCTGAGCTAAGGACTGTACATCACGAACAAATTCGCTAAGCAGGTGCTCTGGTGCAATGGCAGTATCTTGAGGCAAGATAGTAAGTTCAAGGCTCCCAATCTTCGCATCCACTACCTCAAAACGAATAGAGAGCTTTTCTTCATCGGTTTGCTCCTTAGCCAGTGCGTAGAGCGCTTCACGCAGGTGAACCGCCACTGTATGCAGTTCCTTCAGGTCTGCGTGCTTGCCCTCAGTTCCGATACGCACCCTCAGCGTCTCATTCTCAAGCATTATTGTTCACAATATACCGCATTTCGTGGCTTGGGCATCTTGCTCAAGGTACCTTTCACGGGCAGGATGCCCGTGCTACACTGCGTGGCTTGGGCATCTTGCCGTGGCTTGGGCATCCTTGCCCAAGACTCTGGACAACGGTGCAGGCGAGACGCCCACGCTCTCAGCACGCTCCTCGCACCTTCCCGATTGGTTTTTTCAGAGATTCTTCGCTTCGCTCAGAATGACAACATGGGGAATGACAGCCCCCACCCTAAGCGAAGGGTACGCCCCCCTTCAACCTTCGTATTGGCTCATCACCAACGCCGTGTTGTGCCCGCCAAACCCGAACGAGTTGGACATCACATGCTTGAGCGTGGCAGGGCGAGCGGTGTTGGGCACATAGTCCAAATCGCATTCGGGGTCGGGGTGTTCGTAGTTGATGGTGGGCGGTAGGGTCTGGTGTCGGAGCGCTAACACGCAGGCAATCGCTTCCACCGCGCCCGCCGCACCCAACAAGTGCCCTGTGACCGACTTGGTGGAACTCACAGGCAGTTGATAGGCACGCTCCCCGAACACGCGCTTGATGGCGAGCGTCTCTTTGGCGTCGTTGTAGCGTGTGGAGGTGCCGTGCGCGTTGATGTAGTCAATCTGTTCGGGGGTAAGCCCTGCGTCGCGGATGGCGTTTTGCATCGCGCGCCGTGCGCCATCGCCCTCGGGGTCGGGCTGGGTAATGTGATAAGCGTCTGCTGACATCCCATAGCCCTTCAGCTCGGCATAGATGCGCGCGCCTCGTGCAAGCGCATGCTCCAGCGACTCCAGCACCACAATCCCGCACCCTTCGCCCATTACAAAGCCGTCGCGCTCGGCGTCAAAGGGTCGGCTGGCATGTTCGGGGTCATCGTTTCGTGTGGACATCGCCCGCGCCGCGCAAAAGCCCGCAATCCCTATCGGATTAATCGCCGCCTCGGTTCCGCCTGCTATCATCACATCGGCGTCGCCGTACTGAATCGTGCGCATCGCCAACCCCAGCGCATCGGCGCCTGTGGAACAAGCGGTCACCACGCACAGGTTCGGCCCCTTGAGCCCATACCGAATAGAGGTCATTCCCGACGCCATATCGGCAATCATCATTGCGGGCAAGAAGGGACTGATGCGGTGCGGACCTTCACGGTCTAACACGCGTACCTGGCTGTCCATATAGTCGATCCCGCCGATGCCTGAGCCAATCAGCACGCCTATCCGCTCGGCGTTGTCGGGCGTGATGCTCAGCTGAGCGTCGTCCAGAGCGAATTGAGTGGTGGCTAATGCGAACTGGATGAAGCGCGAGGTGCGCCGTGCCTCCTTGCCGTCCATAAACTGCTTGGGGTCAAAGTCGCGCACCTCGGCAGCGATTTGCGTGCTGTAGCCTGTGGGGTCAAAGTGGGTGATACGGGAGATGACGCGTCGGGGCGTGACCAGTCCTTCCCAGAGCGCCTCCAGCCCCATCCCCAGCGGGGTGATACACCCCATTCCCGTAATCACAACCCGCCGACGCATCGCTCACTCGTTCTCAGCACCCAACTTGGCAGTTAGCAGGCGTACCGCATCGGCGACGGTGCGCACCTGCTCCGCCTCATCTTCGCCAATCGTCACATCGAACTCCTGCTCCAACGCCATCGCCAGCTCCACCAAGTCCAGCGAATCCGCCTGCAGGTCCTCTGCCAAGTTCGTCTCGAGGGTAATCTCCTCAGGGCGTTTGTCCAACTGCTCGACAATCACCTTTTGCACTCGCTCAAAGATTTCCTGATTCATGGTCTGAACCTCCTTGATTAGTTTGGCTTAGATTCCGGTGGTCAAGCCACCGTCTATCACCAGCACCTGCCCCGTGATGTACGAGGCAAACTCACTACATAAGAAGAGTACCCCATACGCCACCTCTTCGGGCGTGCCGAACCGCTTGAGGGCGATTCTTTGCAAGGCGTACTCTTTCACCGAGTCGGCAAGGCTCTGGGTCATATCGGTCTCAATCAGTCCGGGCGCAATGGCGTTGCAGGTGATGTTTCGGCTGCCCATCTCCACAGCGACCGTGCGGGTGAAGGCAATCAGCGCCGCTTTGGAGGCACTGTAGTTCGCCTGCCCCACATTGCCCGTGATGCCCGAAATGGAGCTGATGTTGATGATGCGTCCCCAACGCTGGCGCATCATCGGCTTGAGCGCCGCACGCGTGAACAGGAACGCACCCTTCAGATTCGTGTCCAGCACGCTGTCCCAGTCCTCCTCACTCATTCTCAGCAGGAGCGTGTCGCGCGTGATGCCCGCATTGTTGACTAGGATATCCAACTGTCCCCATAGCTGGGTAATTTGGGCGACCACTTTGTCCGCCAGTTGGGGGGCGGCGACATCGCCCACGAAGGGGAGCGCCTGTCCGGGATAGTAGCTCTCGATGGCGTGAGCGACCTCTTGCACGCTCGCTTCGGTTCGGCTCAGCAGGGCGACTTTTGCGCCCGCCTCCGCCAACTGGAGCGCAATTGCACGCCCTATGCCCCGACTGGCGCCCGTCACGAGCGCCGTGCGTCCGTCCAACCGCAGATTCATACCTCTCCTCGTAATGCCTGGACGGTCTCGTCCAGTGTCTTAGAGTCTACCACACGGAGCGTGCGCACGCCCGGCACGATGCGCTTGATGAGTCCGCTCAGCACATCGCCCACGCCCACCTCGATGAAGGTGTCCACTCCCATTTGGTGGAGGCGCTCGATGCTCTGTTGCCATCGCACGGGGCTGGCAATCTGGTCGCTGAGTACCTCACGCACATCGTCGGGGTCTTCTAGCAGGCGCACTGCGGTCGTGGAGAAGAACGGATATTTGGGGCGCTGGAACTTCGCCGTTTTATAGGCTTGGCGTAGCAGTTCCGCAGCGTCGTCCATCAGGGGCGAGTGGAACGCTCCCGCTACCGCCAAGGGAACCAGTCGCCGTGCCCCCATCTCGCGCAGGAGGTCGCTCGCACGCTGGACGGCTTGAACCGTGCCCGAAATCACAATCTGCCCGGGCGAGTTGTAGTTGGCGGGCACGACCACTTCGCCTGTCTCTTGTTGGGCGCGCTCGCAGGCTTGCTCCACGAGGCTCGTCTCAGCGCCAATCACAGCGACCATCGTGCCCGGCACGCGGTAGGCGATTTCGTGCATCGCGTTCGCACGCTGTTCCACCCAGAAGAGTGCCTCCTGCAGGCTCCACACACCCGCAATCTCCAGCGCAGGATATTCGCCGACGCTGTGCCCCGCCACAAAATCGGGAGTGTATTCGGGCATCGCCTCCCGCAGTGCCTCCCACGCAGCAACACAGGTCACCAACAGTGCGGGCTGGGCATTCTCGGTGCGTTTGAGCGTCTCCTCATCGGTCTCAAAACAGAGTTGGGTGAAGGAGCGACCTGCCTGCTCCGAAGCCTTTTCAAACACCGCACGCGCTGATTGGCTCCGCTCGTACAGTTCACGCCCCATCCCTGGACGCTGGGAGCCTTGTCCGGGTACCACAATCGCCGTCCGCATGGCGTGCCGATTATACCTGATGGGTTTAGCAGGAAACAGGCAAGCGCTCACGAACCGAAAGAACGGTGAACACGATGGAACGAATACCCGAAGCAGAGGTCTCCCAGTGGTTGGAGCGCGTGCCGCAGTGGCGACGCGAGGGGATCGAAATCGCGCGCACCTTCACCTTCCGCAACTTCCGCGAAGCGCTGGCGTTTGTGGTGCATGTGGGGCTACTCGCCGAGCGGATAGACCACCACCCCGATATCGACATCCGCTACAAGCAGGTCGCCCTGCGCCTCAGCACCCATTCGGCGGGCGGGCTGAGCGAGAAAGATTTTGAACTGGCGACCCAGATAGACCAGATTGCGCCCAAATAGGCAGGACATCAGCACCTGCGCACGAATAAAGCCGTTTATGCGCCGACAAGGAGGGACAGCGTACTGATGGCAAATAATAACGAGACGCGTGAGCATTGGGGTACTCGGATTGGATTGGTATTGGCGATGGCGGGCAACGCTATCGGGCTGGGGAACTTCTTGCGTTTCCCTGGTCAGGCAGCGGCGAACGGTGGAGGCGCGTTCTTGATTCCCTACTTCATCTGTCTCCTCCTGATGGCAATCCCACTGATGTGGCTGGAATGGATGCAAGGACGCTACGGAGGCGTGCGAGGGCACGGCACGACACCCGCAATGTTCCAGCTGATGTGGCGCCACCCGATTGCCAAATATGTCGGCGTGCTGGGGCTGTTCATCCCGACGCTTATCCTGTTCTACTACTCCTTCTTAGGCTCTTGGACGCTGGGCTACAGCATCAAGACCCTGCTTGGGCAGACTCCCCAAGTAGACCGCTCGGTGCTTCGCCCCGATATGAGTGCGGACGAGATTTCGGGCACGATTCTCCAACCATACAGCGACTTTTTGGGCGCCTACAGTGGGGCGACGGGCGAGGGCGTGTTCCTTCAGCCTGACGGCTTCACGCTCGGCATCTTCGCTGTGGTGTTCGTGGTAACGCTCTACCTGATGGTGCGTGGGGTCTCAGGCGGGATTGAGTTGCTCGCCAAGATTGCGATGCCGATGCTGTTCATCTTGGCGGTCATCTTGATGATACGCGTGTTCACTTTGGGGCATCCCGTTTCAGAAGAGTACGGCGTGATGAACGGCATCGCCTTCTTATGGGAGCCGAAGTGGTATGTGGAGCGCAACGGGCAACAGGTGTTCGTGCTCCTCGACCCGCAAACTTGGCTTGCGGCGGCGGGTCAAGTGTTCTTCTCGCTCAGTTTGGGCATGGGCGCCATCCAGTGCTACGCCTCCTACCTGCGTCAGAAGGACGATGTGACGCTCACGGGGCTGTCCACCACCGCTTCCAACAGCTTCGCCGAGGTGGTGCTGGGTGCTTCGATAGCCCTGCCTGCAGCGTCCGCCTTCTTCGGGGTGGCGGCGGCGCAGGCGATTGCCTCACAGGGAAGTTTCTACCTCGGCTTTGTATCGATGCCCGCCATTTTCAGCTTCCTGCCTGCGGGCAACATTCTGGGCTTCTTGTGGTTCCTGTTGCTGTTTTTTGCGGCGCTGACCTCGGTGGTGGCGATGTGCCAGCCGATTATGGCGTTCTTGGAGGACGAGTTCGGCATGTCCCGCCTGCGCTCTGCGATGGCGCTGGGCGTGTTCTGGTTGATCGGCGTACAGTTCGCCATCTGGTTCAAGGGTGGAATTGATGTGTACGACTTCTGGTCAGGCACTTTCGGTCCTCCGCTGATGGCGCTCATCGAGGTGATTATTATCATGTGGATTTTCGGTGCCGACAAGGCGTGGAAGGAGATGCACGAGGGCGCTCTGCTTCGTGTGCCCCGATTCTTCTACTACTGCGCCAAGTATGTGACGCCCACCATTTTAGCTGTCATCTTGGGCACTTGGGTTTTCCAGAATGTGATGACCCCTGCGCGCACGGGCGAGCTCTTCACCCGCCCGATTGAAGCGGCAGGGCTGGAGGTCGGCTGGCACATCTGGATGATTCGCGGGTTCGTCCTGCTGGTGTTCCTGCTCCAGCTGTTCGCTATCTGGTATGTGTGGAACCGCAAGAAGGGCGCGAAGGAGGTGAGCGTATGAGCCTGCAAGGCTGGGTGTTTATGCTCAGTGCGTGGACTTTCTTCACCGCCCTGCTCATCTATTGCTACGCCCGTATCCTGTTCGGGAACTCTAAGACGGTCGATTAGGGTATAATCCCTTTGCTAAGGAGGTCGCTATGGCAAGTAAAAAAGGTGTTGGAAGCACACGCAACGGGCGCGACAGTAACCCGAAGTTCCTCGGCGTGAAGGAGTTTGGGGGCGAGTTCGTGCGCGCGGGCAACATCATCGTGCGCCAGCGCGGAACAAAGTTCCATCCCGGACGCAATGTCGGTCGGGGCAAGGACGATACGCTGTTCGCACTGTGCGACGGTTATGTGCAGTTTGAAGGACCGCGCAACCGACGGCGTGTGAGCGTGGTTCCCGTCGCGAACTGACCGCCACTACTTTAGATAGCCTAATACCCTCGGCTCACTAAGGTTCGGGACTCCCTGAAGTATTGGGGAGTCCCTTCACTATTTAAACTCTTGGCGTCGCTCCGAGGGACAACCCCCTGAGCGTTGGCGAACGAAGCGGAGGAGGGTAAGAACCCCACCCCAGCCTCTGACAGGGGTACATCCCTTGAATTTTGAATTCAAAATCACGCCAACCCGCCCCTACTTTGACGCTCCTCTGTTAGCCCCTGTGCGCCCCCACTGTCATTCTGAGCGCAGCGAAGAATCTCGGTGCCACCCGAAGCAGAGACCCTTCGCTGACGCTCAGGGTGACAAATGGGGGAGCTGTGATTCTGAGCGAAGCGAAGAATCTGACCTCGCCCCCGACCCCTCTCCCGCAGCGTCGGGAGAGGGGAGCCAAGACCCTTCGCTAACGCTGAGGGTGACAGGATGGGGTTTTTAGGGATTGACCCACAGCGCACTACCTCGTGAAACAGGAGGAATCGAGCCTTGTGGTCGTTTCAGAGTGTCTACCTGTCATTCTGAGCGAAGCGAAGAATCTCAACGAAAGACCTCACCCCCACCCCTCTCCGTTTACGGAGAGGGGGGCACAGGCACACAGTCGCGCCCCCCTCTCTGCTTGCGGAGAGAGACACAGGGGGGAGAGGTTCTCAACCCCCCTCTCTGCTTGCGGAGAGGGGGGACACAGGGGGGAGAGGTTCTCAACCCCCCTCTCTGCTTGCGGAGAGGGGGGACACAGGGGGGAGAGGTTCAAAATCTCCCCCTCTCTTATGAGGAGAGGGGGGCAGGGGGGAGAGGTTCACTTCTTACGACGACGCAGAGCCAGTAGACCTGCCAAACCCGTGCCGAGCGCCAGCATGCTCGCAGGCTCCGGAATACTCACAATGAAGTAATCCTGAAAAGTCTGGTCGTACAGCGTCACCGTGCCAGCGTAGGAGGCGAAGTTGTCGCGGAAGCCGTCGTGCAGGACACGCACACGCAGGCTAATCACATACTGCGTGCCATCAGGGTCAGTGCTGATATCGATCGAGTCGGTTCCGCTCAGCCCTGCCACGCTCTTGGCGAAAGTGCCCTCAAAAGCGTTCCAGTCCACGAAGTTCTCGGAGGCGGTGGAGAAGAAAGGTGCAGTGTTTCGCGTCACGGTGTAATCAAAGCGCAGGCGCAGGCGGTCAGCATGGGGCGAAGCCCGGTCGGGGAATATCTGAAAGTCAATCAGCCCGCGTGTGCCCGTAATCCCGCCGATGTTCCACGCAAGCGCAACATTCGGGAAGGCGTTCGGGTCGATGTTGTTGCCACCCCAGAGGTAAGGCGCCAAGTTGAACGGTGAGACCGACGGACCCCCTGCCGAGACCATCGGGGCGTTGCGGATTTCCATATCGGCGCGCGCCTCTGCACTTGCCCAGATGGTGTCGTCGTGCGCTGCAGCACGCATTCGGAACACATGTCCCGAACCCTGCCAAGTGCCGTAATAAAACGGGCCAGAATCACGACCCCATGCAAAGTTGCCTAAGCGGTCAATCGGGAGGTGATACTCGGACGAACCAGTTCGCCAATAGCCGTTGCCGAAGATAATCCCCATCCTGCCGAAGGCGTCGCCTCCCTGAGGATTGTCCAAGCGCACACGCACGGCGGCAGTGGTGAGGATGATGTCGTTGTTTGCGAAAATGCGTCCTGTCTGGCTGGGTAGGAACCCGTTGCTCTCCATAGTACTGCCAATAGGGGATTGGAACCCCGTTGAAGCAAATGGATAGCTATCGCGTTGCTCGTAAGTCATAAAAATCGTCTGCGCATAGGGCACGCTCATCAGAACTGCCCCAGAAACGACCAATCCTAACAATCGCCATTGCAATTTCATCGTTGACCTCCATTCTCAATGGTTGTTCCCACTCTCTGCTACGAGGTGTTCTGCTCGCCCCCTTGAAGAGGACGCTATCGCTTAGAGTGTTGATAACCGTTCCCCCGCCCTCGGGGCAGGGGATACAGGTTGAGTGCTTAGCACCCACTCCCAAAGTTAAACAGCACGATCAGCAAGTCGGCATCGTCCACCGTGCCGTCGCGGTTGAGGTCTTGCTGAGCCGAGTTGCTCCCGAATGCGAACAGCACACTGAGCAAGTCCGAGTCGTCGGTACAGCCGTTGCCGTCCACATCGCCTGGGATGGCGGGCACCCAGCCCATCGAGGCAGGGTACGCCCCGGCGGGGTAGCCCTTGTCGTGGAGCGTCGCTACAGGCTCTGCCTGAGCGGTCTGGGTATTGTCGTTCACTTGGAGTGCCCAAATGGTCACTTCGGTTGCGCTTCGGCTCGCCAGATAGAGCGTGCCTGAGTCCGCATCGTAGGCAAGCCCACCCAGCGTGTGCCCCTCCGGAACGCCCGTCAGGGTGTAGAAGACGGGGGTGAAGGTGTAGTCGCTGTCGGGGTCAAACTCGGCACGCACGAACTGGCGGGGCGTGGTGAGGTACAAGTGCTCGCCGACCCACTCGGCGCCTATCGTGGCGAAGTTGAGTGTGTAGGCGTAGCGCATCAGCTCGGGGATGTGGTGTCGGTCTGCCATCATCAGCACACTGAACTGTTGGCTGGGGTTGTGCGGAGGAGAGGCGCGCCAGAACTCGCCGTCCTTGAAGGCGCCGTCGCGCATCCAGTGGTGCCCGAAGAAGCATTCGCACATATTGTAGGCGGTAATCTGCTGGACCGCGCCCGTGTAGGGGTTTACCCGTGCGACCGCCTTGCGGTTGTTCGCCCCGATGTAGAGCGACTGACCATCATAAGCGAGGTAGCCGTACTCGGTGGGCAGGTTCCCGCTGGTGACGAAGTTGGGCGTGAGGGTGTGGTCAATCTGTGCCGTGCGCAGGTTGAAGCGGTACAGACGCGGGGTCGGTGTCTCGCCCCCAGCCGAGAGCCACAGGTAGCCATCGGCATAGGTCGTGCCGACTATCAAGCCCAAGCCAATCATCCAACTTAGTGTGCGTTTCATTTTAGATGCCTCCTATCTAACCCCTCTTCCCCCGTCCCCTTCTCCCCTACGAAGGGAGAAGGGGTGTTCAGCTCCCCCTCTCTGCTTGCGGAGAAGGGGTTGGGGGGTGAGGTTCACTTCTTGCGACGACGCAGAGCCAACAGGCCTGCCAAACCCGTGCCCAGCGCCAGCATGCTCGCAGGCTCTGGAATCGGACCGCTGTAGGCGATGTAGTCTGTATCGCGTATCACTCCGTTGATACGTGTGAATGCGTTCTCAACACAGAAGGCGTAGAGTTCCAGGTTGATGAAGTTGAACTGGTTGCCCCCGACAGGAGTCATCCTGACATACATATCGCGGTTGCTGGGCACAGAGAAGAAGGGCGAGCTGAGAATCTCGGCGTTCACGCGCAGGTTGGCGCCTGTGATGCGCTTGATGAGAATGTCTATGGGCAAGCCAGATACACTGCCTGGTAAGCAGTAGTTGATGTCGACAGCCCCTGTATTCCAGTTGATGATGCGCCCGCCCGTGCCTGTGCCAGCGCCGATATCGGCTCCTGTCAGAGTAATGGTGGGCAAGCCTGCAATCCCTGTCAGAGCCGCAAGGTTGAGTTGAATGTCGAGCGTGTTGGTGGATTTTGTAAGACTAGCAGGGGCTGGATTGCCGAGGCTGACGGTCGTTGAGAGCGCGCCTGTAGTCACCAAGTTGCCCGCGTTCAGGTCGAAATGGACGACATCGTCCTGCCAGACCAAGCCTGAGGCGCCAGGAGGCTGGGCGTGCGCACCTACCAAAATACTGAGGCTCAAAAGAGCCGTTCCGAGCCAATAGCGTTTCATCATTAGACCTCCGTTCCGTCTATTCTTCGGTGCAGGACGACCTGCACAAGCACTGTGTGTTCACCTTCCAAAGGAGCGCCGTGTCGCTCCCTGCCGATGCGTGTCCCGAGTGGCACTCTGGACTTCCATCGGTTATAGACTCAATATAGCCTAAAAAGCGGACAGCAGGGGCTGGTAAATTTGCGGGTTTTGCTGACTGGGGGGGTAGGTCTGACAAGGGTACATCGCTTAGGTTCAACATCCTACCTGCCCCGCCCAACTTTCAAACCCCGCTTCTAACCACGAAACTCTTCCTGTCATTCTGAGCGAAGCGAAGAATCCCAACGAAACCTGATTGACCTCACCCCCCGACCCTGAAGTTTGGCTTTTTGAGGCGCTCGCAAAACCAAAGCCACCCCGTCTTAGAACCCTGAGCAACCCCAGAACACGCTACCCAACCCACAACCGAAACGCTCATCAGACCGTCCCCGCCCCACCCTCCTAAAGCCGACGGCAACCCAACACCGCATTCCGCAACCCCCCGCCCAAACCCGCTTGTTCCGCCCACTCCACCCCATCCCCGTCC
>CAKZQI010000251.1 GCA_937139515.1 uncultured Armatimonadota bacterium | reverse complement strand
CAGTTGGACAAGGTTCGGCAGCTCCAGCTGGCTATTCAAAGAGAAGTTAATCGGGCTTTGCGGACCGAAGGCTCGTGCGCCCACGCGCAACTCCATCAACCGTCGCGTCTGATAGTCCAAAGCAAACACATCGCCCGGCTGATTGAACTGGTAATGGAACCGCACATAGATAGTGCCCGGAGGCAAGGGCAGGTTCGGGTCGGACTGGAACTCAATATAGCCACGCAACAGGGAGGGTACGAATCCCATCGTGTTATAGACCTGGTCAATCGGTACCACATCTTCGTACAGAATCTTGTATTGGTTCAGCCCGACGGTGGGTGATTGCCAAGGCACCCGCTCATAGCGCACCGGGTTGCCATAATTCGGGCCGGGACGCTGGTCAGGACCGATAATCACCTCTGAGCCGGGCACAATCCGTGCATAGCCCATCCTCAAATGGGAGCCAGGCTCAGGGTCGGTAATCGAGCGGTTGAAGTTAAGGTCTAACAGAGAGATGTACCGCTTCACATTATGGCGCTGTTCAGGAAGTGTCTGATTGTACAGCGCGTTGAACACCTCGTTGACGCTGGGTTGGACATTCTGGGGTTGGTTGAACGGTGTGAAGAACCCCCCCGTGCCAAATCGGATACCCTCAGGCGTACCATCGTAGTCAAACCACCAAGGAATCGCCATGTCGATCGCACCCACTTCGGGCTTGAGCAGGAACGCCATCGGGGGCACGCGCTGTTCTGGTGGGGTTGTGTAGTAGATATGTCTTGAACTATTATTATGCCAGTTGTCACGCACTCCCGTTAGGAGCATTCGTTGCGCTCGCGTATGGTTGAAGATAGGGAGAACATCACTGCCATCATAACGCTTCCATGTACAAAACCACACGCGTTGGATGCTATCGTATGCGAAATCGTAGTATCCGTCGGGCACAGCAGGGTTTGAAGCAGGATACAGGATGAGCCGAAAGGTCTTGGGATTGAGCTCCCAAAGCCCCTGCGGGAAGGTGAACATCACGGGCGTCTGGCTAACCGTCTCGTCGCTCACACCCAAGTTCTCGGTAGGGTTACCCGTCTGATTCACCATCTGGGCAGGGCGCATCTGGAAGAGCGGTTCCACACTCACGGGGTTGCCCGCGTTATCGTAGCTCACGCTAATCAGGTCGACCTCTCCCAACAGCATCACGGGTTTGGCGACTTTGCGCCAGCCTTGCCACTTGGCACCGTAGAAAAAGTTGGGGTCGAAGAAATCGGCGATAGTATCAAACAGTTCGGGGTTCAACTGCCACTGATTGCCTACCCGCACATACAGAGGGAACTCCGCACGATAGAGGATGGCGAAGTTCTCCTTCTGGGTCGCCGCGACCACGCCCCCTGTGTCGGGGTTGAGGTGCGGGTTGATGGGAACGCCTTCGTTGCTGGTGTTGTCGGTCAGCCCGATGAAGTAGCGCACAATCGTGCGTCCGGGCGACACGGGAACCGCCAGCTCCGCATTGGGTTCCCCACGCGGCCCTATCGGCACATCGGAGGTGGGGTCGTTAGACGGCTGGCTGGGGTCGCCATAGGCAGGGGGCACCAAGTCGATAATCGCACCCTGCAGGTCGAAGGGCACAGCGCCATTCGGTCCGCTCACATAGATGCGAAGCGTGCGGTTGGAGGTGTCGTACACATACGAGGCGCGCTTGATGTCGTTCGTAATCTGGTTGAGCGCCAAGCGCACGGTATCTTGCACTTGCGCTTGGATTTGCCCTTGGCGTGTGAAACGGAAACCCTGCACCAACGGTATCAAGAGCAGACCGAGCAGGATGGCGGTGATAGCTATCACCACCAACAGCTCGACTAAAGTAAAGCCATTCCGCCTCGCAAGATAGATACCCATGTCCTGTCCCTCTTCTTTAACCGTACCGATGGGGTGCAGGTTCCCCATCAATCTCGGCGTGTGAGCAAAGTATCAAAGTCGATTCGTATGGGGCGTGCGCTCGGTTCATAGGTCATGCGCACTCTCAGCGATAGCCCCTGAATGCCCCGCACCGCCACACCCGTCACTTCGGGTGCAAAGCGCTCCGCATTAGGATAGAGCTCCCGTAGGTCGATATACACATAGCCTGTGGCGTCGGGCGTCTCGCTGATGCGGAACACCCCGTTCGTGCCTTGTCGATTCGCGTTGCCTACACGATACCAGAACTCGCGTAGGAGCACGGTCTTGCCCGCCTCGGAACGGTTGAAGTAGATGCGCGTGCTGGGTTCGAAGGGGTTGTACCAGCAAGCATCCACAGGCATACCCTCTAACACAGGACTAACGAAGTAGCGGTGAGCCGCTTTCTGCACACCGAGTGACCAGTTCTCGTTCACCTTGTACAACACACGGAACTTGCGATTTTGCAAGTTGAGGTCGTTCACACGCAGAAAACCGCTCCCGTAGTCCACCGACAGGGCACCGTTGGGTAAGGTGTACTCGTTGGGGTCCTCAATACCCATCGCCTCTGCACGAATCTGTTGCCCTTGACGAATGTAGATGGTGGCGCCTGTGGTGAGGTCAATCAGCACCATATCCGCCGTGACAGGCGAGTTGCCCCTTTCACCCAACAGCCCGATGCCCTGATAGGTCGTCTGGTCATCCTGCAGGTCGCCGAACTGTTTAATGTCGGTGAAGGTGAGCCGTGCGCCTGAGCCACTCAGGGTGATGTCCTCGCGGATGATGCTCCAGTCGTGCACGATGTAGTCCAAGTTTGCTACCAGCGCACGGCGTCCACGCCAGAACTCCTCGAAGAAGTTGGAAGCGGCGGGGTTGAAAGCCACCGTGCCGAGCAGGGGGTTCAGCACTTTATATTGATACGGATAGTCGGGGTCCCACCCGTCGTCGATGCCAACGCGCTCAAATAGACGAGCGCACAGGTCCGAGTCGGGCACAATCCCAGAGAAGCCGAGCACTTGGTTCACTGGCTGGAAGTTTTCGGGCACTTCGCCTGCAACGGGGATGGTCAGCGGAACCCACACGGGGAACGGGGGCTGATTGCCTGTCGGCTGGAGCCGTATAATGGTGGATACCTGACGCGCTTCAAGGTTACCGCCATTATTGATTATGTAGCTATAGTCTATCTTGTAGCTAATCGGGCGCGAGCGCAGGGGTCTTAGAAGCACTGCTCCCGCTTCGTAGTCTATGCCGTATTCATAGACACGGATATCGCGAAAATCGCCTGCTTCCAGCTCAATACGGCGCATCGGATTGCCATACACGAACAGATACTGATTGAAGGTCGCATCGTCCACATCGTCGGGGGGCACTGCAATCGGCGCGAAGGCGGTGGTGTAGAAGATGCCATCGGTGCGCTGGTTTGTGCCAATGATGAAGCCCGGTTGCCCCAAAGCGACGCGCTCGCCCAACACACGGCGGGTACGGTTCAGACCTTTGGCATAGTCGGGGTCTATCCCATTCGGCAGGTTGGGCTGAACGCCCATGTCCTCAGGGGAGACCGTCGGGTCGACCTGAATCAATATCCGCCCGTTCACATTTTCGAAGCGCACGGGCGCAATCACATAGGGTAAGTTGTCCTGCCGTAGCTTAAGGCGCTCCAGCTCGCGTTGGGCGAGCCGGGTCGCCGAGTCGATCTGCCCTGTGCGCTTGATCGACAAGAACCCGCTGGGATACAACCGAATGAACGCCAAGATGGCGATGGTCAGTATCCCGATCGCTACCAGCACCTCCACCAAGGAGGCGCCCTGCTGTCGCCGTGCCAGTTGTGCCATGTTTGAACCCCGTTAGGTTAGATTGATGTTAGGGACGCGCGTTATACGGCGTTTGGAACATCTCGACCGAGTCCATCATTTTGACATTGCCGGTCAAGAACAGAACGATGTCGCTTTTGGCGCGCGTCGGCTGATTCCCTTGATATGAGCGATGATAAGAGCACCATGTCACAACAGTGGTAGTATCGGGATTGCGATAGCCTAACTGGCGCGGATTGTCGGTCGGTTTCGGTCCCACGGGCGGGTTGAAATAGCCAGCCCCGTAGGAAGTTGTGCCTTGATTGCGCTGGTTCTCCAGCTGGTTGAGATTGCTGTTAGACCAGAAAAGCGTGTAGTGCAGTTCGTACACGCTGGAGTTGCCCACTTTGCCGATAGAATAGCTGTCGTAGCGATAGAAGCAAGCGACGGGGCTATTGGCGTTCGTGGGGTCAAGTCGAACGGGCTGTCCTGCCAGCGCATGCCCCTGCGGGTAGACCGCTTGGGTAATCAAGCGCTTGTCGTCCACGGGGTTGTTGGGGCAGTAGAAAATTTCGTCGTTTTTGAGGTAGGTTCCCAGAGGCTTCGGAGCCAGATTGAAGGGTACTGCGTTCGCTGGGGTGCAGGTGGGGTTGCCGTTGGCGTCTACCGCATATGCGCCCAACACCGGCGGATAGGCGCGGTAGTCGTCCTTGTAGTTCTGGAGTGCAACAAAAATCTGATTCAGATTGCTCATACATCGGCTCTGTCGAGCGCGCTCGCGCACAGTCCCCGCCACCGGGAAGATGATTGCCGCCAAAATGGCGATAATCGCAATCACCGTCAGCAGTTCGATCATCGTAAAACCTTTTCTCATGGTTTCAGCCCCTGTTTCTGCTCGTCTCTTTGACTGATGTGTCTTCGGGAAGGTTCCCACTATGGATTATGACACATTCGGCGCAGTTCCTGCTACTTGGAATGGAGAATCGGGCGAAAATGTGGAAAAGGCTCTCTGGTGGCAAGACGCACCCTGTGGTTGCAGGTAGGCACGGTATTTTTCGGTGTGCTGATGATAGCGAGCGCCGTCGGCTTGTGGCGCTCGATACGCAACTATGAACAACTGCGCACCGAAGAGGCAGAGTTTCAACTGTACCTCAGCCGATTTCACTCGGAACTGGCAGAGCTCCACCGCTCGGTGATTCTGCTGTCTTCGACGCGCAACCCCGCCCTGCTCACAGCGGGCTTTTCTCCCCAACAGGAATACCAACAGCTCCAAGAGCGTTTCTCGGTCGCGCGCAACACCTACCAGCGTTTGGAACCTGTATTGGAGCGCTGGTTCCAAAAACTGCAGGGCGATACCGATTCCAGCTGGGCGATTGTGCGCGCTCAAGCCGAGTGGCGCCATCTGGAGGCGGAACTCGAGTCTTATCTAAAGTTGCCCCCTGAGGTGCCCCAGCGCGAAATCCCCAACCTCAGCACGCTCCGAGCGTTGCGCGACCATCCGCTCGACTCGATTTGGCAAGCGCTCCGAACGCTTCAGGCGCAGGAGGGACAATTCTTTCGCGCCAACTATCAGACCTACGGGCGCGAGTTCTGGGCGTTCTTGGGGGGCGTTCTTGTCAGTCTCGTCGGCTTGCTGGCGCTGGGGTGGTATCGCTGGGTGTACCCTACTCACCGAATGAGGCGATGGCTGAGGGAGCGCGCCCGCCCGTTGCCTTCTGCCCTGCACCAAAGCGAGTGGGCGCCGCTGTTAGAGGCTTATCAGCGCCAAGAGGCACGCCTACGCGAGGTGGAACAGTTTATGCGCGATTTGGCGATGGGACGCACACCACAACCGCTCGCCCCTGAAGACCCCGATGACCCCTTAGCACGCACGAGCCAGTGGTTATTGAAGCGATTTAGCGAAGAATCTCAACGCAAGGCAGTATAATCCGTGTGTGCGTTGGATTTTGGGCATCGAGACCAGTTGCGACGAGACATCCGTGGCGGTGTTGGAGGGGCGCGTGGTGCGCTCCAGCGTGGTCGCCTCACAAGCAGGCCTACACGCACGCTGGGGCGGGGTCGTGCCCGAGGCGGCAGCGCGCCAACATGTGGAACGGCTCCAGCCTGTGCTTCAACAGGCGTTAGACGAAGCAGAGATTTCACTCAAGGCAGTGGACGCAATCGCCGTGACGAACCGTCCCGGCTTGGTGGGAGCGCTGGTGGTCGGATTAGCCTGTGCGAAGGGGTTGGCGTTCGCCCTACGCAAGCCGTTGGTGGGGGTGCATCATCTGGAAGGGCACCTGTACTCCGCTTTCCTGACCACGCCTGACGAGCCGATCCCCTTCCCCCACTTGGCGCTGATTGTGTCGGGGGGACATACCGAGCTGGTGCTGGCACACGACCACGCACGCTACACGCTGGTTGGCGAGACTTTGGACGACGCAGCGGGCGAGGCGTTTGACAAGGTGGCACGCTTGTTAGAACTAGGTTATCCCGGCGGACCTGCCATTGACCGCCTTGCGAAACAGGGCGACCCGAAAGCGTTCCGCTTCCCGCGTGCATGGCTGGACGGCACGCCGAACTTCAGCTTCAGCGGGCTGAAGACGGCGGTTCTGCGTGAGGTGGAATCACAACGCGCTCAGGGCGCGCTCGGCGCACAGACGGTCGCCGACCTATGTGCCTCGTTCCAGCAGGCGGTGGTGGAGGTGTTGGTGCGCAAGACCGTGCAGACCGCCCAGACGCTGGGGGTAAAGACCGTGACGGTGGTGGGGGGTGTCGCAGCGAACTCGGTAGTCCAGAGCCAGATGCAGTCTGCCTGTCAGCAGGCGGAGTTGGCGCTCTACATCCCACCGCCCCAATACTGCACCGACAACGCGGCGATGATTGCACTGGCAGGCTACTTTCGGCTTCTTGGAGGGGAGCGCGCCGATTACGATTTGGATGCTTACGCCTCCGAGCGCTTGGGGCAAGCCCTCGCTCAGCCCATCGGGGTGGCGCGCAAGCGTTCCAGTGCTCCTAAAACCAACTGAGACACCTGCTCGGTGGCGCGTCCCACAACCTCAACCACTTCCTCGTGGCTAAGGGGCTGGTCGCTCAAGCCAGTGCCCAAGTTCGTGACAATCGCAATGCAGGCGTAATGGATGCCTGCCTCTCGGCACATCACCGCTTCAGGCACCACCGTCATGCCAATCACATCGCCTCCTAACTGGCGGAACATACGGATTTCGGCGGGCGTCTCGTAGC
>CAKZQI010000250.1 GCA_937139515.1 uncultured Armatimonadota bacterium | reverse complement strand
CCCATTAGCGATAATCGCATTTTGGAGCGCGCCCTGAAGCGTCTGCACGCGCTGGCTCAGTTCGGGGTCGCCCGTGTACTCGCTGATGAGCTGACTGGCGTGCCAAAGGTCTTTGTACTCAGGGTAGGTGGAGTAGTTCTGGGCGTCTTGACGGGCGCGTGCGAGGCTTTGCATATACTGCCCGCGCTTGGCAAGCAGGCTCCCCGCAAGGTTGTCCAGCGCCTGCACTACTGGCTCCAACCTTGAGGTATCCACCACCGACTGAGTGATGTTCGTGTAGCCGGGGTAGTTCGTCTGATACCACTGCACGAATCGCTGGGGGATTTGGCGCGACCAGTCCAGAGGGTTGATGTCCGAGTTTTGGGCAATGGGCGCCAGTATCTCGTGGTAGGGATAGCCCTCGCCAGGCGGACTCTCTTCGGAACCCACAATATAGCGCGCTACATTGCGCAGTTCGTAGACCACCTCCACCATCTGCATCAGCGACGCATCAAACAACAGCGCATCCATCACAGGGTCGGCAGAAGTGGGGCGGATGGCGGTGGGCAGGTCCCAAATCTTGATACTGGTGCCCAGCTCGTCATCAAACGAGACCGCACGCCCCTGCACCGCGCGTGAGCGCCAGCCCGAGCCATGGTTCCAGATGACTAGCGCATAGCGGTCGGCAGGGTAGTTCGCCCGCGCCCACTGGATGAACTCGCGCAGGGTGTTGGCGTTGCCCATGTCCACCCCCTGCCCCAAATCCTCTACAAGCTGGGAGTTGATGCGTATGGTGTCGTTATCGGGCTGGATGAGGTAGCGTCGTGTGCCTGTCCAACTGCCTGTGGGCGCAAAGCGCGCCGAACGCTTCCACTGCACCACCATTCGCACATTCGGGTTGCCCGCCACCAGCTCCATCTGGTTGATGTTCATCTCACTGTAGTCGTCTAAGTCGTTTGCGGCGTTCATAAACACCATTACCGTCCACTTGATGTCGCCTCGCCCTGTGTTGGGGCGTGGCAGAAACTCGGCGCTACCCCCACAACCGCTAAGGACGAATACGAGCAGGGGAATAAATAGTGCGAATGCCTGCCAAAATCTGCGCTGGATGCTCATCGTTTCACCTACGAGTATACCTGTGGTTAGACGCTCGGAAGGGTGTGGGGTTGCATATCAATACGCAAGGGGAATATGGAACAATCCCCCTGACGGCAGTGAACGCGCTGGAACGGTTTCGCGACTGGTTGTTCGGTCAAGGGACGCCTTCGGACGAGGCAATCGGCGAGGCACATCGAGCCTTGTATGAACTTCTGCTCTGCTTCGCCCGATACGCTTTTGAGACTTCAGAACACACCGCCGACACGAACCGCCAACGCTGGCAAGCGCTGGCAGAAGCGGTGCCCCCGAATCGGATTCAAGAGATACCCCGCAAAGCCTGCGAATACCGCCGAGCCGAGCAGAGCTTCGTCATCAACCAGATGAACGACCTGCGCGACCTTGCTTGGACGCTCATCGGGGGGATGTCTCAACTCATTCAGCAGGAGAGTGAGGACAACAACGCCCTATCCAGCCACATTCAACACCTAAACCAGCAGTTGCGTTCGGGAGAACCTCATATTCCTGTTGAAGCCCTCAAGTCCACCCTGCTGTCGCTGACCGAAGTCGTTCAGGAACGGGAACGACGCCACCAGCAAGTGCGCAACCAACTGCAAACGCAGGTTCACCATCTGATGCAGGAGCTGGAACAGGCACGCCGAGAGAGCGCCTTAGACCCGCTCACCCAACTCTTCAATCGGCGTGCGTTGGATGCCCAACTTCAGCACATGATTCAACTCCACCAACTGTTCGGCTATCCGATGACGCTCATTTTGCTGGACATAGACCACTTCAAGCAGGTGAACGACCAGTATGGGCACTTGGCGGGCGATGAGGTGCTCAAAGAGATCGCACGGCGTCTAGTGAGCGTGTGCAAGCGTAAGGGCGACTTCGTGGCGCGCTACGGGGGCGAGGAGTTCGCTGTAATGCTACGCGAGACCACACTGAGAGAGGGTAAAGCCGTCGCCCAGCGCATCGCCGACGCCATCCGCTCCGAAACCGTGCGCGTTTCAGAGGAGCTGGAGCTGGCTATCACCGTCTCGTTGGGCGTGAGCCAGCTCCAAGCGGGTGAGAGCGCTGAAGAGTGGCTCCAGCGCACTGACCAGCGCCTGTACCAAGCGAAGCACGAGGGGCGCAATCGGATGTGCGCTTAGCCACCCTACAATGGGCGAATGTAAATATCGCGCGTCTCAATCACGGTGAACGGGTCGTGGCACTGAATGGCGATATGCCCTGATTGGAAATCGCTGTTGCGGGTATCCACCACCTTCTGCCCGTTCACGAAAATCTGGATGTGGTCGCCTTTGGCGCGGATGCGCATGCTGAACCAGTCGCCGTCCCGTGTGAGCAATCGGCTCGCGCGCACGCGATTGTACAGCGAGCCAGTGATGTAGTCAGTACCCTCGTGGTTGTACACTTGTGCCTCATAGCCTCGGGGCCAGCTGTTACGGTCTTCGGGGTTCGGGATGGCACGGAAGTAGATGCCGTTGTTCGGCTTGGGCATCCCCTCGCGTAGGTTGCGGATGCGTATCATCGCACGGAGCTCAAAATCGCTAAAAGTCTGCTCCGTGAATAGGTGTCCCACACTCCCCTCGCCTACGATAGCGCCGTCGCGCACGAACCAGCGTGCGTAGCCCGTGGGGAACCAGCCCGTGAGGTCTTTACCGTTGAACAGCGGTCGCCAGCCCTCGTCGCACTCTTCAGGCTTGAGGGTTTTGATACGCAGGTTTCGGAACCGCACCGTGACGCCCGAATGGTGCTGTTGGAAGCCGATGTAGCCCCGTGCGTGGTCGTGTAGGTCAGCGTCTTGCACCATCTCGCCGTTAATGGTCACTTGGATGCGCGACCCACAGGCGCGGATTTCAAAGCGGTTCCACTCTTTTTCAGGGGCGATTTCGCGCATGCGTTCCAGGTTGGTGGGCACGCGCCCGTAGATGCTTCCTGTGGGGTTCTTGGGGTCTTGGAGGCTGATTTGGATTTCGTAGCCGTCGTTCCACGGGGTGGGCGTGCCCTTGGCGCGAATGAAGATACCGCTGTTCGACTCGTGGGTCTCGCCCTTGTCAATCCAGTACTCGCCCTGCAAGATAAAGTTGTCGTATTCGGTGGTGGTGCCAATCCAGCCTGCGCTATCGCTGGGACCGACGAGCTCCCCACGCTCTACCTTCCAGTTGGCGCCGGCGTAGACCTTCCAGCCTTGGAGGTTGCGCCCGTTGAACAGTAGGCGGAAGCCTTCGCGCTGTTCCTGCGGACTTAGGCGCACTTGGGCGGGCGCGCTCACTAACAGGACACATAGTCCAAAAAGCCACATACAGTGTCGCATCCTTCTCGCCTCCTCATGGGTAGGTTGTGGGCACTTCCATCGGGCGCTTGCCGAAGTAGTAAATCATAAACGCGCCCGTGGCGAACATAATCAGGCTGTACACCGCAGCGGGGATGGACATCGCAGGCTGTTTGAGCAGAGTGCTGGCAATCAAAATCGCAAGCGTGCCGTTCTGAATACCACCTTCAATAGAAATCGCAATCGCTTGGCGCAGGGGTAAGCGGAACAAGCGCGCGAAGTTGTAGGCGACAGCAAGCGTCAGCACATTCAGAAGCAACATCGCTATCCCGACCTGACGAAAGTGCGAAGGCAGGTTCTCCCTATCGGCTAACACCGCGCCCAGCACCGCTATCGCCAAGAAAATGATAGAAAGCAGGCGCACGGGACGCTCCAACGCAAACGCAAACTGGGGACGGAAACGCCGAATGGTCATCCCTATGCTAACGGGTATCAGGATAATCACCCCAATCTGCAGGATGGTGCGCACTACTGGGAGCTGAAACTCGGCGCTGGTGCCCATAAAATATTGCAGAGAGAGGTTCACGAAGATGGGTGTGGTGATAATCACAATCAGGCTGTTGAAGGCGGTGAGGGTGATGCCCAGCGCCACATCGCCCCGCGCTAAGTAGGTAATCAGGTTCGCGGTGGCACCCGCAGGGCACAGCGCCAGAATCATCACACCCACCTTGAGCGCAGGCTCCATCGGATAGACAAGCGCCAACGCAAAACCCGTCAGGGGCAACAGCACCATCTGTGCGAAAAGCCCCACCGCAAACGCCTTAGGGAACACCACCACGCGCCGAAAATCGTCGGCGGTCAATCCCATGCCCATTCCCAGCATAATCACCGCCAGCGCTATGGGCAAAAACACCTCGGTAAACACATTCCCTTCCATCGTTTACTCCCTCGTTTTGGCTCATAGGGGGAGACTTGGGCAAGATGCCCAAGCCACGCCTTTGCACCCCTGAACGATTAGCCCTCAGTTCGAGGTTCTCGGCAGGCTTCCTGCAACGGAGGTATAATTTTGCGGCCGACACACTCCATCCGTGTTGTTATGTGGGTGCTTTTATGAACCATCAAACGATGAGCGCAGAGCCACTTATGATTGCGGGCGTTGCTATCGAAGCCGATACCGAACTGCAGTTCTCGGAGCATTTTGCGTGCCCCGACTGCGGCATTAGCATCGGCGAGTTGGAACCGCGCAACTTCTCGTTCAATAGCCCCTACGGAGCCTGCCCCGAATGCACAGGGCTGGGCACGAAAACCGAGTTTGACCCCGACCTGATTGTGCCCGACCGCACACGCTCCATCCGACAGGGCGCGCTGGCGCCCTTTCTGAAGCGCGATGGGGCGATGACCGACTGGCGGATGGCGATGCTGGAAGGCGTGGCGCGTCGGCTCGGCTTCACGATTGATACGCCTTTAGAAGACCTCACCGACGAGCAGTTCCACGCACTAATGTACGGCACTGAGGGGAATGTGACGATTGCTTTCCGCAACCGCTGGGGACGCACGAAGTACATCGACACCGAGTTTGAAGGCATCATCCCCATCCTCAAACGCAAGTACGACGAGACCGAGAGCGAGTATATCCGCCAAGAGTTGGAGCAGTTTATGTCCACCAAGCCGTGCCCTGCGTGCGGGGGCAAGCGCCTCAAGCCAGAAAGCCTAGCGGTGACGGTGGCAGGCAAGAACATCGCTGAGGTCACGACGATGAGTATTGAAGAGTGCGCCCAGTGGTTTGCAAACCTTGAAGAGGCACTGACCCCTCGCGAGCGCACGATTGCCGAGCGCATCCTGCGCGAGGTGCGCACGCGCCTCCAGTTCCTGCTGGATGTGGGCTTGGGCTACCTGACGCTCGACCGCTCGGCGAACACGCTGGCGGGCGGGGAGGCACAGCGCATTCGGCTCGCCACCCAAATCGGCGCGGGGCTGATGGGCGTGCTGTATGTGTTGGATGAGCCAAGCATCGGTCTGCACCAGCGCGACAATCAGAAGCTGATTCACACGCTCCTGCGCCTGCGCGACTTGGGCAACACGGTGGTGGTGGTCGAACACGATGAGGAAACCATCCGCTCTGCGGACTGGGTGATTGACCTCGGTCCGGGCGCGGGCGAGCATGGGGGCGAGGTGGTGGTGGCAGGACCGGTGCAGGCGGTGGTGGAGTGCACCGAGAGCCTCACGGGTCAGTATCTATCGGGCAAGCGCAAGATAGAAGTGCCCCCTGCGCGCCGTCAGCCCTATCCTGAGAAGTGGCTCACGCTACGCAGGGCGCGAGCGAACAACCTAAAGAACCTGACGGTGCGCTTCCCGCTGGGGCTTTTTGTGTGTGTAACGGGCGTGTCAGGCTCAGGCAAGAGCACGCTCGTGCAGGAGACGCTCTACCCACGTCTGCAGTACCACATCTACGGCACACGGCGCGTGTGGGGCGAACACGACGCTATTGAAGGGCTGGAGTGGATAGACAAGGTGGTGGATATTGACCAGTCGCCGATAGGGCGCACCCCACGTAGTAATCCTGCGACCTACACAGGCGTGTTTGACCCCATTCGAGAGCTGTTTGCGGGCACGCCAGAAGCGCGCGCACGGGGCTACCAGCCCGGACGCTTCAGCTTCAATGTGAAGGGCGGGCGCTGTGAGGCGTGTCGGGGCGATGGAATGCTCAAAATCGAGATGCAGTTCCTGCCCGATGTGTATGTGCCGTGTGAGGTGTGCAAGGGCAAACGCTACAATCGCGAGACGCTGGAGGTGCGCTACAAGGGCAAGACGATTGCCGAGGTGCTGGAAATGACGGTGGAGGAGGCGTTGGAGTTCTTTGCGCCCATCCCGCCGGTTGCGCGCAAGTTGCAGACGCTTTACGATGTGGGCTTAGACTACATTCGGCTTGGTCAGCCTGCGCCCACGCTGTCGGGGGGCGAGGCACAGCGCGTGAAGCTCGCCACCGAACTCAGCAAACGCGCCACAGGCAGTACGGTCTATATCCTGGACGAGCCGACCACCGGACTCCACTTTGAGGATGTGAACAAACTGCTGAAAGTGTTGCACCGCCTAGTGGATGCAGGCAACACGGTGATAGTGATCGAACATAACTTAGATGTCATCAAGACCGCCGACTGGATTATCGACTTGGGTCCTGAGGGCGGGAGCGGAGGTGGCGAGATTGTGGCGCAGGGCACACCAGAGCAGGTCGCTCAGGTGGAGGCAAGCCACACGGGGCGTTTCTTGAGACCGCTGTTAGGGATGTGAGCCAGTGCTGAGCAACAAGCCCAGCAGTGCCTTCTGCGTGTGCAGGCGGTTCTCGGCTTGGTCCCACACGGCGGACTGCGGTCCGTCCAGCACATCGCTGGTAATCTCCTCGCCCCGATGGGCGGGTAGGCAGTGCAGGACGATGGCGTCGGGGTGGGCAAGGCGCATCAGCGGGCGGTTCACTTGATACGGCGTGAACTGGCGGGCGCGCACCTCGCGCTCGGTCTCGTAGCCCATCGAGACCCACACATCGGTGTAGACGACATCGGCTTCGGCGACCGCCTCAATCGGGTCGCGCATCAGGTGAAGAGAGCCACCTGTTTTTTGCCCGATGGCTTGTGCCTGTTGCACGATGGCGGGAGCCGGCTCATAGCCTTCGGGCGTCGCAACGCGCACGGTGTGTCCCAGCATCACCGCAAGCAGGCTGAAACTGTGGCACACATTATTCCCATCGCCCACCCAAGCGATTTGTAGGGGGCGCATACCCTTGCGCTCCTGAATGGTCATCAGGTCGGCGAGCGCTTGGCAGGGGTGTTCGTAGTCGCTGAGGGCGTTCACCACGGGCACGCCCGAAAACTCCGCCAGCTCCTTCAACACGCCGTGGTGGAACACACGAGCGACAATTGCGTGAACCCAGCGCCCCAAGTTGCGTGCGATGTCCATCACCGCCTCGCGCTTGCCCATCTGGATATCGTTGGCGCTGAGGTAGACGCCGTACGCTCCCATCTGGTACAGCCCCACCTCCAGCGTGACGCGCGTGCGCAGGGAGGGCTTCTCAAAAATCAACGCCACAGGGGTCGGGCGTTCAAAGCGCACCAGCTCGTTGCCCGCGTGGGTAGCGCGCTTCATCGCATGTGCCAATTCCAGCACCACCTGCGCGCTTTCGGGGGTCAAATCACTCACACTGAGATAGTGGCGCGGGGGTTGAAGTGCCCGCCACCGTTCTAGCGCCTGCTCCCAATCCATAGATTGAGGATACCCCAGCGTGGTGCATTTGTACTGTGTATCCCGATGAACCTAAGCCTCTAACAAGTCACATTCCAAGACTTTTTAGAGCAATCATCGCTGTTTTTATGTTATAATGCAGTAAGATGGGCACACATGCCTCAGGCAATTGCCCGACGGATGATAAGGAGGTACGCAGATGAAGCGATGGCGAGCAGTACAGAGGGCAATCGTGGCTCTCTCAGTGGGAATCGTTGTGAGTGGCAGTACGAACCTCGCAAACGCGCAGACCTTTACATGGCTCGGCACGCTGGACTCGGGCACCGTGAGCAGCGCTTGGGGGGTCTCGGCGGACGGCGCTGTGGTTGTTGGCACCGCCGATTTCGGCGGTATCAACCGCGCCTTTCGCTGGACTCGTTCGGGTGGCATGCAACAACTGCCGACGCTCGGAGGCAGAGACGGCTTTGCGTGGGGCGTCTCTGCCGATGGCACGGTCATCGTCGGGGAAGCCCGCCACACCAGCGGTCAGCTCGGTGGGGAAGACCGTGCCTTTCGGTGGACGACCACAGGCGGGTTGGAGAACCTCACCCAAACCTACTGCGCCCAGATAGGAAGTGGGTCATATTTGATCATCGCTGCCTCCGTCTCGTCCGATGGACGCTATCTCGTGGGCACGGGCTACAACGCCCAGCAAGGGCGCAGTCGCGGATTCTTGCTGGACACTTGGCGCACGGGCGACACCAACGGCGACGGCTGTATCGATGACGCCGACCTGCTGAATGTGTTGTTTGCGTTCGGGAGCGCTGGCAGCGGGCGAACCCGCCACGAGGGCATCAATCACGACGGGATTATGGACGATGCAGACCTGCTGGAGGTGCTGTTCCAATTCGGAAACGGTTGCTGAACGGCGGGGCAGGCTGAATATTCAGCCTGCCTCACGTTCACCCCGAGCGAAGCGAGGGGTCTGAGATTCCTCGCTAACGCTCGGAATGACAAGCCCTACGAGGCTCCCATCCCCCCTCTCTGCTTGCGGAGAGGGGGGACACAGGGCTGACAAGGGTACAGGCGTTCGGTACAAAATCACACCCAACCCACCCCATATTCAAAGGCCGCATCTACTAACCATCGCGCCCCCACCTGTCATTCCGAGCCACTCCCCCTGTCATTCCGAGCGAAGCGAGGAATCCCGACCCCTCACTGCGTTCGGGGTGACAGATGGGGGCATTCCGAGCCACTCCCCCTGTCATTCCGAG
>CAKZQI010000249.1 GCA_937139515.1 uncultured Armatimonadota bacterium | reverse complement strand
CCCTCTCCGCAAGCAGAGAGGGGGGAGAACCCAGTTCCCCCTCTCCGTTTACGGAGAGGGGGCAAGGGGGTGAGGTTCCAGAGTGGCATAGGGTGAGCACGAAACAGGTCGCCGTCGTTGTGGACACCCGCTCCCGTGAGCCGTTAGAACACGCCGAACAGACCATCCTCCAAATGCGTCAATCGGGCATCCCAGTGGAAGTGCTGTTCTTGGACTGCAGTGACGAGGTTCTCCTGCGCCGTTTCAAGGAGACGCGCCGTCCTCACCCGCTCGCTTCGGTGGAACCCGATTTGCGCCAAGCGATTGCCCGCGAACGGGAGCTCCTGGCACCCCTTCGCGCCATCGCCGACCGCGTGCTGGATACCAGCCTGTTTCGTGCGGGCGACCTGCGCGAGACCATTCGCCACCTCTACGACACCACCGAGACCAAACCCCCACTGCGCGTGCGTGTCGTCTCCTTCGGTTTCAAGTACGGCGTGCCGAACGACGCCGACTTGGTGTTCGATGTACGCTTTCTGCGCAATCCCCACTATGTGCCCGAGCTCCAACCGCGCCCTGGCACCGACCCCGAAGTGTGTGCCTATGTGTTGAACGACGCCGAGACCAACGCGTTCGTCCAACAGTTGCAGGGGTTCCTCAGTTATCTCCTCCCGCGCTATGTGCAGGAAGGCAAAGCCTACCTGACGATTGCGATTGGATGCACGGGGGGACGCCATCGCTCGGTGGTGCTGGGCAACCTGTTCGGGGAGTGGCTCAGCCAGCGAGGCTACCGAACGACCGTGGAACACCGCGACATCGAACGAGGAGGTGTGTGATGGAAGGACGCTGGCGCTGGCTGATGCCCGGAATTCACATCAAACGCTGGCTGGGCTTTTCCAGCTTGGGCATCGTGGTGGCGCTGATCGGTCTTTGGGTGCTGTTGGAGGGCACACCGACCCAGTGGCTCGGCACACTCTACCAGCGCTTTGACAGTGCCCTACGCACTTTTACCACCACACCCCAAAGTGCCCAGGTCTGGCGCTGGACAATCGGGCTGACGCTGATGGCGCTGGGTGGGGGCATCTGGTGGTGGGGGCTACGGCGCGCTTGGAAAACCCTCGTTGCCATCATCCAACCGCGCGCCAGTGGGCGCGTCTGGGATGTGCTCTCGCGCTATGTGCTAATGGCACACGGCAAGCATGTCACGGTCATCGGTGGGGGTACGGGTCTCTCCACAATGCTCCGCGGTATCAAGCGCTACACCGCCAACATCGTTGCGATTGTCACCGTCACGGACGATGGTGGCTCGTCAGGGCGACTGCGCCAAGAGCTGGGCATCCTTCCGCCAGGCGACATCCGAAACTGCTTGATTGCGCTCGCCGACGCCGAGGGCACGATGACCGCCCTACTCCAACACCGCTTCCGTTCCGAGTCGGGCAGTTTGGGCGGACACTCCGTTGGGAACCTGCTCATCGCCGCAATGACCCAAATCACGGGCGATTTTGAGACCGCTATCCGCGAGATTAGCAAAGTGTTGGCGATTCGCGGGCGCGTGTTGCCTTCCACGCTCAGCCATGTCAACCTGCGTGCCGAGATGGAAGACGGCTCCCTCGTGGAGGGCGAGACCGCCATCGTGGAGTATCCAGCGCGCATCCGACGCATGCATATCACTCCGCCCGACGCCCTCCCGCCCGACGAGGCGATTGAAGCCATCCACCAAGCCGACCTTATCGTGTTGGGACCTGGAAGCCTGTTCACCAGCGTCATCCCCAACCTGCTGGTGCCCAAGATTGCCGATGCGCTCAGTACCGCTGATGCGGTTCGAGTCTATGTATGCAATGTGATGACCCAGCCGGGCGAGACCGACGGCTTCACCGCGTCCGACCATGTGCGCGCCATAGAAGCCCACGCTGGGCGACGAGTGTTTGACTATGTGCTGGTCAACACCACGATGCCCAGCCCCGAACTCTTGGAGCGCTACCGTGCCAGTGGGCAGGATGTGGTCATCCCTGATATTGACCGCATTCGTGCGATGGGCTACAAGGTGGTGGCAAGCAGTTTTATCAGCGAGAGCGACTATGTGCGCCACGACCCCTACCGCTTAGCCGAGGCGATTTTGAGGCTCGCTAAGTGAACTGGGATTGCGGGCGTCTTATCCACACCCCCCACTGGAACCGCTCTTTCGTCTTCAGCACCTCGCTGGGAGCGCGGGCGTCGCGCCCGCAACTGGGGCTTGGGCATCTTTGCCCAAGAGGCTCTCCACGACCGTGCAGGCGAGACGCCTGCGTTCCCAGCGGTCCATCCTGCCCTGCTCCTGCCTCGTGGTGTGCGCTCTTGCTGCACGGGCAAATGCCCCTGTCGCGATTTTTCAAACACCCTCAGTCCTGGACGGGATTCAGCACCCCCGCTTGTCATTCTGAGCGAAGCGAAGAATCTCAGACCCTTCGCTGACGCTCAGGGTGACAGGATAGGGGGTGTCATTCTTGCGCCCCCGCTTGTCATTCTGAGCGAAGCGAAGAATCTCAGACCCTTCGCTGACGCTCAGGGTGACAGGATAGGGGGTGT
>CAKZQI010000248.1 GCA_937139515.1 uncultured Armatimonadota bacterium | reverse complement strand
CGACCTGATGGTGGGCAACCCCAAGCTCGCCGAAATGGGCTATGAGGAAGAGGCGCTCGGCTTCAACGGGATTGCTGGGGGCTTTCAAGGACAGCGCCAGTGGACCGACCACCTGCCCAACGGCGACTTTATGGAGGCGATGCTCTGCTCCAGCTTTGACTGGAACGGTATTCGCCAGCCCTACATCCTCGCCACCGAGAACGACTATCTCAACGGTATTGGGATGCTGTTCGGGCACCTGCTGACGGGCAGTGCGCAGGTGTTTGCCGATGTGCGTACCTACTGGTCACCTGAGGCGGTTCGGCGCGTGACGGGCTACACGCTGACGGGCGAAGCGGAAGGCGGTTTCCTGCACCTCATCAACAGCGGTCCCGCCGCGCTGGACGGCACGAGTCAACAGGAGTTGGATGGCAAGCCCGCAATGAAGCCTTGGTGGTACATCACCAGCGACGAGGTTGACCGCTGTCTGAAGGCGACCACTTGGCACTGTGGAATGCTGGAATACTTCCGCGGGGGCGGTTGGAGCACGCGCTTCCGCACACGCGGTGGGATGCCCGCCACGATGTTCCGACTCAATCTTGTGGATGGTGTCGGTCCAGTGATGCAGGTTGCTGAGGGCACCACGATTGAACTGCCCGACGAGGTTCACACCGTTCTTGACGAGCGCACCAACCCGACTTGGCCCACCACTTGGTTCGTGCCACGCACGACAGGGCACGGCGCGTTCCGCGATGTCTACACCGTGATGGCACACTGGGGGGCGAACCACTGCGTGCTGAGCTATGGGCACATCGGGCACGAACTCATCACGCTCTGTGCAATGCTTCGTATCCCCGTGGCGATGCACAATGTGGAGCCAGAGCGGGTGTTCCGACCGCACCAGTGGGGCATGTTCGGCACTGCCGACCCCGAATCGGCGGACTATCGGGCGTGCCAAGCCTACGGACCGCTGTACGGCTGAGCCTCGGCAGTGGGTTTGGCGAACAGTTCGGCGCGCGTAGCGACTGCGTGCGCCATCTGACTGAAAATCACCCGGTGGATGGGGTACAACAGATACCAATAGGCGACGCCCGCCAGCCCCCTCGGTTCAAACCACGCCCGCTGGAACAGGCGCGTGCCTTCGTTCTCGCAGAGCGCCTCAAACTCCAACCACGCTTTGCCAGGCACCTTCATCTCGGCGCGCAGGCGCAGGAGCCTGTTGGGCACGACCTGCTCCACGCGCCAGAAATCGATCGCTTCGCCGGGCAACACTTCCAGGGGGTGGCGCCGTCCCCGCCTCAAGCCTGGTCCGCCGAGCAGTTTGTCAATCGCTCCTCGCAAGTGCCACGCCCAGTTCCATACCAACCACCCCGTATCGCCCCCCAACGAGCAGAACGCACGGAACACCGCTTCGGGCGAATAGGGCGTCCAGACGGTGCGCTCCTCGCAAATCATGCCTTCCCAATCTTCCATTCGGTAGGTGACGGCGTTGCCCAGCGCCCCGCTCCAGTGTGTCTCCACTGCCTGCTCCTGTATACGCAGGAGGGCTAAGCGTACGGCGTTGCGGTAGGGCATCGGCTCAATCTCAGGAAAAAGCGCACGGGCGCGCTCGGTGTCCGCCGTCAGCGAGTGAACAATTCCCTCCACCAACGGCACGGCTAAGCGGTTCGGGATGGGCGTCACCAAACCCACCCAAAGCGCAGCAGGACGAGGCGCCAAAACAGGCGTGCGCAGTATAACCCGCTTGAGTCTCCGCTCTTGAGCATAACCTATCATCATCTCGCGGAAGGTGAGCGGCTCCGCGCCGATTTCCACAACGCCCATCGGCTCGCGCTCGGCAGATTGAATCAGGTAGTTCAGCACATCGCGGATACCGATGGGGCTGACCAATCGGTCAATCCAGCGCGGGGTAATCATGATGGGCAAGCGCTCGGTGAGGTAGCGCACCATCTCAAACGAGGCAGACCCTGAACCGATAATCGGACCGGCGCGGAACTCGGTGCAGGGCAAGTGCGCTCGCAGGATTTCTCCCACCTCCGCACGGCTTGCCAAATGCTTGCTGGGATTGCCCGTGCGGGGCACTAATCCGCCCAGATAGATGCAGTGTTCGAGCGCACTGCGTTGTGCCTGCTGGGCAAAGTTCAGCGCGTTCTGGCGGTCGCGCTCGCTGAAGTCGGCTCCTGCGCCCATCGAGTGAACCAGATAGTACGCCACCTCCACACCCTCTAACGCAGGGGCGAGAGTCTCTGGTTTGGAGAGGTCGCCTTGAAATATCTCTACGAGGTCGTACCAGTCGCGATAGACCAACCGTTCCGGGTCGCGTACCAGCACCCGAACGGCATAACCCTGCTGGAGCAGGCGGGGCACTAATCGCCCCCCAACATACCCCGTCGCTCCCGTTACGAGGACACGCTTTGTCGCTCTCAAATCGTGTTCGGGAGAGCGAGACGCTCCCCCGATAGGCTTCAGAACTGATAGCCGATCGTCAAAGAGAACCCGTTGGCGCGTGCGCCCGTGGGTCCGAAGCGGTCGGTGATGTCGTAGTTCAGTTCCACGCTGTAGGTGCTATTGAACCGGAAGGTCAGCCCCACGCGCCCGCCGAAAAGGTTCTCGCTGGGACCGGTCGTGTCTACCACAAACAAGCCGATGCCGATGCGGAACTGAAGCAGGCTATCGGTTTCGCCAATCGGTTGCTCGTAGACTTGGCTGGCAAGCAGTGCAGTGACCGCTCCGCGTGAACCACCCGTCTGATGGGTGAACAGGTCGGCGCTGAGCTCGGTAGCAGACCCGCCGAAAAACGGAATGCCCGCCGTTTGGTAAGTCAATCCGATAGCAAACCAGGTGTTATTGAAATCCCGCAGTTCGTCCTCGGTGGGGAAGTAAGCACCCAGTCGCAGTCGCAGGCTCCCGTCGTCAAACATCGTTTGAGCGTGGGACGACGCAAAGCATAGTGCCAGTGCGGCACTCAGCACACTCCATCGAAGCCATCGTTTCATCATTCAATAAACCTCCGTGTAGAGTTGTATCCTCAGGGGTGAGATTCACCCTCCCTGAGCCGAATCCTGCTATTTTCGGGCAAATCGCCGAATTCGGGTCAAAAGGCTGTCCGGTTTTCGGGGGTTTTTGAGTCTATTAAGGGTGGAAGTCCCCAGCAGGGGATTTCCACAGGGCGAATTAAGATTGTCAGCGGCGCTGGGCTTTGATCCTCCTTTCGACAGCGTCGCTCATTTTTTTTACATCATCTGGAACTCGGAGCTAGCGAGAACAATCTGGAGCGCCCCTTGAAGCACCTCGCGACGGCGATTGCCAGCAACGGCAACCCCTCCGTTCGCTTCCAGATAGCCTTTGAGTTTCGCCCGAGTGGAAGGCTCCAGTTTGATGTCTAATATCTGTTCCAATCGCTCCACAAGTTGCTCGGTCGTTGTGATACCACTCCCGATGAGCTCGATGAGGTTGCGAAATCCGAACAGACCGCGCTCGGGGAGCAGGAACTCAGCGAACTGCATCCGTTCCAGCATTGTGGTGGAGCTAATCCACGCGGTACCCCATTCCCACCCAGCGACATCCGGGGGATAGAGCAAGCTTTGTCCGATTCGGCGCGTCCACTGGGAGGCAAGGCGCAGGTAGTTAGCAATCAACCTCTGTCCTGCCCCACGATTTAGGCTCGCTTCTCGGAGGCGCTCGCCTACTCCTAACTGGCGCAAAGTGCCCACCACGAACTCCGCCGGGCTTTTGATACGCCGACGGTAGTTAGCAGGCGACCAGAACGCATACGAGAGTAGTAAGCGTCGCATCAAGACACGCACACTGTAGCCCGACTCGGTGAAGGCGCGTGCCAACTCCTCAATCGCACGCTCATCAGGTCGGTCCACATCGTTGATGAAGTGGGTGTAGAACTTGCGCGCCATATGCTTGGCAGTCGCAGGGTGTTCCACAACCATCGCCACGATGTCCTCACCCCGAAAGTTGTCGCGCTTGCCCAGCACCTCTTTCTCGCCGTCGTCGTGCTGGTTGCGGTTGAACACGAAACTGCCCGTGACACGGCTATAACTCCAGCCGGTAAAGGCGCGCGCCGCCTCTTGGATGTCGCGCTCGGTGTAGTTGCCGATGCCCATCGTGAAGAGCTCCATCAACTCGCGAGCGAAGTTCTCGTTCGGCTTGCCCTTCACATTGCGCACCCCATCCAGCCAGACCAGCATCGCGGGGTCTTTGCTGACCTCCAACACGAGCGTCTTGAAATCGGCAAGCGCAAGCCGTTGAAACATCTGTATCTGCATCAACAGCAGGCGACCATCGCCCACCTTGCTGGCGGAGGTGGCGAAATGGTTGTGCCAGAAGAACGCCATACGCTCTTGGAGGGGACGGCGCGTCACCAGCATCCGATAGAGCCACCAGTTGGCGACCATCGGCGGTTGAAGGCGGGGCGACTCGCCCTGCAGGAAAGCCAAGATTTCGGCGTCGTCAATCGGGTCCTCTCGGTTCTCGTAGTCCAGCAGGTAGTCCACGGCGCCCTCGAGGCCCAGCGGGAGCAGGCGCTCCACCTCGCTGGGGTGCGCGCTCAACCCTGCCCGACGCAACAGATGTGCCAATCGCTCGCGTAGCCCAGATTGCATAGTCAACCCCATAGATATATACACTTCTGCGCCCAAAAGGTTCAGTGATAGGGGGTGAGGGCTGGGAGGGCGGGCGTCTCGCCCACTCGTGGCTTGGGCATCCTTGCCCAAGATTCTCTCAACAAGAGTGCAGGCGGGACGCCTGCGCTCCCAGATATATGGCTTGGGCACCTTGCCCAAGCATGCCCTTCACGGGCAGGATGCTTGGGTCACGGTTTTTGTCTCACGGGCAGGATGCCCGTGCTACGGCTTCCCCACGGGCAGGATGCCCGTGCCACGGTTTTTCAAACACCCTCATCCTCACTCCGCCGCGGGGTAAGACCCCAAGATGACCACCTCGCGCGCATAGGTGTCCAGCTCCTCCAGCGCTTGGCGTACCTTCTCGTCTTGGCGATGCCCTTGAATATCTATGTAGAACAGATACTCAAACATCCCACGCGGGTTGGGGCGCGACTCAATCAGCGTGAGGTTGACGCCGTGCTTTTCAAATGCACCCAACGCATGGTACAGCTCACCGGGTCGGTTGCGCAAGGTGAACACCATCGAGGTCTTGTCGTTGCCAGTGGGCGCAGGCTCGTTATAGCCGACCACCAAGAAGCGCGTGCGGTTGTGCGGGTTGTCCTCAATATGCTCCACGAGTTTGGGAATGCCCAGCAGTTCAGCGGTCAGGTCGTTGCCGATGGCAGCGCCGTTGGGGTCTTCCATCGCGATGCGTGCGGCGCGTGCGGTCGGGGTCGCCTCAATAACCTCCGCCGCAGGCAGATGGAGCCTCAGCCAACGCCGACACTGCTGGAGCGGTTGCGGACCCGCGTACACCCGAATAATCTGGTTCAGGCTCTTACAGCGCGAGAGCAAGTGATGCGCAATCGGCACATAGACCTCCGCACATATCTTGGCGTTGGTGAGCGGGAACATATCCAGCGTCTCAGGCACCACGCCTGCGATGGAGTTCTCCACAGGCACAACCCCATAATCCACTGTGGACTGCTCCACCGCCGAGAACACATCGGGGATGTTGTCGCAAGCCATATAGTGAGAAGAACGCCCGAAACACTTGAGCGCCGCCATATGGGTAAAAGTGCCTTCAGGTCCCCAATAAGCGACGGTTGGCGCCTTCTCCAAAGCGCGCGAGATGGAGATAATCTCACGGAAGATACCCACTAACTGTTCGTGGGTGAGCGGTCCTTTGTTGAGCCGTTGGAGCTTGCGGTAAATCATCTGCTCGCGTTCGGGCGTGAAGAACGGCTTTTGGTCGCGCGATTTGAGTTCGCCAATCGCCTTCGCCAACTCCGCCCGCTCGTTCAACAGCGCCAGTATCTGTTCGTCAATCTGGTCGATCCGTGCCCGTAAGTCCGATAGCTTCCGTGTCATCGTCCCTTCAAACGCAGAGTCATCAGCAAGCCTGCGATGGTCTTCGAGTCTTTGATTGTACCCTGCAAAATCATCTCCGCAATCTGGTCAATCGGGGTCGGCACCAGCTCCACGAGTTCGTCCTCGTCCAGCTGGGGGCGAGTGCGTGTCAACTCCTCCGCCAGATAGACATGTAAGACCTCTTGCGAATAGCCGGGTGCAAGGTACTGGCTGAACAGCTTGCGTATTTGGTGGGACTGGTAGCCTGTTTCCTCTTCCAGTTCGCGTTGGGCGCAAGTATCGGGCGGTTCATCGGGTTCGAGCGTGCCCGCGGGGATTTCCAACAGCACCTCGCCCACGGCTTGGCGATATTGGCGTATCAACAGCACGGTGTCTTCGTCCAGCATCGGCACGATGGCGACCGCGCCCCGATGCTCCACAATCTCACGCCGTGCGGTGCGCCCACTGGGGAGCTTCACGGTGTCAATACGCAAAGTCACCACGCGCCCACGATAGAGCGTCTGGCTTTCAATCAGCTCCTCTTTTATGTTCATCGGCTACTCCAAAATTTTGGGGGTGTTGGCGCGGCTCTGGAGGTGAAACCACTGCCAAGCGTCTGCCAAGTCGGGTTCGTGGATTTGCACGGCGCGTACCTGCCCATAGCCCATCTGGAGCAGTTTGAGCGCCAGCGCGTCGGGTGCGTAGAGGGTCAGTCGGTAGCCGTCCGATAGCTCATAGACACGCAGTTCCACCCCTTCCAACATCGGCAGGACGGTGTCGGGGTTGTCCGTCTCCACCTCAACGCGCGTGGCGTTCAGTCCTTGGATGAGCCGTTGGGGAGCATCGTCGGCAATCAGGCGTCCGCGGTCCAGCATCACCACGCGGTCGGCACGGCGCGCCACTTGGGGGTCGCGTGTGGTGAACAGCACCGCCGAACCAAAGCGACAGCGGTCGTCTAACTCTGCCCACAGTCGGCGCCGTCGCTCAAAATCGGCGTAATCAAACGGGTCGTCCAGCAGATAGAGGGGACTATTCTGGGCGAGGGCGCACCCCACTTGTAGCAGCCCGCGCTGACCGTCGGACAGCTCGGCAAGGGGCGTCTCCATCGCATCGCCCAGCCCTAATACTTCCAGCAGGTAGATGGCGCGCGTCCAGCTGCTGGCGTATCGGCGGATGAGGCTTTCTGGAGTGGTCGTGCGCAGGGCGCGCCCTTGGGGCAGTTCGGGCATCGTGGCGGGGTCTACACTTTCCAAAATGCCCCCTTCCAACGCCACCTCGCCCGCAATCAGGGCTAATAACAGGCTCTTGCCAGCGCCCGAAGGTCCGAACAGCGCGACCAGTTCACCCCGATAAACACCCATGTCAAGACGGTCAATCTGAACCCCACCATAGCAAGGCGAGCGCACCGATTCGGCGTTGAGCACGAGCGACTCAGAGCGCATGCCTACCGCACCACTTCAGGGTTCGTCTTGACCATCGCTGACAGCACGGTTTCGGCGAACTGCTTGATGCTCTCTCGGTCGCGTTCAGCGTTGCCCGAAGCAGGCTTGAGGAAACGCACGAAGTAAGACCGGCTATTCATCCCTGCTAAGCGCGCCGCCAGCAAGTAGACGCGTGCCGACGAGGTATCCGAACGGTAGCCGAACGGCGTGGAGTAGAAGTAGATACCTACCGCCCGCTGATTGTCCCCACGCAGGGAGACCAGCTCCACAAAGCGCGCCTTGAGGGGTTCACTGAGACCCACGACATTGAGGTCTATCTCGCGGTTATCGGCGAACTCCCAGTTCTGCACGCGGAAGCAGACCTGTGGGCTATGGAAGGCACCTGTGTGCGAGCCTGCGATGATAGATAAGTCGGCTTGCTCGCCTAAAGCGTTGACATAGATACGGGCGAGATACTCATCGGGCTGGAGCTCACGCAGAGCCGCTTCACCGACATTGTACTCTTCCAGCAAGCTCCACTCGCCCATCGCGGCGGGCACTTTGTTGAGAGTCTGCCCCTCGGTCTTGGGTATCCCTCTGGGCATAAACTGGATAGCGATCAGGAGCGCCACCAACATACCCCCCAAGAGACCTATCGGTAGCCCAAAACGCTTCCAGTCCATCGGGGGCGCGGGGCGCGGTTGAATGACCTCCGTCTCGGCTGATTGGGCGACGGCGCCGTTGCTAGCAGGTTCCGCGGTCAACCCGTCCATCTCTTCCGACTCGGTATGCAGAGTGCCGTTGGGGGCGTTCTTTGCCTCGCTTTGCGTCTCTTGAGGCGTCGGCTCCATCGTTTCAGGGCGTGTTTTCATTTCTTCCATCCTAACCACCTCGCTATCATGAAGAGCGCCACGAACGGGACAAGAATTTCCAGCGCTCCTGTGGTGGGAATATCTACCTGACCGAACACAGGCAGATTGAGCGGATACCCCTCGTGAGCGATTTTACCCGCTTCGGGACCCCATTCGTGCCCCGCAACCGCAATCAGCGCAATCCGAAGCCCGTTGGAGATAATCGCTATCGGGAACAGCGCCAACGGCAGAATGAGCTTCTTCCAAAGGGGCAGATCGGTAATCGTGAAGAAGAACAGAATAAAGGTCAGCAGGGCAATCGTCACCTTGAAACCACTACACTCCACGCCCACATGCAACTCGTAGCCCGAAGGCATGATGAAAGTGACCTGGCTGGTAGACAGGATGTTGTAGAAAGGTTTGAGCATCGCAAGTGCCACTTCGGTCGACCAGACCTTGATGGGGTTCGTGATTTCGTCGAACACCACGGAGGGCATCGGCATCATCAGATACAAAAACAGCAGGGGATACAATAGCACTTTGGTGACCTGCGTGCCAAACAGCAGGAGGCTGGCACTAATCAAGAACAGCGGGAACGCCTGACTGGAGACCCAGCTGGAATAGCCCCAGTGCCCCAGCAGGTGGATGCCTGCAGCGACCAAGAACAGGGGGATGCCCCACCACGAGGGTTGTGCCTTCAGTTGGAGCAGGCGTTCTCGGCGCATCCAAATCATCACGATAGCCAGCGGAGGCACCAAGTACGCATACGAGTAGTAGCCGTTGGGGTCATCCCAGCGGGGAAGCCAGTACCAACGGATGACTTCCTGATACGCCCATAGTACTGCGACCAAATACGCCACCACCACACCGACCAAAATCGGTTGGGGACGGGGCAGTTTCTTGATTTCCAACATCAACTGGTCTAACATTATTATTTCATCTCCTGCAGAGATTCGGTTTTCGGTGCCCGAAAAGTCCAATACTTATTCGCAAAGAAGTTCCAAAACAGCACGATTGCGGTCGCCGTCGCCTGACACGCCATAAAGGTCAATCGGGGCGGGTCGGGCAAAAACGGTCGCAAAAGCAAAGTCGTGATGGTGGAATTGAGGAGCATCCCGATGACATTCACCGTGACGAACTTTGCGAACTGTTTTGTGCGCGCTTGCCTATCCCGAACACGGAAAGTCCACCGACGGTTCCAGATAAAACTGTTGAGGGTGGCGGTTCCCGATGAGATGACCTTCGTCACCCAGACCGCTAACACTTCAGGGCGCATCGGCAGGCTCAGGAGGTTCACAATCCCGCTCCCCAGCACGCGTGGGATAGGAGTGTAGTAGGTCAGCAGGAACGCCAAACTCCAGTCAATAGCGGTATTCATCGCACCGACCGTAGCGAACTTCAGAAACTGTCGGACGCCCAGAGGCAACATTCGGACACGCGTGCGCACACTTTCCATCGCTTACGCTCCCATCACCACAATCGCAATCCCTGCCCACACAATCAGCGAGAGCAGAATGTGTCTGTCCGAAAGCAACAGCTTTTCGGGACTACCCCCTGCGTCGTACCGATGCACCACATAGAAATAGCGCAAAAGCCCGTAGCTCACCACAGGTAAAGTATACCAAAGCTGGGGGTGATTCTTGGCGGTCTCTGAGAGAATCACATAAATCGCGTAGGATTGGAGCGCCAGCCCCAAGCAGATTGCCAACAAATGCTCCAGCAGGTTAGCGGAGTAGTCGCCCAGCGCACTGCGGTGGCTGACTGCCCCCTCGCCGAGCGCAATCAGCTCGTGGCGTCGCTTCGCAAAGCCCAAAAAGAGCGCCAAGAAGAAGGTACAGATGACCAACCACGGGGAGATGGACACGCTAATCAGCACCGCACCAGAAATGGCTCTCAGCAAAAAGCCCAGCGCGATGATTGCCACATCCAGCAGGGGGATATGCTTGAGGTAGAGCGTGTAGAGTGTGCTCTGCAAGGCATACACTGCCATAATCACGCCGAACGGCACCGCCAGCCAGAACGCCAAGCTGAACCCGCCCACCAGCAGAACCACCATTCCTGCCCACGCAACGGGCACGGCGAGGCGCCCTGAGGCTATCGGGCGTTGGCTCTTGGTGGGATGATAGCGGTCGCGCTCACGGTCGCGCAGGTCGTTAAACAGATAGATACTGCTGGCAATCATAGAGAGGGCGAAAAAGCCCAGCACGGTCTTGAGCAACAGCTCAGGCTGGGTGAACTGGGCAGTGAAGAGTAGCGCAGCGAACACCAGCGTGTTCTTGACCCACTGGTGGGGACGCATCGCTTGGATTAGGTAGCCCACCTGCCCCAGACGGCTCAGCGGATGCGTATCGACACGGCTCATACAGCCAGTGCCTCCTTGCGATAGGCGTCCAGCGTTTGGCGAATTCCCTCGTGCAAACTGATTCTCGGTTGATAGCCCAACACGCTCTGGATACGACCGATGTCGGCATACGAACGGCGAATATCCCCTGCGCGAGGTGGGGCGAACTGAGGCTCCAGTGGATAGCCCACCGCCTCTTCAATCGCCTTGAGCAGGTCTAACAGGCTATAGCGTGCGCCACTGGCGAGATTGAACACCTTGCCCACCGCGTCGGGGTGATGGGCACCGAGCCAGATGCCCTGTATTAGGTCGTCGATGTGGATGAAGTCGCGAACCTGCTTGCCGTCGCCGAAAACGGTCGGCTTTCGGTCGGTCAGCGCAGCGGTAATCCAGCGGGGCA
>CAKZQI010000247.1 GCA_937139515.1 uncultured Armatimonadota bacterium | reverse complement strand
ACGGAATGGCGCACATCACTGGCGGAGGGTTCTACGACAATATCCCACGCGCCCTACCCAGCGACCTGCGTGTGGTGATTGACCGCCGAAGCTGGGAAATCCCGCCCCTGTTTCAACTCATTCAGCGATTGGGCAACATCGCCGACGCCGAGATGTTCCGCGTGTTCAACATGGGCATCGGCTATGTGCTGATTGTGGCGCGCGACCGCGTGAACGAGGCGCTCAATATCCTTCAGGCGATGGGCGAGCAGGCTTGGCTCATCGGTGAGGTTCAGCGCGGTTCCCGCGAAGTACAGATTATCTAAAAACCAATCCCCAACCCCCAGCGCGCGGTGGTCATCATCAGCAAAGTGACCAACACGATACAGAACAGGTTGAGTGCCAAGCCTGCCCGTGCCATCTCGTGAATCTTGATTTCGCCCGAGGCGAACACGATAGCATTCGGTGGGGTCGCCACAGGCAACATAAATGCGGCGGACGCCCCTACCGCCACTGGAATCGCCAGCAAGCGCGGGTCTAAACCCATCCCGACCGCAACCGCCGACACCACCGGCAGAAAGGTCGCCGTCGTGGCGGTGTTGGAGGTCAGCTCGGTCAGAAAGATGATTAGCCCTGCAACCGCCAGCACAATCCAAATCGGGCTAAGGTTCTGCAGACCGGCGACACTGCCCCCGAGCGCTTGCGCCAGTCCCGTGCTCTCAAAAGCGTTCGCCAGCGCCAACCCGCCACCAAACAGCAACAACACGCCCCACGGCAGTCGTTCCGCCGTCTCCCAATCCAACAGTGCCTCGCGGGGACGCGTGGTCGCAGGCAGGACGAACATCGCCAAACCCGCGCTCATCGCAATCAAACTATCCGAGAGGGTTAGCCCCGTCCATCGGTTGAGCGGTTCACGCACCAGCCAGCCCACCACCGCCAGCAGGAATATCGCAAGCACCCACCGCTCGGCGGGGCACATGGAAGGCATCTGCGCACGCTCTTGTGCGAGGCGCTCCCTAATCACGCTGAAGTTCAGGCTCTTGGCGTGAAACAGTACCCGCGTGAGCCACAGCCAACAGAACGGGAGCATCAAGCCGACAAAAGGCAGACCGATAAAAAGCCAGTTCGCCATGCTCAGCGAGTAGTTGTAGTTCTCGCGCAAGAACCCCGCCAGCAGGGCGTTGGGCGCGGTGCCTATCAAAGTGCCCACCCCGCCGATAGAGGCGGAATAGGCAATCCCCAACATCAGCGCCACAGCGAACCGATGGCTATCTGCGCTACCCTGAGCGCTACTGCGAACCCACTCCACCACCGAAAGCGCCACCGCAAACATCATCATCGTGGTGGAGGTGTTGTTGACCCACATCGAGAGGAACGCCGTCGCCAGCATGAAACCACCGATGAGTTGGGCGGGAGTGTTTCCTGCAAGGCTCACAATCGCGAACGCAATCCGCCGATGAAGCCCCCACCTCTGCATCCCCAGTGCAATCAAAAATCCGCCCAAAAACAGGAATATCACCGGGTCGGCATAGCGACTGGCGACCTGCTTCTCGTCGGCAATCCCCACTAACGGCATCCAGACCAGCGGGATGAGCGAGGTGGCGGGTATCGGCACGCATTCGGAAAACCACCAGAGCGCCATCCACGCGGTCAAGCCCACCAAGCGCCACGCAGGTTCAGAAAGCTCACCGGGCGGAGCGATGAAGAGGGGAAGAATGGCAAAAAGAGGACCCAGCACTAACGCTGATGTGCGTAGATGCGTCAGAATGCGTTCCATCAGCGCCAAGGTTCCCAGAAAATCACAACTTCCCTGCCAACCTCAGAAGCCAGTAGACCCACGGCGCGCTGAACAGCAGGCTATCAAAACGGTCTAACACGCCCCCGTGCCCAGGCAGGATGCTCCCGAAGTCTTTGACGCCGAGCGAGCGTTTCAGGGCGGACTCAAATAAATCGCCCATCTGCCCCAATATTCCTACGCCAGCGCCTGCAATCAACCCTATCGTCGGTGGGATGCCCACCCAACCTGACCCCAGCCCACCGATGAGCGTGCAAAACGCCAAGTTAGCGACCGAACCTTCTATCGTCTTCGCAGGGCTAAGCGCGGGCGCGAGCTTGCGTTGCCCGATAGCACGCCCCACGAAATAGGCACTGGAGTCGCCCGCCCACAGCATCGCCATCAACCATAGCACCCACACGATGCCCTGCTCAAGGGTGAGTGCGCCAAGCGCGGTTGGCTCAGAGGGCAGGCGCAGACGCACTACGAAACTCATCAACCAGCCGATGTAGAAAAATCCGAACAGCCCCAGCCCTAGTCCCTGCGCAATAGGTAGGCTCCCCCGACGCCAAACCTGAGCCAGCGCGAGCAAGAACGCCGCCGCCACCGCACCCATCAGGTACGGCTCCAGCGTCATCGTCGGCATCCACCAAGTGAGTATCGGCAGGGCAGAACCCGCCAGTAGAAGCACGGGCGACGCCAACTCGCCCCGAACCGAGTAATAAGCACGCGCCAGCTCATAACAGCCCAACGCGCTCACCAAACTGCCCGCCAGCGCAAACGCCCAACCGCCAGGAACCGCCAGTATCCCCACGAACAGCGGGATACCCACCAGCGCAGTCAGCACACGGGTGCGCAACATTCGTTATGCCGATGAAGAGGTCGTGTCGGGCGTGGTGGTCGACTGCGTTTCGCCTTCGGATACCCGCTTGGTACCGTTATAGGGCGAGGGGAGCCAGCGCACATACAGCTTCAAGCCTTCTAAACGCTCCACCTGAACCGACTCGCCGACCTCGATGGGGGGGTCTAACGCAATCGCGCGCCACAAGGTGCCGTCCACGAACACTTGCCCCTCCGGATTGAGTGGTGCGCGCACCGTGCCCGTCATTCCGATCAACCGTTCGGCACCGCTCACCTTCTTGCGGAACTGGGCACGCACGCCTGAATAGGCAATATACGCGAAGGTGCCCCCAGTGAGTGCAGTCATAGACGCAATCAGCCACAAACTCACGCGCATCACGGGCGAGTCGGACTGGAAGAGGATGACCGAGCCAATCGTGAACGACACAATCGCCCCGAAGGTCAGCACACCGTGTGAGGGCGAGAACAGGTCAATCAAGAACAGCACGAACGCCAGCACAATCATCGCCACGCCGAGCGCATTCACAGGCAAGACCGATGCTGCGTACAGCGCCAGCAGAAGCGAGATGGCGCCCACCACGCCTGGAAAAGTGGCGCCTGGATTCTGAAGCTCGCCCAGAATGCCGTACACCGCCAGAATCATCAAGATATAGAACACATTCGGGTTGGCGAGGAAGTTGAGCAGAACCTCGCGCCAAGTCTTGGGCACCTCGCGCATCGGAGCGTCTTTCGTGCGCAAGGTGAGCGTGCGTCCGTCCTGAAGCTTGACCTTGCGCCCATCGATCTGCCTCAGCAGGTCGGCAGGGCTACTGGCAACGATGTCAATCACATTCTGCTTGAGCGCCTCGGTCTCGGTGATAGACGCAGCCTCGGTGACGGCTTTCACCACCCATTTTTCATTACGCCCGCGCTGTTGGGCAATCGTTTTGGCGTAGGCAATCGTGTCGTTCATCACCTTGCGTTTCATATCCTCGGGGATGTCGCTTCCGTCGCCCGAGACGGGCGTTGCCGCACCGATGTTGGTGCCGGGCGCCATCGCCGCCACATGGGACGCTACGGTAATAAACACACCTGCTGAGCCAGCCCGCGAACCCGAAGGGTAAACGAACACCGCCGTTGGGATAGGGCTATTGAGCAGAGCGCTGGTGATGTCGCGGGTCGCCTGAAGCTCGCCGCCGGGCGTATCCAGCAACACCAGAAACAGCTCCGCACGCTGGCGCGATGCCTCGTCCAAAGCGCGGATAAGATAATCTGCCGACGCTCGGTGGACGATTTCTTTGAACTCGATGTAATACACAGGGCGCTGAGCCTCTTGAGGAACGCTCATCCCCGCTAAGAACATCAGCCCCAAAAGCCACGCTATCCGATTTCGCATGAGGACACCCTACCTGATTATACCTGTGTAAATCTACGAGGGTTTCAGGTACAGTATAGAGAACTTTCGGCAGGCTCCAATAATCTAAGAATATGAATAGGGAGGCACGCGTGATGAGCATCTGTCCCAGATGCTTTTCAGAGATACCCGAAAAGAGCATTTACTGTATGGAATGTGGCGCCCGCATCAGCGAGGTGAAGGGCGATACCTTGGCGCTGGAAGGCTCGGACATAGAGGTCTATCCGGAGATTGCTCGGGCGAACCTACGGCGAATGCAGGGCAACTACGAGGAGGCGGTGAGCGTCTGTCGTCAGATACTCGGTCGCTTCCCCAGCAACGAGACCGCCCACGCACTAATGGGCGACATTTACGCTGACCAAGGCAAGCTGGGGGATGCCATCCAATGGTACGAGATGCTGGTGGAGCTGGCGCCCGATAATGCGGTCTACTCGGCGAAGTTGTTCAACCTGCGCGCCCTGTATGCCTCTCAGATTGCGCCTCCGCCCCCTGTGGAACTCCCTGAGGAGAAGCCCGCCAAGGCGCCCTCGCCCCGTGTGTGGGCGTATGTGGTGGGCGGTGTGCTTACGCTGATTTTGGTTGTATCGGCGTTCCTCGCAGGCGCACGGCTAAGCGCGTCTCAAGGCGCGTCATCCCCATCCCAAGTTGCTTCCACCGCTCCGCCTGCGCTCAACCCTGCCAATCAGCCTCAGGATACGCCCAATCGTGTGATTCCGCCCCCCACCTCCCCTTCGGAGGAACCTGCCAGCCCCCCTGCACCACCGCGCGGCGGGTTCACAGGGATGAGCCAGCCCGAAGAACAGGTGGCGCGTGCGGTGAGCCAGCGACTGAATGGGCTACCCATCTGGTGCAGCTATGACCCCGTGAACCAAACCTGGCAGGTGCGCTCCAGCATCCGGGCGGGAGTGCTGACCCGCGAGCGATTGATGCAGGACGCACTGGCGCTGGCAGGGACTTTCTTGACGCAGATGCCGAATGAACCGAGCGTCTCGGTCGCTCTGCTCCTGCCCAGCACCAACGGCGAGGAGATATTGGCGCTCAGTGTCCAAGTGCCTCGACAAGCCGTGCCCCAGAACTACCTGCAGTTGGGTGCGGAGGAGCTGAACGCCCTGTTCCAAACGCTGAAAGTCTGGTGGAACCCCAGTTTGAACCTACAGTAAGGTAAAATCGGCGTTGATGGAGAACGCCAGCCAGCGTCCCGTTTTGGTGATTATAGACGGGCACAGCCTGCTCTATCGGGGCTTCTATGCCACGCGCCCGCTGACCACCGCCGATGGGCGTCCCACCAACGCCGTGTACAGCTTCACCAATATGCTCCTGTCGCTGTTGGACACGGTGAAGCCCCAAGCGCTCGTGGTGACCTTTGACGCCTCCGCGCCCACCTTCCGCCACGAAGCGTTCACCGAGTACAAAGCCCAACGCCGAGAGACGCCCGACGAGTTCCGCCCCCAAGTGGCGATGACACGCCGACTGCTGGAGGCGATGGGCGTGCCCGTGCTGTCCGAGGAAGGGTTTGAGGCGGACGACCTCGTCGGCTCGCTGGCACGCTTCGCCACCGACTTGGGCTACGATGTGCTCATTTTTACAGGCGACCGCGACCAGCTCCAGCTCATCAACGAGCGTGTGCGCGTGTGCGCGCCCCAGCGAGGCGTGAGCGACCTTCAGATTTTTGACGCCCAAACCGTGCAGGAAAAGTACGGCATTCGCCCCGACCAAATCACCGACTTCAAAGCGCTTCAGGGCGACCCGTCCGACAACATCCCCGGCGTGCCCGGCATCGGCGAGAAGACCGCCGTCAAGCTCCTCCAACAGTTTGAGAGCGTGGAGCAACTGCTGGCAAACTTGGACAAACTGAGCGATGAGAAACTGCGCACGCGGATTGCCGAACACGCCGACCAGATACGCCAGAGCAAGATGCTGGCGACCATCTTGGAAGAGGTGCCCCTGCCCATCCACGACATCCCGCCTTTCCAACTGACGCCCGAACGCCTGCAAGCCCTGCGCGCTGTGCTAGAGGACTACGAGTTCCGCTCCATCCTCAAGCGTCTGCCTACCTTAGCCGAGAAGTTCGGCACGGTGGCGGAGGTGCAGACCGTCTCTATCTTTGAGACGCTCTCGCCCGAAGTGGTACGAAATCCCGACGAACGCGCCTTAGCACGCCTGCTGGAAGGGAATACTCCCCTTGGCGTGGTGTTGGTGGGCAAGCTCAACCACCTGCGCTATGCCGAGCTGGACACGATTATCGTTGCCCCTCGCCCCGACTGTGCCGTTGCGCTGGATGCGCGGGGTGCGCTGTTTCTGCCCGAAGCCCTGCTCAGCGCCCTGAATGACCCCAAGCGCGCCCTGATTAGTTGGGACGCCAAGAACGCCCTCCTGCTGGCTCGTGGCGCAGACCTGACTTTGACCGCCCCACGCTTTGATGCGCTTCTGGCGAGCTATGTGTGGCAACCCTCGCGGGCACAGTACGCGCTGGACTGGCTCTGTGAAGAGTTCCTGCAGATGCGCCTGCCCGAAGGCGAGGAGGCCCCCCGCGCCTGTGCCCTGCTCCAACTGGAGGCGCCCCTCAAGAAGGTCTTGGAGCAGGAGGGCACGCTCAGCGTGTTTGAAGCGATTGAGATGCCCTTAGTGCCCATCCTCGCCGAGATGGAGTGGCTGGGCATTCGCGTGGATGTGCCTTACCTGCAGGAGCTTTCTGAACGCCTGCAGGCTCAGATTGAGGCGATTGCCGAAGAGGTGTACCAGCTGGCAGGGGAACGGTTCAACATCGGCTCGCCCAAACAGCTCGGCACTATCCTGTTTGAAAAGCTCCAACTACCGATTGTGAAGAAGACCAAGACGGGCTACTCTACCGATGCGGAGGTGCTTCAGACGCTCGCCAGCGAACATCCGATTGCGCTCAAGATTGTGCAGTACCGCGAGCTGAGCAAACTGCGCGGAACCTACGCCGAGGCACTGCCCAAGCTGGTGAACCCGCTCACAGGGCGCATCCACACCAAGCTCAACCAGACCGTCACGGCGACGGGGCGCCTCTCCAGCAGTGAGCCGAACCTGCAGAACATCCCCATCCGCACCGAGGTCGGACGCGAGATACGGCGCGCCTTCATCGCCGATGAGGGCTACCGACTGCTCTCGCTGGACTACTCGCAAATAGAGTTGCGCATTCTGGCGCATATGTCGGGCGACCCCGTGCTGGTACGCGCCTTTGAACAGGGCGAGGACATCCATACCGCCACGGCTTCGATTCTGTTCGGTTTGCCCCCTGAGCAGATTAGTTCCGAACTGCGTCGGCGCGCCAAGACGGTCAACTATGCTGTGCTTTACGGAATGAGCGACTTCGGGCTTTCGCAAGAACTGGGCATCAGCGCGGGCGAGGCGAAAGCCATCATCCAGAACTATTTTGAGCGCTTTCCCCAAATCAAGGAGTTCACGCAGGCGATTGTGCAAGAAGCGCGCCAGAACGGCTATGTGGCGACCCTACTGGGACGCAAACGCTACATCCCCGAGCTCCAGTCCGCCAACCGCAACGAACGACTCGCCGCAGAGCGCGCTGCGATTAATATGCCGTTCCAAGGCACCGCCGCCGATATTATGAAGCTGGCGATGATACGCACATGGAAACGGCTCGGAAGCGATAGCCCTACCCGAATGCTTCTCCAGGTTCACGACGAACTGCTTTTAGAGACGCCCGAAGGCACCGAAAACGAGGTCGCGCAGGTGGTCGCCGAGGAGATGGAGCAAGCCTACGCGCTGAGCGTCCCGCTCACGGTGGAGGCGAAGGCGGGCGTCAACTGGCGCGATATGGAGCGCATCCTATAGCGTGTACAGCCCCCCATAGCGTATCCCGCGCGTGCTAATCCAGACCTGCTCTTGGCGCAGGGCGAATAGCACTCGCTCTAAAACCAGCGTGCCCACATGCAAAATCGGGGCGCGGGCAGGCTCTATGCCCTTCAGGGCACTGCGCTCCGCATCGCTCAGCTGGAGCAGGTGATGAAGTATCTGGGCTATCTGCTCGTCCGTCAGCTTCAAGCCGTGAACCTTGTGGGGTTCAAAGGCCTCCAACTCTAGCGCCAACATCCCAAGGTTCACTCCAGTGCCCCCCACCAGCACGGTGGTGCTGGGTTGCGCAAGCTCTTGCAGAGGCTCCAACACCCCATCCAGCCACTTACAGCAGTTCAGCACTTCGGCGGTGCTGGGTGGGTCGGCGGGCATCTTCTGCTCGCGGACGCGCACCGCCCCGATGGGGAAACTTCGATAGAAATCTATTTCGCCCCACTGATTGGGGGGCGGTTCCAGCTCGCCGAACGCCACCTCCACACTGCCCCCACCGATGTCCACCACCGCCAGCGGGAAGCTAATCGGCAGGGTATCGTCGTGGGCGACCGAGAGGTAGCTCAGCTCTGCCTCTTCTTGTTCCGACAGCGTGCGCCATTTGATGGGGGCGCTCCACGAGGTCAGTTCTTCACGGAGCGGTTCCAACAGGGCGTTGGGATTTTTCGCCTCGCGCACGACGGCGGTCATCAGCACGACCACCTGACGAACCCGATGGGTGCGCGCCGTGTGCCCGAACTCCTGAACCGCCTGCACCGTGCGCTCAATCGCTGTGGGCTGCAGGAGATGAGACGGTTCAAAGCCTTCGCCCAGTCGGGTAATCTGCGCCCCGTCATAAACAAAGCGCCACGAGCCGTCCTCACGCTCTGCCAGCAGCATCAACACTGAGTTGGAGCCGATATCCAGAACCGCAACCACACGCTTAGCATACCCCAAATGGGTCGGTTTTATGCTTACTGATTTGGACTGCCCAGTTCAAACCCACCCACCTCTTGACGCCTTTTCGTGCGCCCCCGCGCCTCCTTCTGTCATTCTAACACTCCATCTGTCGTTCTAACACCCCCACCTGTCGTTCTGAGCGAAGCGAGGCTCTTCACCTTCGGCTCAGAGTGACAAGCCCGTTCGCTGACGCTTAGGGGGACACAGTAGGGTTGTCATTCTGACACCCTCTTCTGTCATTCTGACACCCTCTTCTGTCATTCTGAGCGCAGCGAAGAATCTCTAAGAACCCCCAGCACAGACCCTTCGCTGACGCTCAGGGTGACAGGGTGGGCTTCTCGAACATCCAACGGCTCACTGTCTCGTGAAACAGGAGGTACTAACCTCCCTTTTCATTCGGGCACTCACTCTTGTCATTCT
>CAKZQI010000246.1 GCA_937139515.1 uncultured Armatimonadota bacterium | reverse complement strand
GTTTCACGAGACAGTGAGCCGTTGGATGTTCGAGAAGCCCACCCTGTCACCCTGAGCGTCAGCGAAGGGTCTGTGCTTTGGTGGGCACTGAGCTTCTTCGCTTCGCTCAGAATGACATGCAGGGCACAGAAGCTAACGAAGGAGCGTCAAAGTAGGGGTTGGTTTTCGGGAACATACGCCCCCATTTGCAAGTAAATACTTGAGAAACGCTCTCTCCCCTCTAATCCCCCAGCAGAGCAGGAGAAGAGACCATGAGAACTGCAACCACCTTTCTGAGCGAGTTGCGAGATTTCGTGAAGGCTGTTCGCAGTCTGCTTTCCAGCCGAGAACGCTGGAGCGAGCTTTTTCGCCGCCTTGTGGAACGGTTGAGCGACCGCCGTGCTTCCCTGCCGAACGAGACGCCGATAGACACAACCCGCGCCGTTGTGGAAACCGAGCAACCCCCTTCAGAGATTGAAGAGGAGACACCCATTCAACGACTTCGGAAGAATACAGAGCGCTACCTGACCGCCCGTGGACTCCAGATTGTGGAGTTTCAAGATGTAGAAACGGACAACAAAGTGCTTCGCGCACGACGACACTTAGCGCGCTTTATGGTTCAACACTGTGAGCTGGTGCTTCCTATAGTTCAGCGACTGCGCCCAACTCTCCAGCGCCGAGGCAAAATCTCTTGGGCAATTCGCCAGAGCGACCCTGAGGCTATAAGCGTGCTGACGAATGTGGCATCTGGGCTGGCTCAGCTTTATGTGTTAGACTTCTGTCAGTACTGCTCCGAGTCAAGAATGCTGGAGATGCGGATTCGGAACCAACCTTTCGCGCATAACTTCCTCTCAGGTCAGTGGTTTGAGTGGGGTGTTACGGAACAGGTGCGCCGATGGCTCCAACAGCAGAACTATCCGTACCTGCTCTACCAGAACCTCAAGCTCCGCTGTCAAGGTGGGGCGAGTCTGGAGGTAGACCTGTTTTTGGTGGTCTGGGTTCGGGGTGAGCCTCGCTTCCTGATGCTGGAGTGCAAGAGTGGAGTTGCGCTCACCAACGAGGAGATGGAGCAGGTGGCACGAGCGAACCGCTTGCTCCGCTTGAACTGGAACCGCTCCGCCGTGATTACACCCGAACCGATGGCGACGCCGTTTGTCCAAGCATGGCAACAGCGCACCAACACCTCGTTCGTACCCCTGAGTGAGTTGGAGTCCTTCCTCTGCGAATCGCTCAGCTGAGTATCGGTGTGAACTTATTACTGGGGGCAGGGCACAGGGAAGAGCCTCTACTCAGCCTTGCCTCCAGCCTATCAGTATAACGACCAGTAACAAACACCCTCACCGTCCTCTTAACACCCACGCGCAACACTTCGGGGTATACTCCCGCTATGCCTGAAGAGTTTACTTACAAGGAGGCGGGCGTTGATATTGACGCAATGAACCGCGCTCTGGAGAACATCAAGGAGAGCGTTCACCGTACTTTTACCCCGGCTGTGCTTTCTCAGTTAGGCTCGTTTGGGGGCATGCTCCTTCTGGACACTTCGGGCTACCGCCAGCCCGTGCTGGTCGCCAGCATAGACGGCGTGGGCACCAAAGTGCGCGTGGCGCGCATGGCAGGACAGTACCGCGTGCTGGGACACGACTTGGTCGCACACGGTGTAAACGACCTGCTGGTGCAATCGGCGCGCCCGCTGGTCTTTTTGGACTATCTGGCGATGTCGCGCTTGGAACCCGAAGTGCTTCAGCAGGTCGTGGAAGGTGCCTCGGAGACCTGTCAAGCGCTGGGGGTGGTGCTGTTGGGGGGCGAAACCGCCGAAATGCCCGATGTGTATATGCCTGGCGAGGTGGATGTCGCGGGGTGTATTGTGGGGTTTGCGGAGCTGAGCCAAGTGCGCTCGCCCAATCAAGTGGAAGTGGGGGACGGGGTGATTGGCATTGCCTCCAACGGTCTGCACACCAACGGCTACACGCTCGCTCGGCGCGTGTTCTTTGAGATTGCGAATATGCCGATCGATGAGTACCTGCCCGATTTGGAGATGACGCTGGGCGAGGCGCTCCTTCAGCCTCATCGCCCTTACCTGAATGCGGTGTTCCCGCTGATTGAGACCGATATTGTGCACGGAATGGCGCACATC
>CAKZQI010000245.1 GCA_937139515.1 uncultured Armatimonadota bacterium | reverse complement strand
ACGCCCAGCATCGTGGGCCAGAAGTAGGCTTTGCCAATACCGAACACGGTCGCTGCGAGGAACGCTGCGCCCGCTGCGAACGAGACGCTCAGCAGGTACAAGCCCACCGCCGCAAACACGGAACAGACTGCCAAAAGTCCTACGGGCGTAAAGATGCGTGCGATGGGTCCCGCCACAAGCCTCAGCACGAACATCAAGCCCGAGGTGTAGACCAAGAACAGAATGCCTTTGATGCCCACCGTGTCGGTCAACACGGAGCCGACCCACTGGTCAGGTCCCAGCTCGGTGATCGCGGTCATACACATACACAACACGAGCAACAGCACGCCGGGGCGCAGGATTTGGAGGAGCATCTCACCCGTGCTGACGCCCGACACTGCCCGCTCAGTTTCGGGGAACTTCTCGGTAAGTATCATCAAGCCGTAGAGAATCGCAGGGACGATGATGATGCCGATGCGCACCTGCCACGAAGCGTTGACGAACTCTGCCAGTGCGAAGGTCGCCAGCCCGCCGATAATCAACCCGCCGGGCCACCACGCGTGAAGCACATTCAGCTTGTGCGTCTTCTGGTCGGGATACATCGTCGCCGCAAGCGGGTTGATGACCGCTTCTACCGTGCCGTTGGCTAAGCCGACCAGCAGGGTGGATAGCAGTAATGCCACAAAGCCGTAGTTGGGCGACAGAATGGTGAACACAATGCCCAGAATGTGGGCTACCGAGGCGAGCTTGAGTAGGCGCCCCATACCTATCGTGTTGCAAAAGGGACCCACCAGCAAAATAGCAATCGGGAAGCCCCAGATGCCCATCAGATTGACCAGCCCCTGCTGTTCGTGCGAGATGTTGAAGGTCGCGCCCAACTCCTTCAGAATGTCGGCGCGTATCGAGAACGCCATCGCCGTAGTCACCAAAGCGATACAACTGGCGATAAATAACTTATTGGCGTTATAGCCATTGTGAGAACCTGTTTGGTCGCTCATCTTCTCCCTCCTTAGCTGATACATATTCTCTTTCAGGATTGACGATTCCTGCAGATGGGTACATGCAGGGGGCTATCTTTCAACTCCATCGGGAATGTTTAAAAAAAGTCGCCTGAGGCGTCTCTTCCGTTTTTGGCTGGCAGGTATACTCCCTATCGTGATCACGCTTTCAAACGGCGCGTCGTTGGAGTTTTTGACGGGCAGTGGCGCGTTGGGCTTTGATGGGCGCGGGTGGTGGTGGGAGTATCCCCTGCGGTGGGTGGGCATTCTCAACCCCCACGATTTCACGGTTGTGGTCAAGACGCTTACGCTCCGTCCGCGTCAGGGCAACTTGCGCTGGTACGCTCCGTGGCGCTGTGTGCGTCTCATCCCGCACGGCACGGTGAACGCTGTGGGCTTGACCAACCCAGGCATTGATTGGTGGATACGCACCTGCTATCCCCGAATGCGCCGAATGGAGCTGCGCACGATTGTATCCGTGTTCTCGGAGACGGTAGAAGAGGCACACCAGTTTGCCGAGAAGTTGCGCCCCCTGACCCTCGATGCGATTGAGTTCAACGCCTCCTGCCCGAATGTGGAACACTGCTCCACCGTGAGCCACAATCTGGCGATTGGCGCGACGCTTGCGGGGGCAGGGCATCCGCTGATCCTGAAGGTCGGCTACGACCAGCCCTATGTCGAACTGGCTCAGGCGTTGGAGGGGGTAGTAGAGGCGGTGCATGCGATCAATGCGGTGCCGTGGCGTATGGTGTTTCCCGATAAGCCGTCGCCCCTCGCCAAGTTGGGCGGGGGAGGTGTGTCGGGCGAGCCTATCCGCCCGATGGTGCGTGAGGCGGTCGCGAACTTAGTGCGCCATACCTCGCTGCCCGTGATTGCGGGTGGGGGCATCTACAGCCTGAGCGATTTGGAAGCGTTGTGGGATTTGGGCGCGCGGGCGTTTGCGATTGGCACGCTGTTTCTGCGGGCGCCGTGGATGCCCAACCGCTTGGTGCGTGCCTGGCGCCAGCGAGTTGCCCAGCGCATACGCTGTTAGTTATTCCCCTAAAATCTGCACATGCACCGTGCGGTTGCGCGGGCGAGTGTCAAAGTCCACCAGCACAATCTGTTGCCAAGTGCCTATCACCATCTGCCCATTCACAATCGGCACGGTGAGCGAAGGGCCCAAGATGGATGCCCGAATGTGCGAGTGTCCGTTGTCGTCGCGCCAGCGTTCTTCGTGTGCGTAGGGCGCATCGCGGGGCGCAATCCGCTCCATCACGCGCGCCATATCCTCTGCCAGCCCTGGTTCGTACTCAATCGTCGTGATACCTGCCGTCGAGCCGACCACGAACACCGTGGCAATACCGTTTAGTACTCCACTTTCCAAAATCGCCTGTTCTACCAGCCCGGTGATGTCCACCATATCGTCGTTGCCCTGAGTGGACACGGCAAAGCGCGCGGAATGCACCATCGCTATAAGTGTACCCCGATGAGGTTATTCGTTTGGGGCTATGGGCAGGATATGAGGGTGTTGAAAACTCGTAGCACGGGCATCCTGCCCGTGTAAAACTGTGGCACGGGCATCCTGCCCGTGTAAAACTGTGGCACGGGCATCCTTGCCCGTGTAAAACTGTGGTACGGGCATCCTTGCCCGTGTAAATCGTGGCACGGGCATCCTTGCCCGTGTAAAACTGTGGCACGGGCATCCTTGCCCGTGAATCAGGGCGGGTTCACTGGGAGCGCAGGCGTCTCGCCTGCACTATCAACCTATTGGGCACGGCTGCCCACACCACGAATGCGGTCGGGACGCCCGCGCTCCCAGTGATTTCTCGAACACACCCGCAGGATGTTGCTTTTTCTGCATTCTTGAGACACCGTCAGTACCCTATTAGTGGCGAGCTAGAGGTGGGTCTTATACCCCAACTGGTCACCCTGAGCGTTGGCGAAGGGGCTCTACTTAGAGCTGCGCAGAGATTCTTCGCTTCGCTCAGAATGACAAGGGGAGGCATATTGGTTCACAAGTAGGGGGTATGTATTTGGGCAAGATATGTGCATCTTAAACAGGGTATCATATCATTGTCAGAAGACATCCTTAATACTTCTCAATCGGCTACTCCTCTGAGCAAGCTCTGTGAACTCGTTGAGCGAGCGCACTTGAACAGATTTCTCGCAGAACAGATTACTCTCGCTGAGCAAGCGTTTTGCGTACTGGGCATAGGTCGGGTCTTTCTCCGTGAGGAAGTAATATCGTCCTAACTGGTTCGCTGCAATGCCCACGGTTCCGCGCCCAGCAAAGGGGTCAAACACCAAATCGCCTCGATAGGAATAGAACTGGATAATGCGTGAGGCAAGCTCTACAGGAAACACAGCAGGATGGACGGGGTCGGCGGATGGAGCGATACGCCACAGGTTCGTCTTTTCGTATTCGCCCAGCACACGACTGGCTTCTATCGTTTCCTCATCATACTGGCGAATGTTCCAGTCAATCAACTTGTCGGTTTGCTTGCGATAAACAATCACATACTCAATCAGTGGAGCGTCAGTGGCAGAAAAATCTGAGGGTCTGTCGTTTCGGGAAGCCTGCCTATCTGCTCTAGAGTCTCAACCAGCTCGCGTACACTCATCGCTTGTGCGCGCTGAAGCTTGCACAGAGCCTGCTCACTGGCAGTAAACGCTTGCATACTTGGCAATTATACCGATAGCGCAACGCACAGCCGCCCCTCAATCGTACAGCGCATCGAGGTAGCGTTTCAAGACCTCGTCAATCACCCCGCGGAAGGGGAGCGAGTTTGCCATCCCGTAAATCGGTGCCATCTCGCCCTTCTCCTCAGGGTGCGCCTTCACATACTCCACCGACTCGTTCAGGTCGTTGAGGAACTGCTCGGCAACGCCGGGCTGAGTGTGGCGCACAGTGACCGCAAAATGGAGCCCGGGCGGTTTCTGAAGCGCCACCAAACGCCACCCCCGCAACGCCATCTGGTCCATCACCAAGTAGATATTGAAGCGGTGGGAGCCGAAGGCGATGATGAAGGTGGGTTCGCCCATCAGATACAGGTCGGGCATTGCCTCCACGCCTTTGCGAATGGCGAGCGCGGTCTCCATAATCTGGCGGGCGATTTCGAGGTAGCCCTGCTTGCCGATAGAGACGATTGCTGACCATCCCCCCACGCTCAGCGCACCTGGACGACTGCCCGGCAAGGTGGGCGAGGCGTACAGTCCGCCCTGCCAGTCGGTCACCGTGAAGTACTGATAGCGTCTGAGGTTGCGTCCCCGATACAGCACCACCGATAGCCCCTTCGGGGTGTAGCCGTATTTGTGGGGGTCTACTGACATTGAGGTCACGCCTGGCACCCGAAAGTCGAACGGGGGTATGGGGTAGCCTAACTGCTCAATCCACGGCAACAGGAACCCGCCCAAGCAGGCGTCCACATGCATCCCCAAGCCGTATTCTTGGGCGATTTGCGCAATCTGGGGGATGGGGTCTATCACGCCGTGTGGGTAGCCCGGCGCTGAACCCACGAGCGCAATCGTGCGCCGATTGACCGCCTTGTGCATTGCCTCCACATCCGCTTTGAAGTCGTCGCGCACGGGCACACGGATGAGTTCGATGCCAAACAGGTGCGCCGCTTTGTCAAAAGCAGGGTGGGCGGTGGAGGGGGCGACCACTTCGGGTTCGGTGATGCCTTTCTCGGCGCGCGCCCAGTCGCGGTAGGTCTTCATCGCCATCAGGATGCTCTCGGTACCGCCGGAGGTCACTGTGCCGACCACCTGTTGCTCGCGCTCCACATTCGGGTCGGCGCCCAACAGCCGTGCGTTCATCTTCACGATTTCGGCTTCACATTTGATGGTGGTGGGGAACAGGTCGGCGTGTAGGGGGTTACTTTGCGAATGGAGCCGATAGACCTCGCTGAGGAACTCGCTATGCTCTTCGCCCCCGTGGTACACCGTGCCCGACACATGACCCGATTGCCACGGCGGCTGCTCGCGTTGGCGCAGTTCGCGGAGCCAGTTCAGTATCTGTTCCTGAGAGACCCCTTGCTCGGGGATTTCGTTGAATTCGGGCAGGTCGGGCAGGGGAGGACGCATTTTGGCGCGCACCGTCTCTTCCACTTGGGCATATTCCGCTTCCAACTTCCTTTGCACGGCAGGCACTTTCTGAGCGACCTTCTCTGTGCCTTTCAGAATCTGTTGCCATAGCGATTTCTTCATATGACACCCCATCAAGAGTGTACCCAGTGCCCTTTGATGGCTTATACCCTGTTGTTGACCGCTGTCAGCATTTCCTCGCGCTGATACGAGCAGGTACCGAGGCTCTTGCTGATTCAGACTGATTTCGGTGGTGGCTCTCAGAGGAGTTCGGACAAGTCATCCACAGGTGAGCGGTAGCCTCGGCGTACCATCTCAGCAAAAATCGAGTTTGCCTCTGAAGCGAAACCTCGTTCTGGCGAACGAGATCCGCTAGAATTCCCAGAGTGCCAGATACAGAGACTCCCGCCCTAAGTGCGTACCGACGGGCTTCCCTATCGTCGGTAGCGATTGTATAACCTCGATTCATAGCTATTGCTAAACATGAAGCTTCTCCCTCCCCGAAAAGTACATTGAGAGCCTCAAAAGTTGTTATTTCATCCCCCTCGAGGGGCAGGGTTGTCAACCATTCTGTGGTGAAATGGAGTAAATAGCCTTGCTCAACTCCCACAGCTACTCCTGTAGCACATATTGTGTTGTGCCGGCGTGCTCGTCAACAGCACGGTGCAAAAGTGCTAAGTGCTCGGTAGAAGCAAAATTTGGAAAGCACACTGGTATCCAGAACCAGAGTTATTCTTGTTGAGGAGGGTCTTGCCATCGTGCCCACGCTTCCACTTCTGCCTTAGCTGCCTCCAGGGTCTCAACGCCGATATGAAGCGGGATGCCTTTCTCTAAAAACTCTTGTTGAAGATGCCATCGTGAAACACCCAGCAACTCCGCCGCTTTAGACAGGTTCAATAAACCCTCTAAATAGGCATCTATGACGACAAGTCGCCTCAAGTTAGGGTTCGCATTCCAGAGTTGCTCGAGAGCCTCTGAAAAGAGTTCGGGATAAAGCTCCTGCAGTTTGCATAGCCGCGCCCAGAACCAAGGCGGTACTGACGAGCGAAGTTGTGCGTCTATCGCTTGCTCCTTGAGGGAAGTATACCTATACTTGGAGATGTCGCGAACCGTGATAGATGAGAACAATCGGTGCAAGCACGACCGACATCCCAATCGCCTGCTTCGTAGACCCCACGACGGTCATATCCCAACCTCTGTCGGTCAGAACGGTTCCAATGGGTTCCCCATCGTTCGGTTGTACATCTGCATCGGCGTTCCCCCACATCCGATACGACACAGGTACCGATACTCCTGCTGGTTCAGGTGGTCTTTTTTCCAGACCTTGCCACTGTCGCTGTTGTATCCATACTCATACGCCGTCGTTGGGTTCCCGTTTCTAAAGTCCCGCTCTGTCTTCACCAAACGCCCGTCCTCGTCATAACCAAACACGCGGTCATACGCCGTGCCAGCCTCGCTCCAACGCGCCTAGGCGACTGAAACGTGCTAGGAGCGGGGGCGTCTCGCCCGCTTCAAGGCTTGGGCATCCTGCCCATCCAGCCTCATC
>CAKZQI010000244.1 GCA_937139515.1 uncultured Armatimonadota bacterium | reverse complement strand
GACGCTCCACCTCCTCCTCAGGGCGCCGTATCAGGTAGAGGGCGAGGCGCTGAGCCGAACGCGGTCCGATACTGGGCAACCGCTCCAACTGGGCAATCAACTGGCGCAGGGACGGTGGGAACAGCATCGTTTAGAACGGGAACCCCATATTGCCCAAGCCACCCGTGAGTTTTTCCATCCGCTCAGCGCGTATCGTCTCGGCTTGGATTTGGGCTTCACGAACGGCGCTGACGATGAGGTCTTGGAGCATTTCGGGGTCGTCAGGGTCAATCGCTTCGTGGGCAATCTCTACGCTCACAATGTTACCCTTGCCGTTCACCGTTGCTTTCACCACGCCCCCCCCAGCGCTGGCGTGGACTTGGAGCTGTTCCATCTCTTCTTCAAATCGCTGGGCATCTTCCATCATCTTCTGCGCCTGTTGCATCAGTTGGCGCATCTGTCCACCTGGTATCTTTGGCATTTTCATCGCAGTGCCTCCTGTCCAATTGTACCCATTAGCCCATCGGTATAATTCGGGCATGCGATGCTTAATCGGGTTGCTTGTGTTGCTATTGCTGGCAGGTTGTGCGAAGAAGGAGACCGTTTCGCCCGAGCGCGCTCTGTACAATCAGGCGGTGGAGCGGCTCAAGGCGGGCGATTACGACGAGGCAAATCGGCTCCTCAAACAGTTTGTTGACCAGTCCCCCAACATAGTCCCCGCTCTGCGCGATGTCTACTTGGCTTATGTGCGCACGCCCAACTATCCCCCTGACCGCGCTTACGAAATCATGGTCGCCTACGAACCCAGAGCCAAAGAGATGACCGTTGCGGTAGACCGCTCCTCTTACTACCAAGTGTTAGGAACTTTAGCCTTCCTTTCAGGGAAAAATCGTGAGGCAGACCGCTGGTTCCGAATCGCGGTTGAGACCGACCCCCAAAACCACATCGCGCTCAACGATTATGCGTATATGTTGGCGGAAGAGGGGCGCGATTTGGAGCGTGCGCTGAAGATGGCTCAGCGCGCGGTGGCAATCAAGTCGGGACAGGGGTCTTACTATGACACGCTGGGGTGGGTGTTGTACAAAATGGGGCGTTATGAAGAGGCACTGCGAGAGCTCCGCATCGCTGTGCAAACCGCCCCCGAAACCGCCGAACTGCGCTATCACCTCGCAGCGACCTACGCCAAGCTCGGACGCACGCAGGATGCGCTGGTGGAACTGGAAAAAGCGCTCACTCTCAAGCCCAACTATGAGCCTGCCTACAAACTTCAGCAGGAGCTCAAGGGCAAACAGTAGGATTGAGCGTGCCCCCAGCGAACCCTATCCCCGATGAGCGAGATTACGGCTGAGTTTGAGGCGCAAGAGTGGCAGAGCCTCCCCGAGGAACCACTCCGAGTGGTACCTGTTGTGCGCTTGGCAGTGCGCTCTGAAATCGGGCTGGTGCGCGAGAACAACGAGGACAAGTTTGATTTCTACGAGCCTGACGAACCCGAGTTGTTAGCCAATCGGGGCAAGGCATATGTGGTCTGCGACGGCATGGGTGGGCACAATGCTGGGCAGATTGCCAGCGAGCTGGCGTGCAAGCAGTTCCTGTACGCTTACTATCACTTGGGGGGCACCGCTCAGGAGGCGGGTGAGCGCGCCGTGCTCCAAGCGCACCAATACATCGCCGATATGGCGCGCAAAATTCCTTCCCGCAAGGACATGGGGACCACCCTCACTGCCCTTATCTTACGCCAAGAGGAGGGCATCTTGGTGCATGTGGGCGATAGCCGATGCTACCGCTGGCGCAACGGGGAACTCCAGCAACTCACTCAAGACCACACGCTGGTCGCACGGATGGTGGAGCAGGGCTTAATCACACCCGAAATGGCGCGCAACCACCCATACAAGAATGTCATTCGCCAAGCGGTCGGCATCCCCAGCGAAGAGGAACCCCTCCAACCCCAGCTGGAGACCTTCCCCCTGCAGGCGGGCGACCTGTTCCTCCTCTGCTCGGATGGGTTGACCGATATGGTGGACGACTCTGAAATCGCCGAGCTACTCGCCAATCTCCCCCCCAGCCGAGTCTGCTGGCGCTTGATGGACCGCGCCCTTGCTCAAGGGGGGCACGATAATGTGACGGCGATGCTGGTGCAGGTTGTACGCTTGGAGCCTGTGAACAGCGCCGACTGAAGCAGGTACAATTTCCACCGATGGGTTCCCACTGGATGCATCGGGAGATACACGAGCAACCCGCCGTGTTGGAGCGGATTGCTCTGGAGGAGTGGGGAGCGGTACGCGCACTGGCACAACAGATTCGTCAACGCGACATCCGCTTCATCGTGCTGGCGGCGCGGGGCACCTCGGACAACGCAGCGCAGTACTTCAAGTACCTGTTTGAAGTTGAGAACGGCATCCCCTGCGGGCTGGCTGCGCCATCGGTGGTGACACTCTATCGCGCCCAACTGAACTTGCGGGACTGCTTGGTGGTGGGTATCTCTCAATCGGGCGAGGCGCCCGATGTGATTGAGTACCTCTCCAGCGCACGAGCTGGGGGCGCAATGACCGTCGCCATCACCAACAACCCCGCCTCACCCCTGGCGCAGGTCGCCGAGTTCCACCTGCACATTCGGGCAGGCACGGAACAGAGCGTCGCCGCCACCAAGACCTACACGGGCACGCTGGGGCTAATCTACCTCTGTTCGGAAGCCCTCAAAGGCACTGCGGATGGCGTCGCCAAACTCACGGAAACCGCCCAGCAAATTGCCCAAATTCTGGAGCTGGACGACACCCTGAGCCAAGTGGTTGACCGCTACCGCTATGTGCGGGAGTGCGTTTCGCTGGCGCGCGGAATCAACCAATGCACCGCCCAAGAGACCGCCCTCAAACTGATAGAGACCTGCTATGTGATGTGCAAAGCCTACTCGGTGGCGGACTTTATGCACGGTCCGTTTGCGCTGGTGGAGCCGGGCTTTCCGTGCCTATTGTTTGCGCCTGATGGTGCAACCTTCCCCACCGTGCTGGAGAGCGCGCTCAAACTGCGGGAAGGGGGCGCCGAGACGATTACCTTCGCCCATCACCCAGAAATCCTGAAGTTGGCGCGCACGCCGATAGAAGTGCCGATTGCCGTGCCCGAAAGCGCCTCGCCGATTGTGTACGCCGTGCTGGGGCAGTTGTTCGCCTATCACCTCGCCGTCGCACGCGACTTGAACCCCGACCAACCACGCGGGCTTCAGAAGGTCACACGCACACGATGAGAATCCTGCGCACGATAGCCGAAGTTCGGCAGTGGGTCCGCGCCCAGCGCCAGCAGGGGCGCGCCATCCACTTCGTGCCCACGATGGGCTACTTCCACGAGGGGCATCTGAGCCTAATGCGACGCGCCCGCGACGAGGGGGGCGCGGTCATTGTGAGCCTGTTCGTGAACCCCCTCCAGTTCGCTCCCAGTGAAGACTTGGAGCGCTACCCTCGCGACTTCGAGCGCGACCACCAGCTTGCCCAATCGGTCGGTGTGGAGGCGCTGTTTCACCCTGAAGTGGGCGAGATGTATCCCGAAGGCTATCAGACCCTCGTGCGCGTGCCCAAACTCTCGGCGCCGCTGTGTGGACGCTCGCGCCCCACTCACTTTGACGGCGTGGCGACCGTAGTGATGAAACTGTTCCATATCCTCACGCCCGACCGCGCCTACTTCGGGCAGAAAGACTACCAGCAACTGCGCATCATTCAGCAGATGGTGCGGGATATGAACCTGCCGATTGAAATTGTGCCCTGCCCGATTGTGCGCGAGGCAGACGGCTTGGCGATGTCGTCGCGCAACGTGTATCTCACGCCTGAAGAGCGCCGGAGCGCAACCGTGTTGTATCGCAGTTTGCGTTGGGCAGAAGAGCAGGTGCAATCGGGTGAACGAGACGCCTGTACCCTCCGTGAGGGAGTTTGTCAACGCATCGCCCGCGAACCGCTCGCCCGAATAGACTATGTGGAAGTGGTGGACGCCGAGACTTTGGAGCCTGTGGAGCAGATCGAGCAACCAACGCTGATTGCGGTGGCGGTCTTCTTTGGCAAGGCGCGCTTGATTGACAATACGGTGGTGCGCCCATGAGCGGGTTCGTGCCCACCTTCGGGATTGAGGAGGAGCTGTTTCTCACCGCGCCCACGCGCCCCCACTTGAGTGCGCTTTATGCGATGGCGCGCTTGATGTGGCGCAAACCCAGCCACTATTACAAGCACTCCGCCACCAACTTCGCGCGGGGCAGGGATGTGCGCTATGGGCTGATGAGCACGGTAGAGATAGCCACCCGCGTCCATACCGACCCTAATGCGCTTCTGGAAGAACTGCGACAGCGCCGTCAAGACCTCGCGCGAGTCGTGGACGATGCCTACATCGTCCCAGTGGGACACTTGTTTGACATAGAGGCGCCCACCAACACAGGGGGGCTTCATCTCCATATCGGCGTGCCCCCCGAATGGCGAGAGCGCGCCTATGCCAACCTCGCTTACTTTCTGCCCTTGTTGAGCCTGCTCACTGTCAGCAGTCCGTATGCGGGGGGCACCTATTTCGGGGCGTCCTATCGCATCGCCCACTCGTTTGCGATTGGGGCACTGCGTGAAGACCCCTACTACCGCTTCCAAGACCTCATCCTTTCGCGACGGCTGGGCACGATAGAGATACGGCTCTTAGACCCCGTGTGGGACTTGGAGCGGGTGCGCTGGCTGGTGCATGCGGTGGCGCAGATTGTGCAAATCCCGTGCGACTACCCGCTGGAGCGCGTGCGTTATGCCCAGTTGCGTCAGCAGGCGTGTCAGCACGGCTACACCGATGACCTGAGGACACTCTACCGTGAGCTTCGTCGTTGGTTGGACCTGCCCGAAGCCCTCTTGGAGCGTACGGTCTCTGACCAGTTAGCCGAGTGGGTGGGGAAGCGCGGTCTGCTTGCCACCTACGCCAGTTTGGATTATGCCTATCGTACGGGGCTTTGGCAGGCGGTGGAGGCGCGTCCCCTGCGCCCTTCGGTTCATCGAGCGGTGTTGGGGGTGTTGGGCTACTACTTGCCACGCTTACCCTACACCGCTTACAAAGCTTGGGTGGAGTGGAAGCGCGTTCCTGTGCCGACTCCGGAGGTGGAGCTCTCACAGGGGTAGGTCGGGGCGAGCGTGGCGCTTTGGGTGGAGAATACTAGAAGTGGGAAGATCGCCAGCTCGTGGCACGGGCATCCCTGCCCGTGATAGGTGAAGAACGATTAAAAAGTAGAAAACAGTTAGTTAGCCTGCTGGATGAGCCAAAGGACACAAACTGCTCACTTCTGTGTGCCTGCTTTCTCGTCTTCCACCCCTCATAGGTAGGCTAAAAACCTACTGTCATGGAACACCCATGGCTTGGGGCAGCTGCCACCAAGCATCCCTATTATAGCACATCCCGTAGCGGTTTGTCAAGGGATGTCGTGAGGGTGTTTGAAAAATCGTAGCACGGGCATCCTGCCCGTGAAAAATCGGGTAGGTCAGGGCAGAATGGGTCTGCTG
>CAKZQI010000243.1 GCA_937139515.1 uncultured Armatimonadota bacterium | reverse complement strand
CCCAAGATACCCTTCACGGGCAGGATGCCCGTGCTACACTGCGTGGCTTGGGCGTCTTGCCCAAGATACCCTTCACGGGCAGGATGCCCGTGCTACACTGCGTGGCTTGGGCGTCTTGCCCAAGATACCCTTCACGAGCAGAATGCCCGTGCTACGATATTTCAAACCCCCTCGGTTGTTTCGGTTGGGGGATAGAGGTGGCGTGCGATTGCGCCCAGCACTCCGTTCACGAAACGCCCCGACTCGGCAGTGCTATATTTTTTTGCAATCTCTATGGCGTCGTCAATCACTATCGGGTAGGGTTCTTCGGGGTGATATTTGAGTTCGTAGGTTGCAAGGCGCAGGATATTGCGATCAATTACCGCCATACGGCTCATCTTCCAGCCTCGTGCGAACTGCTCAATGAGCGGGTCAATCTCCCCTGTTTGGTGTTCCACCGTGCCCAGCACGCGCTGGCGCACGAACTCTTGTTGTTGGGGTTTCAGTTCTGCCACGGCAAGCGCCTCTTGGATAACCTCTTCGGGGTCTCGTTCGCCCACATCAATTTGGTAGAGGATACGCACTGCCCATTCGCGGGCAAGGCGCAGAGGCGGAATGCGTGGAGGCGGTTGAGAGCTCATAAGCGCTCGCCTCCCGTAGCGATTGCCCCCCTCAGCAGGCGGGGCACAAACGGCGTGGAGACTTCCCCTGCGTGAAATTCGGGCGTGTCAATCAGGCGCATCAGAAACTCTCGGTCGGTCTGGACGCCAGCAATCGTGGTCTCATCCAGTGCCCGACGGAGCCGACGCACCGCCTCGTGCCGAGTTGGGGCGTACGCAATCACCTTCGCCAAGAGCGGGTCGTAGAACGGCGGTACCGAATAGCCCGTGTACAGGTGGCTGTCTACCCGAACGCTTGGCCCGCCCGGCGCAATCCACTGACTAATCTGCCCTGTGGAGGGCGTGAAATCGTGTTCGGGGATGGAGGCGGTCAAGCGCGCTTCAATCGCGTGCCCCTGAATGGGGATGTCGGTCTGCTGATAGGGGAGCGGTTCGCCCGCCGCGATGCGTATCTGCCATTGGACGATGTCTATTCCCGTGATGGCTTCGGTCACGGGATGCTCCACTTGGAGGCGGGTGTTCATCTCAATAAAATAGAAGTTCTGTTCGCTGTCCATCAGGAACTCGATGGTGCCTGCGTTCTGATAGCCGACGGCGCGGGCGATGTTGACGGCGGTCTCGCCCAGTGCCTGACGCACTTCCGGGCGCAGGTTGGGTGCGGGTGCCTCCTCTATCATCTTCTGGTGGCGTGGGGTCTGGAGCGAGCATTCGCGCTCGTAAAGATGAAGCACCGTGCCGTGCGCATCGGCAAGCACTTGCACTTCAATGTGGCGCGGTTCGGGAATGTACTTCTCTAAGTAGACATCGGGCGAGCCGAACGCCGATTGCGCCTCCGATTGGGCAATTCGTAAGGAGGGCAGGAGTGAGTCCTCGCTGTGCACAATCCGAATGCCTCGCCCCCCACCGCCCGCTGCCGCTTTGATGAGCAAGGGAAACCCGATGGCGCGGGCGTGTTGGAGCGCCTCTTCCTCCGAGCGGATGGCGCCGCGAGTGCCGGGCAACACAGGCGCGCCTGCCGACTCGGCAATCGCCCGCGCCTGAACCTTATCGCCCATTTTGGCGACCGCCTCCGCCGAAGGACCGATGAACTGAATGCCCTGCGTCTCGCACGCTTGCACGAAACTACTGCGCTCGGACAGATAGCCGTAGCCGGGGTGGATGGCTTCCGCTTCCGTCATCAGCGCCGCCATCAGGATATGGGGGATATTGAGGTAGCTCTCGCTACTGGGCGCGGGACCGATACAGACGGCTTGGTCGGCTAAGCGCACATGCAGGGCGTCGCGGTCGGCTTCGGAGTAGACGGCAACCGTCTGAATCCCCATTTCTCGGCAGGCACGGATAACACGCACTGCGATTTCACCGCGGTTGGCTATCAGGATTTTTCTAAACATAAGGCGTGGGGATATTGTACCCGTCTACGAGAGTGCAGGGACAGGCAAGGGAGTGGACTTCGCCTGTTTCGCGAGTAAGCGAGAGGTCATGTTCACGGTTGTGACGGGGCGCATGGGCGAGGAGGGCACCTGCCCGAACCGCTTCAACCTGTATGTTGGTATCCAGCTCTCGCCACCTGCTGCGTGGGTATGCGGAGCGCTTTCGGGATTAGATTGCAACATGGACTATTTTACTCAGTATGAGCCGAATAACCCTGACGACCCTTATGTTGGCTACCAGCTCCAAAACAACACTCCTTCCACTTTTGCGATGCGCGTGTACGGGGTTCCTGCGCCTCTGCAAACGACCGTGCAGGGCTTGATTACCATCAACGGCTACACAGGCAGTTATGCAGGGCGTCAGGCGACGGTCAGGGTCAAGCGGGGTAGCACGGTGGATACCTACACGGTATCGCTGAGCGCTGCAGGCGACTATTCGCTTCAGGTCAACGGCACTGGCTCGGCAGAAGTGCTGGTTCAGCTCAGCCCCGGCTTGAAGAAGAAGGCGACCGTGAACCTCAACGGTGGCACTGTCAACCAGAACTTCACGCTCACCAACGGCGATGTGAACCAAGATAATGTCGTGGACGATGCGGACCTGCTGGCGGTGTTGTTTGAGTTCGGCGGGAACAACGCCCAGTCCGATGTCAACCGCGACGGCGTTGTGGACGATGCGGACCTGTTGATTGTGCTGTTCAACTTCGGCGCTACGGGCGACGAGTTCTGAGCCATTCCACAAAGAGGAGGCACGGAGTGGGGGGCGGTCAAAACCGTCCCCCCTTCCTTTATCGCTCCCAAAAGGCGGGGCGAGTGGGGTATAATCATAGCGCTCGCTGACGCACTGGCGAGGAGGCGGACTATGTTTGGAAGCATTGGTTTCAGCGAAATCATGGTGCTCTTCGTGATTGCGCTGCTGATTTTTGGGCCTCGCAAGTTGCCCGAAATCGCACGCTCCGTGGGGCAAGCCATGCGCGAGTTCAAAAAAGCAGGCGAAGAGGTCTCACGCTCCTTAGAGGAGCCAGTGGACGAGGTGCGCGAGCGACTCTATCAAATGGACGAGGAACAACGATGGCGGTCCTGACTACAGTACTCACTTGGGTAGTAATTATCGTTGCTGTGGTGTTTATCTTTTTGGTGACGATTCAGACCACGCGCTCGGAGGGCATTTTCTCGCCGGGGGCAGCAGAGGGAATGTACGCAAAAGCGAAGCCCGGCTTTGATGATAACCTCTCTCGGCTGACCCTAATCCTGGCAGTGGTGTTCTTTGTGCTTTCGGCAGTGATTGCTTATCTTCCTCAATAGCCCTGCTGGCTTTCTCGGTTAGTAAACAGTGCCTCGGTATAGGGGGGTGCTTACGGCTCTGTTGCCTAAGTTCAGGGGGCTAATTGCATGCTTGGTTGGGCGCTCCGCTCTCGCAGTTTGGGCTGTGCGCTCATCACCCAGAAGCATACCCGAACCTCACACACTCCGTGCCTCTTAGACTGCCAACCGCTCCTGACTCCGTTCGTTGGGGGAGGGAAGAGAATCTTGCAAGTGCAAAGGTGAATCTTGCAGGTGCAAGATTCTAATCGGGGAGCAGGTATCGTGTCGCTCTGGCGTTTCCCGTCCGCCTGAGTTTTCC
>CAKZQI010000242.1 GCA_937139515.1 uncultured Armatimonadota bacterium | reverse complement strand
GTAGATTTCTACCGCCTGCACGCCCAGCTTCGGCGCACTTTCCAGCCAGTCGTTGAGGCTCATCCGCCCTTCCAAAATCGGGTGGATGAGGCGCACGGGCATCCAGGCAATCGTCGGCTTAGCCATCCTTGAGCAGTTGCGCAATTCGGTCAACATCCCTCAGGGAGGGGTCATCCACGAACTGCAGTTTCGGGATTCGTTTCAGGTGTAGGCGCTTGCCCAACAATCCACGAATATAGCCTGCCGAGTGTTGCAGGTCGGCAATCGTTTGCTTTCGGCTCGCCTCATCGCCCATAATGCTCACATAGACGGTGGCGTTGGACAGGTCGCGCGCAATCCGCACGCCCGTCACGGTCGCCATACTCGTGTTGGCGGGGATTTCGCGGAGTAGAATCTGACTAATCTCGGCAGTCAACAACGATTCGAGTCGTTCCATTCGTCCGCCCATCGGCGTCCTCCTCAGATGATTTCTAAATAGGTCTCCAAGACTGTTATACGCCCTTCTGTCGCCAGGCGTTCCTGCACGGTATCCAGCACGCGATTGACGAAGTCGCTCTGATTACCCACGCAGGCGATTGCCAAGCAGGCGCGCTGGTGCAGGTCTTGATGACCGACCTCGGCAATAGAAAGGTTAAAATCGTTGCGCAATCGGGTGGTGAGGCTCTGGAGCACTTGACGCTTCTCCTTCAGGGAGCGACAGCCACCAATGTAGAGTTCGACGGTAAGAAGCCCGATGCGTGCCGTCATTTTAGCCCTTCAATTGTACCCCGTGTGCTACAATCTACGCTGTGGAGCGGTGGAACCGTGTTTTGGTGGTGCTTGCCCTGTTGGTCTCCACGGGGTTAGCAGGCTGGATTGCGATCGAGCGCTGGCAGATTGAGAGCCGGAACCGTGCGGTGGAGCTGGTGCTGGACTACGCCGATGTGGCGAGCCTCGCCAGCAGTGCGGGCATGACGGTCGCCGAGTGGCTCAAGGATTTCCAAACGCCGTTCAGCGTGGCGCTGACCGAAGGCAACTTGGAGCAGTGGGGCGCAAGGCGCTGGGAAGGAGGGCGTTGGGTCTATCAACTCTCGGAAGCGCGCTTCCAGCAGGCGAAGCAGATGCTCGCCCTGCGCGCCAAGGTTCAGATTGACCCGCCTGCCGACCAGCCCCATGTGCGGGTGGTCTCCCCAAGTGGCGCTCCGTTCGCCGTGGTGGGCGAGCCGAGTGTGATTGCCCAAATCGGGCTGGGGTTAGACCCCGATCAAGTGGCGCAGGTGCGCTTGGGAGGCAAGCCCATCGTGGCGCGTCTGACCAACACGCTCGGACTGGGCGCTGTCGGCGTTCGGGGCGTTCTCCTCAAGACACGCCAGCAGGGTGCGACGCTCGTCATCTTTGCAGGCGACCAAGTGTTGGGCTACCGAAGCCAGCTGGAGACCACCGCACGGGCGTTTCGCTCGCTGGGACTAAGGTATGGAAGCGTGGAGTTCGGGCGTCAGGCAGGAGACGCCAAGTTGAGCCAGACGCTTCCCGACCGCACGGTGCGCGTGCACAGCATCACCTCCGCCGAGAGCCTGCTGATGGCGCCGCGCCAAGTGGTGGAGCGCTTTGAGCGGGCGGTTCAGGAGCGCAACATTCGCGTGGTCTACTTTCGGCTCGCCTCCGCCGACACCCAGCAGATGCGAGAGGCGATTGTTGAGTTGGAGCGCGCACTCCACCGAGCGGGCTACGCGCTGCGTGAGGCAGGTGCGCGCCCCTACCCCGAATGGCAGATAGAGCCGTGGAAGTGGCTTGGGATTGGTTTCGGTGTGGGGGTGTTGTGTGGTTGGCTCCTAAGTCAACTGCTGGGGGGTGGCTGGAGGCTCTGGCTTCCGCTGGGATTGGGAGTGGGGTTTGCGCTTCTGTGCGCGCTTCCTGAAGGGCGCAAGCTGGTGGCTCTGGCGAGTGCGCTTCTGTTTCCCACGATTGGGATGGTGATGTTGTCAACCCTTGCCCCCCTCTCTTTTCAGGAGAGGGGGGCAGGGGGGGAGAGGTTAGAAGACCCCTCACCCCCCCCTCTCTTCACAGGAGAGGGGGGCAGGGGGGAGCGGTTTTCTGAAGCCCCCTCTACCCCCGACCCCTCTCCCGACGCTGCGGGAGAGGGAGGGTTGGGGAGGGTAAGGGCTTCAGCAGGATGGGCTATCCTGACTTTACTCCCCCTCCCGTTCGCTTGGAGCCTGATGGGCGCGCTTCATATCGTCGGGCTTTTAGCGGGCACGCCGTTCTTCATCAAGGCAGACCAGTTCGCGGGGGTCAAGGTGGCGCATGCGCTTCCGCTGGTGCTGGTGCTCCTGTTCTACTCAGCGTATGCGTTTGGGGCCTGGCGATTCTGGCGCGAGTGGCTCCAGCGCCCGATGTTGTGGGGTCAAGTCGCTTTGATAGGCGTCGTGTTGGGCGCAATCGGGCTGATGCTCATCCGCACAGGCAACGAGGCACCCGGCGCCGTGCCCGATTGGGAACTCCAGTTCCGGTCGCTTCTGGAGAATGTGATGAATGTGCGCCCCCGCACCAAAGAGTTCCTGATGGGGCATCCGATGTTGGTCGTGGCGCTCGCCTTGCTGGTGTGCCGAGTGCGCAGTTGGCTTCCGCTGGCGATGTTGCTGGGCACGATTGGGCAGGTCTCCATCGTGAACACCTTCTGCCACCTCCATTCGCCCCTTGAGGTTTCGGTGTGGCGTGTGGGGTGGGGAATGCTAATCGGTCTCGCTGGGGGCTTCATCCTCGCGGGGGTGTTGCTCTCAAGGCTACGAAGCAAATAGACACGACCAATGCCTCAAAAAACCTACACTTTTGCGGGGTTCGCCGTGTCCGGTTTGGGCGAGTTTTGGAGTATGTAAGGGCTGGGGAGGGTGAGGGCTAACAAACACGCCTTTGCGTTATACGCTTGCTATTTTTTTAAACACCCTCATGCGAAGGGGCTGTGCTTGAGTTTCGTTGAGATTCTTCGCTTCGCTCACAGTGACCGAGAGGGGTGTTAGCCCCTATGCACGCTCTTGAGGATAAGCCACTCCCCACTGGGCACGCAGAGCGTCCATCAGGCGCATCAGGATGAGTGTCTCGTCCAAGCGCATCCAAGGGCTTTCGGTCAAACCTTTGTGGAGGCAGTCGTGCACATGGCGGATTTCAAACTGTAGCCCATCGCCCTCGTAGGAGAACTGGAGATGTTCCTGTGAGCCATCAGCGCGGGTCAGGTAGGCTTCAGAGGGCTTCCACCAAGGGGCGGGCAACAGTATCGTGCCTTTGGTTCCGCAGAGCACAGCTTGCTTGGGCGTGTTCACCCGAATGGAAGCGCTCAACACCGCCAACGCACCTGCCGAGTAGTGAAATATCATCGCACAGACCTCGTCCACACCCGTCTGCCCAACTATCGCCGAGGAGACCATCTGATGAGGCACCCCTAGGAACTGGAGCGCCAACGCCACAGGGTAGATGCCCACATCCAGCAGGGCGCCCCCACCCAGCTCGGGGTTGAACAGTCGGCTGGTGGGGTCAAAAGGGGGTTGGAAGCCGAAGTCGGCTTGCACCAGGCTCAGGTCGCCCAACTCGCCCGCCTCCACGCGCCGAACAACCTCGCGCATCAAGGGGAAACAGCGCGTCCACATACCCTCCATTACGAAGCGCCCCGATTGACGCGCGTAGGCGACCACCTCTTCGGCTTGGCGTGCGTTGAGCGTGAAGGGCTTCTCGCACAGCACATGCTTACCCGCTTGCAACGCCTGAATCGTGTTCTCGGCGTGCAGGCTGTGGGGCGTGGCAACATACACAATCTCCACTTCGGGGTCTTCTAAAACCGCCTGATAACTGGCATAGCGTTTGGGGATGCCGAAGTGGCTTCCGAAGGCGTCGGCGGTGTGCTGGGCGCGTGAGCCGACCGCCACCACGCGCGCTTCAGGCACATAGAACACCGCCTGCATAAAGCGCTTGGCGATCTTGCCCGTGCCCAGAATGCCCCAGTTGTAGGTCTGTTTGCGCATAATGCTTCACCCGAATCAGTGTTCAGAAAGGTATTTACGACACCGTTCAGAGGTCTCCTGCCTCAGAGTCGCTTCATCAGGTATACTCAGCATAGTGTGCCATGACCAGAAAAGATGTCACAGAGCTACACTATATCTCCCCTATTCAGAATATCTCATCCATCCTCAAGCTTGGACTACTATCGCATAACCGTGCACATAAAGTTCCCCACAGCACGGTTGCGATGCCAGGCGTTCAGGAGCGTCGCAAAGATATTAAGGTTCCACTTGGGTTGCACCTGCACGACTATGTTAACCTCTACTTTCATGCCCGCAATCCGATGCTGTATGTGTTGAAGGCACAGCATCAGGACTTATGCGTCCTGCGAATCAGTTCCCGTGTGCTGGATTTGCAGGATGTTGTCATTACTGACGGCAACGCGGCAAGCAGATACACTCGGTTTTTGCCTGCTCCAAGCGGTTTGTCTGACCTCAACTCCGAGGATATGTTTGCGCAATGGTGGACTGACGAGGACATCATTCGCGAATGGGAGAAAAAGCGCAAGCGATGTGCTGAGGTGCTCGTACCCCACAGAATCGAGGTAGAATATATCATCGGTGCCTATGTGTCGTGTGAAGTGTCGGCAGAGGCACTGAGGTTGCAAGGTTTTGAGAAACCGATTGCGGTTGACGCGCACCTTTTCTTTGCGCGATAACCAGTAGGGAGCCGTGGAGAGAGAGAACCCGAAGGTGCAGGTGCTGGTTGGTGACCTGTTCAAATCCAAAGCGCAAACTTGGGTTAATACGGTCAACTGCCGAGGCGTGATGGGCAAGGGAATCGCTTTAGAGTTCAAACTGCGATTTCCCGATATGTTCACGGATTATCAGGAGCGCTGTCAGCGTGGTGAGGTCGTGTTGGGCAAGCCCTATCTCTATCGCCGAGAGCAACCCCCATGGATACTCAACTTCCCCACTAAGGACGACTGGCGCAGTGTCGCTAAACTGGACGCAATCGTCGAGGGATTGAAATATCTCATCGCACACTATCGCGAGTGGGGTATCACCTCGCTGGCAGTGCCTCCCTTAGGTTGCGGGCATGGTCAGTTAGAATGGCGGATTGTGGGTCCGACGCTCTATCGCTATCTTAGCCAGTTAGAGATACCTGTGGAGCTCTATGCTCCCTATGGAACCCCCCACGAAGAACTTCAGCTCGCCTTTTTGAAACAGCCGGCGTTGCAATTGGAAAACCTTTCGATGCCCGACCCGAAGTGGGTCCGACCTGAGTGGGTCGCTCTTGTTGAGATTCTGAAGCGCATCGAGTCTCAGCCATATCATTATCCGATAGGACGAACGGGTTTCCAGAAGCTGGTCTATGTCGCAACGGCAGAGGGCCTGGACACGGGGCTGGAGTTCCGACGCGGGAGCTACGGACCTTTTGCAGAAGGGCTAAAACCTCTGATTGCGACCCTACAAAACCACGGACTGATTCGGGAGGAAAAGGTCGGAAAAATGATACAGGTACGGGTCGGCTCGACCTACGAAGACGCATATAAAGCCTATGCCGAACAGTTAGAGCGATATGTGCCGATTATTCGCAAGACGACCGACCTGTTTATGCGTCTCAACACCGAGCGCGCCGAGATTGTCGCCACGGTGTTGTTTGTGGGCAGAGAGTTGGCGCAGGAGAAGTGCTCTCTTCCGACGGAAATGGAAGTGCTGGACGCAGTGCTGGCGTGGAAACAGAAGCGTCGCCCGCCCCTTAGCAAAGAGCAAGTTGCTTCGGCGATTCGTCATTTGGCAGCACTCGGCTGGCTTGAGGTGTTGCCTGATAAAAATCTTCCTCTGCCCGATGTGTTCGAGGCGATTGTGTAGAAGAGAGACTGATGCGAGGCACCCTCAAGTCGATGGGCGGGGATGCCCGTGCTACGAGGTTTCACGGGCAGGGACGCCCGTGCTACGAGGTTTCACGGGCAGGGACGCCCGTGCTACGAGGTTTCACGGGCAGGGACGCCCG
>CAKZQI010000241.1 GCA_937139515.1 uncultured Armatimonadota bacterium | reverse complement strand
CTAACTTGACCACATTGTTGGACGAGAAGCCCGCCACGAGGATATCCCCGTCTGACGCGTCAGTCATCTGCTCGGCGAAATTCAGCGAGGTGCTGTTATGAAAAGTGCCCAGCGAGGTTCCATCGTAGGAATAGCGGTGAATGTCGTCGTTGGCGTTGGCAGATGCAACCAGTAGCGAGTCATTGAAGCCCAAGATAGCGAAGGGACTAGAAGAGGTGGCACTCGTGGAGAAAAACCCAAGCGGTGCGCCTGAGGTTGAGAATATCACGATTGCAGGACCGGGCGCGCCGTTCCCCGTTTGGGCATTCGTCACAAAGACCCGGTCGCCAATCCGTGCCATCCCCCGAATGTTGTCCAGCCCCGACGGTCCTATCTGCCCTTGCGGGGTGCCCCAAAGAGACCAACGGGAAATACGGTCACCTACCTGCTCTGAGACCCAGATTTCGTTGCCGACCTGAATTGCGTGGACGGGAGTCCCGCCAGCCAGCCCAAACAACGAAGAATTGACCAAGCTTCCATCCACAGGGCTAAACAACACCAGACGGTTGTTGGTGCTGTCCGGCATCATCACATAGCGCTGTGCATGTACGACCATCAAAACGAGCGCGCTCAGCACGCCGACAAGAAACACTCTCATTTCGTTTCCTCCTGAACCATTATACATCAAAAATACGAGGTATGGAGGTGGCGGTATGTCTGTTCGCAGAAATAGCAGATTGCCTTGGATTGATACCCCCCGCTCGTCTGCCTGTACTCAAGAGCATGCAGGAGTTGAACGCACCGAAGAGAACCAATAGACCGATGAAACGCACAGCCCTGTATGATGCCCACCGGCGGCACGGCGGGCGGATGGTGGAGTTCGCTGGCTGGGAGATGCCTGTCCAGTACGCAGGAATTATTGAGGAGACCCGCGCCGTGCGCCAACGCTGGGGCATTTTTGATGTGAGCCATATGGCACGCGCCTATTTTCAAGGCGCCCACACCAGCGAGTACCTCAGCAAGCTGGTTCCCTCCGATTTGACCAAGGTCGCCGACGGAATAGGACAGTACACCGTTCTCACCAACGAGCAAGGCGGTGTGGTGGACGACATCATCCTCTATCGGCTGGAACCCCAACGATGGCTGGTCGTGTTCAACGCAGCGAACCGCGAAAAAGACCTCGCCTGGTTCCACCGCTGGCGCCCTGAGTTCGGAACCGATGTCACCATTGATGACCAGACCGAGCAGACCGTGATGGTAGCGGTTCAGGGTCCTGAAGCCGTAGCACGGCTCAGTACACTGATGGGTGCCAACCTGTCCGCTGTTCCACGCTTTGGGATTGCTCAGGTGGATTTTCAGGGGACTGCGCTCTGGGCAGGGCGCACGGGCTATACGGGCGAGGACGGCTTTGAACTGATTGCCCCTGCTGAGTTGGGCGAGATTCTCTGGGAGGCACTGGTAGAGGCAGGTGCTACCCCGTGCGGGTTGGGTGCGCGGGATGTGTTGCGTGTGGAAGCCGGTCTGCACCTGTACGGTCATGAATTGACGGACGAAACCAACCCGATAGAGGCGGGTCTAAACTGGCTCGTGAGCGAGCGTACCGACTACATCGGCGCCGAGATAATCCAACAGGTCAAGCAGTCAGGTCCTCAGCGCAAGTTGATGGGCGTCGTGCTTCAGGAGCGCGGTGTGCCCCGCGAGGGCTACCCCGTGATGATTGAGGGCGACGCTGTTGGTATGCTCACCAGTGGGGTCTACTCCCCCACTTTGGAAAAGGGCATCGGCATGGCGTACATCCCTGCGAGCTCTGCGAAGGCGGGTATGCCGTGCGCCGTTGAAATTCGCGGGCGTGCCGTGCCTGCTACCCTCAGCACGCGCCGATTCCTCAAACAAGCGTGAGATGGGCGTTATCGTCGGCTTGGAAGGCGGCGGAACCAAAACCGGGTGCGCCGTACTGGATACGGAGGGCAACCTGCTTGGCTACGCCGAGGGCGGACCTGCAAACCTGAACTTCGTCTCAGAGGCAGAACAGCGCAACTCGTTCACCCAAGCGATTGAGGGTGCGCTGGAAGGGATTGACGAACCCGTGCTTGCGCTGGGGCACACCGTCGCAGGCACCGTAGCGAACTGGGAGTGGGTTCTGCAACGCTTGGGCAACCCGCTGGCGTTCCCTGTGGAGGAGGCGCGCATGGCGTTCGTTAGCACAGGGCTTGACCGTGCCCACGGGCTGACAGTGGTGGCGGGCACGGGTGCGCTCATCTGCGCCTTCGTAGGCGACCAGTTAGCCCGCTGTGTGAGCGGGTGGGGCGCGCTTTTGGGCGATGAGGGGAGCGCTTACGATGTCGCCCTGCGAGCCATCCGTTCTGCCGTGCGCGCTTGGGATGGACGCGACCCGCACACAAAATTGATACAAGCAGTGCAGACCTACTTCAGCGTGGATGACTTGCGCACGCTCATTCCCCTGTTCTACCAGCAGGGTGTGCCCCGTCATCGGATAGCGGGTTTCGCCCCCAGCGTTGTGGCGACCGCCAAGCGTCGGGACGAAACCGCACGCCGTATCCTCACCGAGTGCGGGAACCTGATTGCCGAGGATGCGCTTGCCTGTGCGCGCCCAGTTTTCCCCACCGACCGCGCCCTCACTGTTGCACTGACGGGCGGGATGTTCCGCGAACGCTCGCCTTATCGGGCAGAGTTTCAGACACGGTTCAAAGAAGAGTATCCTAAAGCCCGCTTTCGCACGCCCCAAATACAACCCGCCGTCGCAGTGGCTCGGATTGCCCTACGCAAGTGGCGTAAGAGGGAAATGTAAAGCATAGAAGAAGGACAAGCACAGGGAGTACCCCTACACAATACCCTCTGTAGAGACCTTCGCTGGCGCTCAGGGTGCCAGGGCTGAGGATTGTCATTCTGCCCCCTATTTGTCATTCTGAGCGAAGCGAAGAATCTCGACAAACCCCAAAACGGAGACTCTTCGCTTCGCTCAGAGTCGCAGAGCATCTTGAGGTATTGCGTCTTGGGCATCCAGCCAATGAAACACGCCAAAGTATCGTTCTGCATTCGTCGGTCGAGACGCAATCTACCCGAAGCAGGAGAGGCAGGGTGCGTGCGCAGCGAGCGCAGGCGTCTCGTCTGCACCGTTGTTCAGGGAATCTTGGGCAGGATGCGAAGACACGAGCGGGCGAGACGCCCGCGCTCCCCGCATTTTTCCAACCCCCTCACATCCCTTATACGTTCAGAAAAATGCAGGAAACCACCTGAACCTGCCGAAATTGAGAACCAACCGCGACACGAACTCTAAGCGGAGGCATACACTACGATGAGTCAAGTACGATTGGGATTGATTGGCAGTGGTGGCATGGCACGCCACCATATTAATGTGCTTCAAGGAGTTCCCGACGCCCAGCTGGTAGCGATTACCGAGCCAAGCCCCGACCAGCGCAAATACACCACCGACCGCTTCCCCCACCTGAGCGAAGTGCCCTTCTTTGACGACTACCGCGAGATGTTGGACAAGGTGGAGATGGACGGCGTGATTATCGTCACCCCCCACACCCAGCACTATCCGCAAGCGATGGACTCGCTGGACAAGGGGCTTCATGTGATGATAGAAAAGCCGATGGTCTGCACGGTGGAGCACGCACGGCACTTCATCCAACGGCTTCGCGAAATGGGCAAGATTGGGCTGGTCGCCTACCAGCGACACTACATCCCCGTCTATCGCTATGTGTACGAGGGCATTCGGCGTGGGGAGATTGGCGAAGTTCATTTCGTACAAGCAATCAACCTGCAGAACTGGATGCGTGCCACTCAGGGCACTTGGCGCCAAGACCCCGAACTGTCAGGCGGAGGGCAAATCAACGACACCGGCTCGCACCTGGTGGACTTCCTGATGTGGATTATCGACGCGCCCGCAACGAAGGTGAGCGCGTATATGCGCTACTACGACCGCCCCGTGGACATCGACTCAGCCCTGGCGTTTGAGTACGCCAACGGCACAATTGGCAACCTCTCTATCATCGGCAGCACGCATGTCGGCTGGCACGAGGAGATTACGGTGGTCGGGAGCGAAGGCACTTACCTCATTCGCCACGACCAGCTGGAGGTCTGCAACAATCAGGGACACCGCTACTGCCAAGAGCAGTTGCCCGAAGGGAGCCAACCAGTCATCAACTTCGTGAACGCCATCTTGGGGCGCGAGGAAGTGCAGTCCAAACCCGAAGACGCCCTGCGCGTGATTGCCTTCACCGAGGCGGCGTGGAAATCCGCTAAGGCGGGAGGCGTGCCCACAGAAATAGAGCGTCTGGGGTAAACTCTTGCTGTCGTGTCTGGGCGGGACCTTCGCAATGGAGCGACGGTGAACCCCGCCAGGTCCGGAAGGGAGCAACGGTAAGTCGTCCATCCATGTGCCGAAGTTATCCTGTCCAGCACGACAATTGCCTATCTCGCGGGTTCTGACCCGCGTGCCGAAGGACAAGCCGTTGGGTTTTAGGAACCTTTCGCCAAACGGATTGTGAAACTCTCTTTTCTAAAACCTCGGAGTGGGCTGAGCGTGGCTCTGCTGATAGCGCTGGTGGTTCCTTCCTTGCCCCAGCGTCAGGTGGTCGTACAAGACACCGCACAGTTGCGTTCTGCCTTGAGAAACGCCCAGCCCGGCGATACGATTCTGGTTGCTCCCGGCGAGTACGAGGGCGGTCTTTTCGTCACTAACCTCCACGGTCAGCCTGACAAGCCGATAATCATCTCTGCTCAAGACCCCCAGAAACCTCCTGTGATACGCGGGGGCACAAACGGCATCCAACTAAGCCGTGCAAGCCATGTGGAACTACGCCATCTCGTGGTGGAGGGTGCACGCTACAACGGTATCAATATTGACGACGGTGGGCAACCCGAATCGCCCACTCGCCATATCGTGTTGAGCCACCTTGTGGTGCGCAATATCGGCCCTACGGGCAACTGCGACGGAATCAAACTGTCGGGCGTGTACAACTTTCGGATAGAAACTTTCCCCCGCTGCAGGAGAGGGGAGTCGTTGGCTCCCTCCCCCTGCGTTTAGGGGGAGGGCTGGGGAGAGGGTTTCTTGCCCCCCTCCGTCAGGTTCCCCCCACAAGCAGGGGGAACCATCGGGCTGGCTCCCTCCCTCGCCCACAGCGTGGGAGAGGGCGGGCTGGGGTGGGTGAGGGCAAACAAGCACGCTTCCGCTCTCTCAGAATACCTTGTGTGTAGTTAGGCGAACTTGTGCCCACCTCTGCGGTATCATCTTAGCGTGCGTGCCCAACTCAGCGAGCTGTGGCAATATCGGGAACTGTTGTGGACTCTTGTCATCCGTGAACTACGGGTGCGCTACAAGAACTCGGCGTTGGGGTTCTTCTGGTCGCTCCTGAACCCGCTGGTCACCGTGATGGTGATGACCATCGTGTTCAAATATGTGATGGGCATGCGCATCGCCAACTACTCCGCCTACATTCTGGTGGCGTATCTGCCGTGGACATTCTTTCAGTTCGCCTTGCTAGACTCCAGCCAGACCCTACTGGTTTATATGCAGGTCATTCGCAAAATCTACTTTCCCCGCGCGTTGCTCCCTCTGGCGACGACCTGCGCGAACCTCATCCATTTCCTGCTGGCGATGGGAGTGCTGTTCGTCTATCTCTACCTGTATGTGGGCGCGCCTCTACAATGGGGTTTGCTTCTGGTGCCCCTCGCTATCCTGAGCCAGACCCTCTGGGTCGTGGGGCTGTCGCTCCTAATCTCCAGCTGGAATGTGTTTTACGAGGATGTGAAGTATCTGGTGAGCGTGGGGCTTCAGTTGATGTTCTTCCTCACGCCGATTATCTATTTTTCAGAGCAGTTGCGCTATACGACTTTGGTGCCCGAAGCGTGGCAGGAACCCCTCTTCTGGGTGTATCATTTCCTCAATCCGATGGCGACACTGGCGATGGCGTATCGCAAGCTCATCTTGCCCCCGATTACGGTCATTCAGGAGACACCCGCACTCGCCAACCAAGCCGTCCAGTATCCT
>CAKZQI010000240.1 GCA_937139515.1 uncultured Armatimonadota bacterium | reverse complement strand
GCGCCTTCACCGGCCGGGCCGACTGCCACTTCTTCGATGCCGCCAGCCCGATCGTGGAGGGCGAGAGCATCGACCTTTCGGTGGCCTTCCGCGCCTCCCGTTACGACAAGGGCGACGCCGACTACATCAACTGCCCGTTCACCAAAGAGGAGTACGAGCGCTTTTGGGACGCGATTGTGAACGCCGAGCTGGTACCCCTGCACGATTTTGAGGAGCCACGCTTCTTTGAGGGCTGCGTACCGTTGGAAGAGCTCGCTCGGCGTGGCAAAGATACCCTGCGCTTCGGTCCGATGAAACCAATCGGGTTGACCGACCCGCGCACGGGCAAGCGCCCCTACGCCGTGCTTCAACTGCGCCCCGAAAACAACGAGCGCACCCTCTACAGCCTCGTGGCGTGCCAGACCCGAATGAAGTGGGGCGAACAGAAGCGAATCTTTCGCTTGGTGCCCGGCTTGGAGAACGCCGAGTTCGTGCGCTATGGCGTGGTGCATCGCAACACCTACATCGACTCGCCTCGCCTCCTGCGCCCAACCTTGCAGTTCTGTGAGGATAGCCGACTGTTCTTTGCGGGGCAGTTAGTGGGCGTGGAGGGCTATGTGGAGTCCGCTGCGTCGGGCATTATTGCGGGCATCAACGCGGCGCGCTTGGCGCAGGGCAAGCCTGCCTTAGAACCTCCGCGTGAGATGATGATTGGCGCGCTCTTGCACTATATCACGAGCTATCCGCACGCCGAGTTCCCGCCCATGAACGCCAACTGGGGCGTCCTGCCCGAACCGCCTGAAGCCCCCACAGACCGCGAGGCACGGCGTGCCCTCAAGCTCCAGCGTGCCCGTGAGGCTACAGAGCAGTTTTTGGAGCGCATTCAAAGTTGAGGGCTGTTCCGGGCGGTTAGTTGCCCTATAGGACTAAAGCACGCTCTGAACAACCAAATCCGCAGGGTCGGCGTAAAGCGCACTGAGGTCAATCCCGTATCGGGAGTCGTAGTTGCCGTTCCAAAGGAACAGTCCTGCACACTCGGTGATAAGCCCGTTGGAGCGCGCCATCTCAAAATCGCGCCGATAGAGCGAAACCAGATAGGGCTGGAGTTGACGCCAATAGGGGCGCGTGAGCATCCCGATTGCCTGAACTTGCTGGACAATCGCCTGCGCCATACCCCCATTTGGGAAGACCACCATCGATACGGTATCTTCATCAATCAAGCGATACTTTGAACCAACAGTGCTGAAGTTGAAATGGCACAGGTCATCCATAATCTTCTCGGCGTCGGTTGCTGTCTTGTTGAAGAGTGCCTCAAAATAGTGGGTGTAGGTGTCGGGATGATGCAGGTCATACTTCTCTTGCCGAAGTATCATACCCGCCTGATCGCTTGCGGTGCGGTAGGTGCCCCTCGGCATCCCCGAACCTTGCAACTCGAACAGGTAGACCGTCCCCTGTGGCAGTTTGCCCTCACGGTTGCATCGCCCCGCCACTTGCACCACGCGATCAAGCGGTCCGAACACGCGCATCGCCACAGGGAAGTCTATGTCCACCCCCGCCTCCACCACTTGGGTCGAGACCAACCAGCAGGGTTCATCCGCTTGCAGGCGTCGCTTGACCTCGTCTAAGATACGCCGTCGGTCATATTGGCAGAGCAAGGTGGACAGGTGGAACGAGTCGGCTTTGGGCAGGTGATTCAGCACCTCAATCGCATCGCGACGCGCGTTGAGCACCACCAAGCACTGGGGATGTGCCTGCATTCGCTGAGCAACCTCGGCGTGGGTGAGGGGCTGAGGGATACGAACATAGTCCACCCGCTTGAGCTGGCTATACAGTTGGGCAGGATTGGACACAATCTCGGTAATCGAGGGCAACTTCCAGCGTTGCAGGGCAGGCTGAGTCGCCGTGCAAAGCACCACCGTACAGCTATAATGCTCCACCAGTTCCTTCAGCGCAAACAGCGTGGCGTCCAACAGCTCCACAGGCAGGGTCTGCACCTCGTCCAGCACAATCACCGAGCGAGCGATGTTGTGCAGTTTTCGGCACCGAGTGGGGCGATTGGAGAACAGGCTCTCAAACAGCTGAACGGTGGTCGTCACGATGAGGGGGGCGTCCCAGTTCTCGCTCAACAGTCGCTGGCGGTCTAACACATCTTCGTCCCAGCGTGTGGGGTCTAAGGCGCTATGGTGTTCCAGCACGGCGTGATTGCCCAGTATCTGGCGATAGACCTCGGCGGTCTGGTCGATGATGCTGGTGTAGGGGATGGCGACGATGATGCGGTCTAAGCCGTGATGGAGGGCGTGCTGAAGGGCGAACGCCAAC
>CAKZQI010000239.1 GCA_937139515.1 uncultured Armatimonadota bacterium | reverse complement strand
GGCGCAGGACCGCCTCCCAGTAGCCGCGCGAAGGCGTTGTAGATGGCGCGCCACCGTCGGCGATGGTGTTATCGTCGTTGAAGTTCCAGAAAGCAATCTGGGTAGGGGACTGTGCGGAAGCCAAGCCAACTACCGTCAAAACCATGCCGAGCGCAACATAGGTGCGCAGTAATCCAAGCACTCTCATTTCATCTTCCTCCATGCACACTCAAGTGTGCGGCAGTATTGTATCCTGCGCTTGGTTAAGGGCAGGTTAAGTTTCGGGGAATTTGGGTGCATTTTGTCGGAAATTGGGGGGTTTTGGTGATCGTGCGGGGTTGGAGGGAACGCCTATCCCCTTCAAGTACAGGCGGTAGCCCAGTGCAGCGAGCTTCGGGGCAACCCCAGAACCTTACCTTGTCACACTGAGTGTTAACGAGGGGTCTCTGCTTGGCTGGTGTCGAGATTCTTCGCTTCGCTCAGAATGACAAGAGAGGGCATAAGAACGACACCCCCACCGCGTCTCCCTAAGCGTCAGCGAAGGGTCTTGTCACTCTGAGCCGAAGGCGAAGAGCCTGCTATGTTCAGTCAGAATGACATACACCAAACCCTTTCGATCTCAAGCAGGAATTTCGCCCAGCAAGCCGAAAAATCGGCTTGGAGGAAGACCGATGCGAGCGATTGCAACACTGATAGGGTTGATGATGCTGGTGGCTCTGCCCACCGTCGCCCAAAAGGAGCAACCCAAGCCGAAGGAAACGCCCATCAAGACCACCATCAGCGCTATCCAAAAAGAGCCGAGCAAGTTCGACAAAAAGATGGTGCAAGTTGAGGGCAAAGTGGAGAAGCTGGAAAAGCGCGTCTCACGCGCGGGCAACGAGTACACCACCTTCCAACTCCGAAGCGAAGGGCAAACGGTGAATGTGTTCACCTACGGGCATCCCGACATCAAAGAGGGCGACACCGTAGAGGTGATAGGGCGCTACCTGCGCGAGAAGAAAGTGGGCAGGAACACCTACAAGAACGAGATTGACGCCAGCACACGAGAGGGCGGGAAAGTGATGAAAAAGGAAGCTGGGAAAGAGCCAAAAGAAAAGTAACCCAAGCGATCTTCACCTCGGCTGTATATCTGTGTAGACAGGAATGCCTGTAGTGGCACGGGCGTCTCGCCCGTGTATCAAGACCGTCCGCCGTAGTAGCACGGGCGTCTCGCCCGTGCATCAGCAGTTAGTTATCGCTCAGTAGTCTCTCACGAACCAAGCAGAACCTCAATATGCCCATTCGTACCCAGCCAAGATGAAGGCAACCGCTCCCCACAATAGCGGAATGCCCCCCTCACTCAGGTGTCTCATTCCAAAACCTCCCTTGGATGACCCTGTCTACTCGACCTTTACAAGCGCTGGACAAGTCACAATCAGGCGGTTCCCTGAGAAAAGGGTTATAGCAGAGAGACCTTCTCGGTCAATGTAAATCTTGAGATACCCTTCGCTCAAGAGCCACTGAGTGAGGGTCTCCTCTTGAGCGAGCCTTAGTAACAACCGTACGCTTTCCCCGTCGAACACATCATCGCTTAGCTTAAGTGATTCCCTGAGCCATCTTTTCACGAAACTTGGTGAAAGCCGACCCAAACTATAATCGCACTCTGAGCGCGCCTTTATGTACACATCTGAACGAAAGTATTCCAAACGTAAGCCCTAAAGTGAGAAGAACGGAAGCCCCCACGGCGCTACTCCGCTGTGAGCCTAAATAGTCCACGGAATTTCACATTCCTGCTACTTTTTTCAGGGGAGGCAGGAGTTTTTGGGGTTTTGCTATAGATTCCCCAAGGGAGGCGATGCACAGTAAGACCTATGAGAAGAGGCACAGAGACAAACGGGCAAAACCGAACCCCAATGGGCTGGGACTATGCACCTGCCCCTGAAGCGCGCAACATCGTCAAAATCCAGCCCCGTTACGGGCTTTTTATTGACGGGCAGTTCGTGGAGCCGAAAAGCGGGCGCTACTTCCAGACCCTCAACCCTGCTAATGAAGCGGTGCTGGCAGAGGTCGCTTACGCTGAAGCCGAAGATATAGACCGTACCGTCCAGTCGGCACGACGCGCCTACAACGAGGTCTGGAGTAAACTGCCGGGCAAAGAGCGCGCCAAGTACCTGTTCCGTATCGCCCGTATTGTGCAGGAGCGGTCGCGCGAGTTCGCTGTGCTGGAGAGCTTAGACGGAGGCAAACCCATCCGCGAATCGCGCGATGTGGATATCCCCTTGGTAAGCGCACACTTTTTCTACTACGCAGGCTGGGCAGATAAGTTGGAATATGCCTTTCCTGGACGCACGCCCCGACCGCTCGGCGTCGCAGGACAGATTATCCCGTGGAACTTCCCCCTGCTGATGCTGGCGTGGAAGGTGGCGCCTGCGCTGGCGTGTGGCAACACGGTGGTGATCAAGCCCGCCGAGACCACTCCCCTCACCGCCTTGCTGATGTGCGAGGTGTTCCAACAGGCGGAACTGCCCCCCGGCGTGGTGAACATCGTCACGGGCGACGGTCAAACGGGTGCAACACTGGTGCAGCATCCCGACTTGGATAAGATTGCCTTCACAGGAAGCACCGAAGTGGGCAAGAAAATCCAGCGTGCCGTTGCGGGCACCCGCAAACGGCTCACGCTGGAACTGGGAGGCAAAGCGGCGAATGTGATTTTTGAAGACGCCGATATCGACCAAGCGATAGAGGGCATCATCAACGGCATCTATTTCAATCAGGGGCATGTGTGCTGTGCCGGAAGCCGACTGCTGGTGCAGGAGAGCATCTACCCGATTGTGTTGCGCAAGCTCCAGCGTCGCATCCAGCTCCTGCGCGTGGGCGACCCGCTGGACAAAAACACCGATGTAGGGGCGATTAACTCCCTGCCCCAACTGCGCAAGATAGAGAGCCTCGTGCAAATCGGGGTACAGGAGGGGGCGGAACTCTACCAGTGCGATTGCCCCCTACCAGAGAAGGGTTATTGGTATCGCCCCACCATCTTAGACAAGGTGAGCATGGCGCATACCGTCGCCCGCGAGGAAATATTCGGACCCGTGCTGGCGGTGATGACCTTCCGCACTCCTGACGAGGCGGTTGCGATTGCGAACAACACGCGCTACGGGCTATCCGCAGGCGTATGGACGAGCAAGGGCAGTCGCTATCTGGAGTTCGCCCGACGCCTGCAAGCAGGGGTGGTCTGGTGCAACACCTACAACAAGTTCGACCCTGCTAGCCCGTTCGGGGGCTACAAGGAGAGCGGTTTCGGGCGCGAGGGCGGTCTGCACGCCTTGAGCGCGTATGTGGCGTTCTAACAAGGCTGTGTTGGCTCGAGCAACGCCCCCCACCCTGTCACCCTGAGCGAAGCGAAGGGTCTTGACTCCTCTTTTCGGCAGCGTTGGATAGGGCGACTTCAGAACCCCTCACCCACCCCTGCCTCCCTCTCCCATCGCTGTGGAAGAGGGAGGGAGCAAACCACTCCCCTCTCCCGCAGCGTCGGGAGAGGGGTCGGGGGTGAGGGCTTCAGAGACTCTTCGCTTTGCTCAGAATGACACGATGGGCAGAATGACACCCCCTCTCTGCTTGCGGAGAGGGGGGCAAGGGGGGAGAGGTTCGCAAACTCCCCCCTCTCTTCTCAGGAGAGGGGGGCAGGGGGGAGAGGTTCACTTCTTGCGTCGGCACAGGGCAACAAGTCCCGCCAGCCCCGCCCCCAGAGTCAACATGCTCGCAGGTTCGGGAATAGCAAACACACCATAAGAGACATTCCCGTTGCCCCGATAGACGTCATTCACAAACCGCCAGCTCAAGCCTAAGCTGGTGCTGTCGATGATCGCGTTGTTGCCCAGAGTCGGGCTACCAATTGCGCCTGCACCCGCAGTGGTACTCACATAGGCGCGCTCTGAGTTTTGGTTAGTGCCGACGGGCGACATGTTCACCCAGTAGATATCGCCAGGAGTAACCGTAACATTGGGTATCTTGATACGGATTTCGTAATATCTGTGGGTTGGGTCTGGAGTCCATACGCCGAGAAAAGTAATACTATCGACGTTTTCACGCCCACTCGCAATCAGTGTGCCTCCATTACCAGGACCGACCCCGCGACGAATCTGCCAGTTCACTTCTTGAGGCACATAGGTCATGAGGAAATGTCCCATCAGCCCATTCACCACATCGTAGCCTGCGGGCGTGGAGAAGTCTTCATAGGTGCGTGAGTCTGCAAGTCGGGTGAATCTTTCACTGGAGACGCCATCTCGGAAGTCGGTCGTCCCGTTGAACCACACAAGGTCTCCGTCATTCGCTAAGGCGGACGCGGTCAGGCCAGCGCCGACAATAACAGTGCTCAACCATCTGAGAACTTGACTGTCGCTCCGTTTCATTTGTCTAAGCCTCCTTTTGGATTGCTTCTTTGCGAACAATAGAATCGGCCAATCGTCCGCAAGTCCCTTTGAAGACAATCCATTATAGCACAGAAATTTCGCTCGTCAAGTTAATTTTGCTAAAATGGAGCAAAACCTCGTAATTTTACTGGGTTTTTACGGAAGGTGTTGAGCCAACCAGCAGGAGGCTGATGAACGAAGCGTCTCTGGAGCGTCAGCAAAGGGTCGGAGGGTGTTTGAAAAATCGTGGCACGGGCATCCTGCCCGTGAACCACAACATGTGCGGACACGGCGAGCATTCTTGGGCAAGATGCCCAAGCCACGAGTGGGCGAGATGCCCGCGCTCCCCGTGTTTTTTCAAAAAGCTTCGTGGGGGATTTGTCACTCTGAGCGAATCGAAGAATCTCAGACCCTTCGCTGGCGCTCAGGGTGACAGAGGAGACTTTGCGGATTGAACCGAAGCTCGCTGTTTGGTGATACCGCCTGTATCTAAAAGTGTGGAGGTGTTTTGGAGACTTGAACTCAACGAATGCTCGTTTGTCAGTTTAGATTATCTCCCCATGCGCAAGGGGATAGCGACCACCTATCGTTTTTCCGACAGACCCTAGATAGACAGGCTGTGAGTTTATTGACCTGTGGGAAATCAGGAGGCTATCAAGAAGCCGACTGAAGTCCCCGCATTTTTACGAGTTTTCTTCGGGATAAGCGCTTCTCAGGGGCAGGTGTGCTATAATAAGACTGAGGATCAATTGCCGCTGAAGTTCTTGATTTCGCCCTGTAAGCCCCCTGTGCGCATCAGCACAGGGGGTTTCGCTAATTCGGGGCACTCTGGCAGTTGGGAGCGTAGCCCCCCGGCTCGTTGTACGGGATGAAGGGACAAAAGTAGTGCGCGGGTATTGTATCCTGACATCGGCGCACCCGTTCTTCGGTGTGGTTCGCTCGGAACCATTTTGCGTGCCCGTCAAAGAAGGTCAGGAGCTGGCACTGGTGTAGGAGCGCAGTGCGAACCGCCAGAACAGTCGCCCCACCACAAAAAACGCCACCGCCCAGCCCACTGCGAACCACAAAAAGCCCGCCGACGCCTTGCCCAGCAACGCCTGCGTGGGAATCGTCGCCAAGAACGCCACGGGCAACACATAGGTAAACACCCGCCTTAGCACCGCGTCGAACACATCGGTCGGGAAACGCCCGATTTGGGCGAACACCTCCGACAGCACCCACAGGTTCTCCACTCGCACAAGCCAGATGCTCAGCGTCATCATCATAAAATGGAACGAATAGAAAATCAGCACGCCCGTCGCCACCATCCCCAAGTAGAGCGCCACCTGGCTCAGCGAGGGCACATACTCCAAACGGAACAGCGCATAGCCCCCCAAAAGCACCGCCACCACCAGCGAACCCAGCTGGTCTAAGTTTATCCGCCTGAGCGAGAGCCAGAACTGGGAATCAACGGGCTTGAACAACACGAAGTCCAAAGTGCCCTGACGCACCAGCGTCGGCAGTTCCGACAGACCGAAGTAGAAGAAGGTGGCAATCACGGCGTCAATAAAGTAGAGCGTGGCAGCGAGCATCAGCGCCTCCGACTCGCTCCAGCCTGCGATGCTATCGGTGTGCGCATAGATGATTTTGAGCGTGAGCAAGAAGAAGCCGAGCCAGATGGCGTTGTACATCATCTTCGCCCAGAAGTTGGCACGGAACTCCATCTCGCGCACGACGCTCGTGCGCAAAAACGCCTTGTACAACTGCAGATAGAAACTCAGCCGCTTCACATGCCCACCCCCGTGTATTGGCGGATGCCCGCACGCCACAGTAATAGCCCTGCGCCCCAAGCAATCAGTATCCAAAGCAGTTGAACCCCCATCTGAGACCACATCGCCAGCCCCTGCAGTTTGCCCAGCGCAATCTCCACTGGCACCGCCGTCGTGTAGCGGAAAGGCATCACCACTGCTAGCGCCTGAAGCCAAGAGGGCATCAGCGCAATCGGGGCGACCCAACCCGATAGCAACAGCATCGGCACATAGTACAGCGAGAACACGCTCTGCGTCTCTTGGAGCCAGAACGCCAAGCACGCCATCGCATACGCCACGAAGAACGACACCAAGTGCCCCAAGAACACGCTCAACCAAAACTCCCAGCCCAGAGTCATCGGGCTAAGCGTGGTGAGGCGACTGTAGTACCAGAGCGTCAGCAGCGCTACAGGCACAAACAGCACCATACGCATCACCCGCCACGAGATGTTGCGCGCAAACAGCATCCACAAAATCGGCACAGGACGCAATAACCACTGCGACAGTACCCCTTCCTTGATTTCAAAAGACAAGTCCCACATCAAGTGGCTCACGATGAAGTTGGTGGTGAAGGCAATCAGCACATAGTAGGTGACCATCTCGCCGGGGTTGTAGCCCCCGATGGCCTCACGCCCGCCATATGCCGAGAGCCACACCAACGGCATCACCAGACAATGCACCACATCGGTCAGCATCCAGATGAACGCGCTCGCCCGATAGGCAAGGCTATCGGCGATGTAGATTTTCAGCAGGGCGATCAGCTTGGCAATCAGGCTCATACGGGGAAGATTGTACCTCTGAGGGTGGGGGCGGCAGTTGACAAAAGGCTCTCCCTGCTTGAGGTATAATACAAACGGACTGGAGCCGAGGCTCCCCACTGCATTGCAAGGGCGCGTGCAGACCCCTATCGCCCTGCCCAGTCGCCCTCGCTGTCGGCAACGATGCCGCCTCGAACAGGCTCGCAACCGCGTGAGCTAACTACGGCTACGCCGTACCCAAACACACAATAGGAGGTCACTATGAGTCCAAAAGAAGCGATTCAGTTCGCGCGTGAGCATCAAGCGCGCGTCGTGGATGTCAAATTCACCGACCTGTTCGGCATGTGGCACCACTTCTCGATGCCGATCGAGGCACTCACGGAGGAGATGTTCGAGGAAGGGATCGGCTTTGACGGCTCCTCCATTCGCGGGTTCCAGTCCATCAATGTCTCCGACATGCTCCTCATCCCCGATGCGGAGACCGTGTTTATGGACCCCTTCACCGAAGTGCCCACCGTGAGCCTCATCTGTAATGTGGTTGACCCGATTACGCGTGAGCGCTACACGCGCGACCCGCGCTATGTCGCCCAGAAGGCGGAGGCGTACCTGCGCGCCTCTGGCGTTGCCGACACCGCCTACTTCGGTCCCGAAGTGGAGTTCTATATCTTCAACGATGTGCGCTATGCGCAGGGCGCACACTTCGGCTACTACTACATCGATTCGGACGAGGGCGAGTGGAACACGGGGCGCGAAGAGAAGCCCAATCTGGGGCACAAGATGCGCCTGAAGGGAGGCTACTTCCCCTGCCCACCCGCCGACACGCTCCAAGACCTGCGCACCGAGATGATGCTCATGCTCCAAGAGTGCGGGATTGAGGTGGAAGTCCAGCACCACGAGGTCGGTGCGGCGGGGCAAGCAGAGATCGACATCAAATACGACACGCTCACCCGCATCGCCGATAAGGTGCAGTTGTACAAGTATGTGATTCGTAATGTTGCCTACCGCAACGGGTATACGGTGACCTTTATGCCCAAGCCTGTGTTCCAAGACAACGGTTCGGGCATGCATACCCACCAGAGCCTGTGGAAGGCGGGCGCGAACCTCTTTTACGATGAGCGGGGCTACGCGATGCTCTCGGAGAACGCCCTCTACTACATCGGGGGCGTTCTGCACCATGCGCACGCAATTTTGGCGTTCGCGGCGCCGACCACCAACTCCTACCGACGACTGGTGCCGGGCTATGAGGCGCCGATTAACCTCGTTTACAGCCAACGCAACCGCAGTGCGTGCATCCGCATCCCGACCTACTCGTCCAGTCCGAAGGCACGCCGTATCGAGTTCCGTGCGCCCGACCCGACCGCCAACCCCTACTTGGCGTTCTCGGCGATGCTGATGGCGGGCTTGGACGGCATCCAGAACCGTATCCTGCCTCCCGACCCGATTGACAAAGACCTCTACGAACTGCCTGCCGAAGAGCGTAAGGGCATCAAGATGACCCCTGCGAGCTTGGCGGACGCGCTGAGTGCGCTGGAGGCAGACCACGAGTTCCTGCTCAAGGGCGGCGTGTTCACGCCTGACCTGATAGAGACCTACTTGGAGTACAAGCGCCTCAAGGAGGTGGATCAAATCCTACTGCGTCCGCACCCCTACGAGTTCGCGCTGTACTATGATGCGTAACTTGATAACGCTTGCTGTATCCCCCCACTCGAAAAAGTGGGGGGTAAGCGAGTCTAAGTATTGTTCGCTAACACCATGTCACGGAGAAATGCGCCGTATCTTCTCTTCTAGAATGGATATTAGTTTTCTGGCATATTTAATATCTTTTGCTTGGTAAGTAGAAATTCGCTCCAGCTTGCTTTTCAATGCGGACAGAAGGATGCCTCTCGGCGATAGAACTCTGACTACATTATCAAACAAATCATCGTCTGACAGTAACTTGTACATTTTGTTTAAACGCACTTTATTAACAATCTCTTTGGAAACTGCCTCTGGATTAATATCGAGATTTGTTTCTATTAAGTCTTGCACTTTACTTTTCCATTTTTGAAAATGAGTTAAAATTTCATCCCATACATCTGGCT
>CAKZQI010000238.1 GCA_937139515.1 uncultured Armatimonadota bacterium | reverse complement strand
GATATCTTCTTTCATAGCGCGATTCCTCCTTGCAACCTACCCAAACAGATAGGGGCGATGACCTTGCAGGTGGTCTCCAATCGGGGCACTCCGGTAGACCCTGCGTGTCCTCCGGAGCGCTGTCTGCTGAACTGGTATCGCGCTCGCTATTTGGCGGAACGCCCCCTCAGCGATCAGGAAGCCCAGAACGCCCTGCGCGAACTGCCCACCCATATTGAGTGGACGACCCTCCAGCGACTGTACCGCAGCGAGCAGGGCAACTGGTACAGTAGTATTCAGACAGAATAACACAAAGCCCTGAGGGGGTGTCCCTCAGGGCAAAACTCTTCGACAGCGTCGTCAGAAGAAAAGAGCAATCATTTACGATTTCGGCGTCGTAGTGCCATCAGGCCAGCCAGACCGCTTCCCAACACGAGCATGCTCGCCGGCTCAGGAACCCAGTCCTGCTCTACGAACAGAAGTGCTGCAGTGGACGGACCAGGTGCAGGGGCGCCATCAATGTGGACGATGAAGGTCTCTATGACCTGCACGCGTGTGGCAGGAGCAATCGGAACGAAGATGTTGAAGCCAACATTTCCGTCCGAACCGCCCGCATAGCCATCACCGCTGAAGAAGCCGCTCCCATTGTAGAGCACTTGGCTGTTGTCCAAGTTCACCACTTTCTTCGACCAGATGATTTGCCCAAGGTCCTGAACAAATCCGCTGAGCACGAAGTTAAACCCTGTGAGGGTGGGACCTGTTATACTGTAGGTTGCCGTGTAAGTGCCTCCTGTGAAGTGGGTTCCGTCGCCAGTGAGGATTGGGTGAGGAGTCCCACTGTTGGTCAGGAAGGTCACTTGAGGCAGAGAACTGACCGTCGCACTGGCAGGTGCAAAGAAGGGACCGAAAGTGTTGATGACAAACGGCACCTGAGTCGTGGTGGCAGGACTACTCGGTTTGAAGAGTGAGCCTGAACTCGTTGTGACATCCACTTGCCAGCTGGCAAAGGCGTGAACCGCCAGTCCCAGTACAACTACTGCTACGATAGACCGAAGCCCTTTCATGGTACAGCCTCCTATTGTGTATCTTTTCATTGGCTCTCTGCCACTCCCAATCATGAGTGGTAGCAGGATTGGCATACTGAGAAGCCTCTACCCATTAAGACTCAAAATCGCCCAAAAACCGGACAGGCTTTCGGCTGAATTACGAGGAAATTGGCGATTTTTTTCAGGTTTTGGGGATTTACAGGAAACGATATACCTAAGGAATAGGGTTTTGGGGTATAATCCCTAATACTACAGTGCTAAAGGGAAAGCAATGCGAATTCGATTCAATCAGGAACTACCTCGGTATGTGCAGGTCAAGCAGTGGGTCGAGCGACAAATTGCGAGCGGGTACTGGAAACCCGGTGCGGTGCTTCCCCCAGAACGGGAGTTAGCCGAGCAGTTGGGCGTCAGTCCGCTCACGGTGAGCCGAGCGCTTCAATGGTTGGCGCGCGATGGGGTGCTGGTGCGCAAGCGTCGGGTCGGTACTGTCGTCGCCCAAACTATCCCCAACAGCCTGTTCCATCAAAACCTGACCCTGATGGTGTTGGGCACGCGTGCGGGCACGCGTCAGGGCGCCGACTTCTATTTCAGCACGCTCCAGCACAGCATCTTGTCCAGCTTGGCGCACGAGGGGCTACGCACCCTCTGGCTGGACTATCAGTTTGAGCAAGTGGAGCGTGAACTGTATGCCTCCGACTTCGTGGGCATCTTGGCAATCGCTCCCAACGCCGAGCATCTGCCGTTTCTCGAAGACCTCTATCGGCGCGGGGTGCCCGTGCTGATTGTGGGAGCCAACTCGGAAGAGTGGGACATCCCCACGGTAGACACCGACAATTATCACTCGGCATGCGAGGGCGTGCGCTACTTGCTCAATTTGGGTCATCGGCGGTTTGTGGGGCTGTTTGGTGCGCTGGAGACCTTCAACTCGCGCGACCGCTGGCGCGGGTTCCGTGATACGCTCCTATCGGCTGGCGTGCCCTCTGAGCAGATATGGACCTTTGTGGTGCCCTACGCCGACGAGGTGGACGATGCGGTACGCGAGGGCTTGCTCACCGCCCTGCGCTTGCCCAACGGACCGACCGCCGTTTTTGCAGGGGGCTACTATTTGGCGCTCTCGGCACTCCAAACGGTGTTGGGGGCAGGTTATCGGGTGCCCGAACAGGTGTCTATTCTGGGCTTTGATGACCCGCCGTCTGCATCGCTCTCAACCCCACCGCTGACGACCTTCCGTCAGCCGTTGACCCAGCTGGGCGAGCGGGCAGTGCAGAACCTCTTGGGCATGGTACGCGGTCAGAGGCCAGAGCCGAAACACCAGTTCCTACCGTTGGAGCTAGTGGTGCGCCAGACGGTGATGGCGGTTACTCCATCGGAGCGTGTGCCCGCTCAATCGCCTTGAGTGAAGCGCGTGCCTTGTTCAGGCACTCCTGATACTCGCGCTCGGGCACTGAGTCGGCGACCACACCTGCACCCGCCTGCACATGTGCGATGCCGTCTTTGAGCAAGATGGTGCGAATGGTGATACAGGTGTCCATATCGCCCGTGTAGCTGAAATAGCCCACCGCGCCCGCGTAGGCGCCCCGACGAGTGGGTTCCAATTCCTCAATAATCTCCATCGCCCGCACTTTGGGCGCTCCCGACACCGTGCCCGCAGGGAAGCACGCCCTCAGCACATCAAAGGCGTCGGCGTCAGTGCGCAGTTTGCCCTGCACCTCCGACACGATGTGCATCACATGCGAATAGCGCTCAATCACCATCAGTTCGGGCACCTGCACCGTGCCATACTGGCACACGCGCCCCAAGTCGTTGCGCCCCAAGTCCACCAGCATAATATGCTCGGCGCGCTCTTTCGGGTCGGCAAGGAGCTCTTGGGCGAGTTGGGCATCTTCTTCGGGCGTGGCGCCGCGTGGGCGGGTGCCTGCAATGGGGCGGGTCGTTGCGCGTTCACCCTCCACCGTGACCAGCACCTCAGGCGAAGCGCCCACCAGCGTCACCTCGTCCATCCTCAAGAAGAACATATAAGGCGAGGGATTGATAGAACGCAGGGCACGGTAGATGTTCAGCGGAGGCGCGCTCACGGGCACACTGAAACGCTGAGCCAGCACCACTTGGATGCAGTCGCCCGCATAGATGTAGTCCACCGCCTTACGAACCGCCGATTCGTATTGCTCACGGGTCATGTTCGGTTGGGGCTGGAGCTTGAAATCGGGGGCGGCGAATCGAGGGGGCGGAGGCAGGGGCGTTCGCAGGCGTGCCAACACCTGCTCAATCTGCTGGATGGCTCGCTGATAATCCGTCTCAGGGCAAGCGGAAGGGGGCACATTCACTACAATCCGCACGCTGTGGAGCACATGGTCAAAAATCAGCAGCAGTTCAGGCTCCATCAGACAGCAGTCGTCCACCAGAAGGTCGTCTTGGGTGGACTCAGGAAGCCGTTCAAAGAAGCGCACCATATCGTACGCCAAGTAGCCGACCGCCCCGCCCGTAAAGCGCGGGAGGCGTGGGTCCGATTGATAGGAATATCGCCTGAGCGAGGCGCGTATGATGTCCAACGGGTCTTGGTGGGCTGGAATATCAAGCGTGCGCCAGCCGGTGGGGCGTTCCCAGATACGGGCGTTTCGCCCCCACGTGCGCACAATCGTCGTCGGGGCAAGCCCAATATAAGAGTAGCGGGCAATCTGCTCTCCGCCTGTCACGCTCTCCAGTAAGAAGGCGTAGGGACTGTCGTGGGCGACCTTATAGAATGCCGACACGGGGGTTTCCCAATCCACGAGCACTTCTCGGTAAATCGGTTGCATCGCTCCGCGACGAGCGTTGGCTAAAAAGGTCGCATAGTCTGGTTCGTACATCGGCTGAATCTTACCCCACTCTTCACGGGAACGCAGGACACGCACTCCATAAGCAGAATCGCTCATCTATGCAAGGAGGTTTCCAAGTTGAACCCAAGCTCGCTGTTTGGGGCTTCAGTCAGCAGAAAGCCCTTTGCCTGCTCTGACGCGCCCCCTTATGCGCCCACTTTGGAGAATTGTGGTACAATCTTGGTAGGATGCCACAAGTCACGATTATCGGTGGCGGTTTTGCGGGTGTAGAAGCGGCTTGGGCAATCGCACGGTTGGGCGTGTCGGTGCGCCTTTATGAAATGCGCCCCCGCAAAATGACCCCCGCCCACAAAACAAGCTTGCTTGCCGAACTGGTCTGCTCCAACTCGTTCAAGTCGCTCCTACCCAATGCCCCGTCGGGTCAACTCAAGTGGGAGATGGAGCGTCTTGGCTCGTTGGTCATCCCCACGGCACGCGAGTTCGCCGTGCCCGCCGGCGAAGCGCTGGCAGTAGACCGTGAACCGTTCGCCAAAGCCATCACCACCCGAATGGAGCTCCATCCGCTGATAGAGGTGGTGCGCGAGGAGGTGAAACTGCTCCCCGACGACCGCCCCCTAATTATCGCTACAGGACCGCTCACCTCCGAGCCGTTGGCAGAGGACATCCTGCGCCTGACGGGAAGCAAGCACCTCTACTTCTACGATGCGGTCTCGCCGATTGTGGACGCCAGCACGATAGACTACTCCAAAGTGTTTTT
>CAKZQI010000237.1 GCA_937139515.1 uncultured Armatimonadota bacterium | reverse complement strand
GGGTACATCGGCAGGATACCGATGCCACGCGTGTTCACGGGCAAGATGCCCCTGCTACGATTTTTCGAACACCCTCAGGTATACTTTCTCTATCGCCATGGGAAAGACGGTTGTTTTGGTCTATTCAGGCGGATTGGACACAACGGTCTGCATTCCGCTCCTAAGGGAAGAGTACGGCTTTGAACATGTGGTAACGGTCACGGTCGATGTGGGGCAACCCCGCGAAGACATCACCGATGCGGGCGAGCGCGCTAAGATTCTGGGCACGGAGCATTATGCGGTAGACGCCCGCGCCGAGTTCGCACGCGACTACTGTGTGCCCGCTGTGAGGGCGAACGCCGACTATCAAGGCTATCCGCTCAGCACCGCTATCGCCCGCCCGCTGATTGCCAGCAAAGCCGTGGAGATTGCCCAACGCCTGCGCCGCGTGGACGCCTTCGCACACGGATGCACCGGCAAGGGCAACGACCAGTTCCGCATCGAGTTCATGCTCCGCACGCTGATGCCCAATGTGCCGATTATCGCCCCGATGCGAGAGCGCAATATGACCCGCTCGGAAGAGATTGAATACGCCCGCGCACGCGGAGTGCCCATCCACCAAAGTAGCGAGAAAATCTGGAGCATCGATGAGAACCTGTGGGGTCGCTCGATAGAGGGTGGACGCTTGGAAGACCCCAACTACGCCCCACCCGAAGAGATTTTCCAGTGGACGCAGTCCCCACTCTCGGCGCCCGACACACCCCACATCCTCACCCTGACCTTTGAGAACGGCATCCCCGTGGCGCTGGACGGTCAGCCGATGGAACCGTTTGCGCTCATCCAGCACCTCAACGAGCTGGCGGGGCAACACGGCGTGGGGCGCATCGATATGATAGAAGACCGCATGATCGGTCTCAAGGTGCGCGAGAACTACGAGTGTCCTGCTGCGACAGTGCTGATTACAGCTCACCGTGCGTTGGAAGCGCTGGTGTGCGCCCGTGATGAACTGCGCTTCAAGGCACAGGCAGACCGCGCCTGGGCGGAACTCGCCTACGCCGGGCTGTGGGTCGACCCGTTCAAGGAGTCGCTGGAAGCGTTCATTAATAAAGTGCAGGAGCGCGTGGCGGGCACGGTGACCTTGCGCCTGTTCAAAGGCTCGGCGGTGGTCATCGGACGCCAGAGTGATTGGGCACTGTACGATGAGTCGCTCGCCTCGTTTGACGACAAGACCGCCTTTGACCAGTCCGAGATGAGCGGTGCGGTGAAGGCGCACGGCATGCCTGCGCGCCTGTACTATCAGCTCAAGCGCAAGCACTCGTCGTGAGGCTTTGTATGAGTGCCAACTTCTACCACCTGCCGATAGGAGACCAAGCGCCGTATGTGGTGCCGATGGTGGTAGAAATCCCCAAAGGCACCCGCAACAAAGTGGAGTACGACCCGCAGTACGGCGTGTTCCGCTTAGACCGTGTGCTGTATTCGCCAGTGCATTATCCGGGCGACTACGGTTTCATCCCGCAGACGCTCTCGGAGGACGGCGATGCGATTGATGTGTTGGTGCTGATTACCGACCCGACCTTCGTGGGGTGCGTGGTGATGGTTCAGCCGATTGCAGCGCTGGTGATGAGCGACGAGAAGGGCAAAGACGAGAAAATCGTCGGGGTGCCCTACCACGACCCGCGCTTTGAAGAGGTGAACGAGCTCAGCGACATGCGCAAGCACAATGTGCGCGAGATTGAACACTTCTTTGAAATCTACAAGGAGCTGGAAGGCAAAACGACCGCCCTGTCGGGCTGGCACCCGTCGGAAGTCGCGCGCCAGCTGATTATGGAGGCGCACGAACGCTACAAGCGCACCTACGGCGGATAACTCAGAAGCGAATCGCCATCAGCAAGCCCCGCTCGTCATAAGCAGGGTCTCCTATGAGTGTTTCGGACTGCCCGCTGAGGTGGCGCCTTGCACTCCACGCTAGCACCCACGCATCGGTTAAGTCATCCAAGCCGAGCGCTTGCTTCCCTACCTGTGTGCGCAAAGCGAGCGCGCCCTCCCAGATTGCGCAACCCCACGCACCGAAGGCAGTCTGGAGCGCACTCAGGCGTGCCTGATGTCCCTCAGGGGTGCGCTTCGGGCTGAGCAGAGCCGTACCTATAAGAGCCATAAAACCCAGCTCAGGATGAGCCTCCCATACTCGGCGTTGGAGTTCAGGCGTGATGAGGCAATCCAGTTCGTGAATGCGCGGGATGAGGTGATAGGCTTGGATGCTCAAGCCTAAAGAACGCAGGGATGCGTAGTTGCCCACCGTGAGCATTGGGCGCGTGGGCGGGATGAACACGCAGGAGGCACGCCTGCCGAGCCTTTGGCGTGCCAAGCGGTCGCAGGGGCGCGGCTCGGCGCGCTCACTGCTGAGTAGCCCAATCGGCATATCCACAGCAAGTGCCTCTGCCTCTCCCCAGATATTCAACACACGCTCAAAATCGGGGAACAGGCGCCATTCCCACTCTCGGAGTGTGCCCCGCTCGTAGCGAAGCCTCAGTCCCACCCAACCTGCACGACAACCGTCCAGCCCCACACAGTTCATCGCCGTTCTTGGGCGAGCCGTTCCATCACCTCGTGTGCAGAGCGAAGTCCCGACTCGATGGCTCCCTCAATGTAGCCCATCCAGCGCGTGGCGGTCTCGGTGCCCGCCCAGAAGATGCGCCCAATCGGTGTGCGCAGGGCGTGCCCGTAGTTCGTCCACGCACCAGGCGGGAAGTGCGCGCCGTAGCACCCGCGCGACCACACCTCGGCGCTCCAATCGTGGTCTAAATAGTGTTCAGCGCGCAGGGCACGCTCGCTAAAACACTGTGCGAAGCCGTTCAGCACCAGTTCACGGCGCTTCTCAAGGGGCAGTTGGCTAAGTTGGCGTGCGCCCTCGCCCTCCGCAAAACCCAACAAGATTCCCATAGAGCCGTCGGGAGGCGAATTGTCAAATATCACATGGATTGGTTCGGTGTCGCTGGTGGCGAAACCGTTCAGCCCCTGCTCGCGCCAGAACGGTCGGTCGTAGAAGGCGAAGCATTTCATCACAGAGCCTTGGGGCAGTCGTTGGGTCAGCTGGTCGCGGGCAGGGGGCAATGGGGGGTCATAAGCAATCCTGCCTGCGAGCGTGGGCGGAACCGCCACGATGACCGCACGCGCCTCGTAGCACTGGGTGGGGTCATCGGGCGTCTGCTGGACATAGACGCGCACTCGGTCTTCCAACTGCTGAATGGCGCGCACAGGACTGTTGAGCCGAACACGCTCGCCCAACTCCTGCGCCAAGCCCTCACAGAGGCTTTGCGCGCCCCTCGCAAACCGGTCTTGTTGGGCACCCCCACGCGTGTCCATCAGGATTTCTACACTGCCCGCCGAATGGATGTAGAACAACCCGTGCAGAAAGGAGAACTCGTAAGCCTCCACAGCGAACACCGCTTCAGCAAACCGATGAAGTCCCCAGCGTGCGATACGCGTGCGTGCAACCTGCTCAATCCCCTGCGCGAAGGTCATCGTGTCCCAGTCGTGCGCTTTGAGAGCTTGCCAAGGGGCGTCCAACGGCACCTGACGCGCCATCTGGTCAAGGCGGTTAATGGCGTTGCCAAAGTCTAACAGCGAGAGGATGCCCAAGCGAGGGGTGTTGCCTGCGTAGCGTCGGTTCTGCCCCCCGATACGAAGCAGGCTCTCGCCCTCCGTGTAGGTGGGGAAAAGGGTCTGCCCGAAGCGCCGGGCAAGGGCATAAGCACGCTCTTGGGTGGGACCGAGCCACTGACCACCTAGGTCAATCCGAAAGTTGGGGCAGACTTCTTGGCTGTAGAGCCGTCCTCCCACACGGTTGCGCGCTTCCAAGATGGTGACCTGCTTGCCCGCTTGGGTCAGCGCATCGCCTGCGACCAAACCTGTGACGCCCGCGCCCACAATCAGCACATCCATCAGTTAGAGAGTTCAAGCCTTCAGAGAAATCTCCTACTATCGTGGCTGGGCATCCTGCCCATCCAGCCTTTTGCGGAACGAGCGTACCAACCGTGCCCCATTTCGTGGCTGATAGGGGAAACAGGGGGCAAAAATCCCCGATTATTAGTCCGCTCCCTACTTGTCATTCTGAGCGAAGCGAAGAATCTCCCAAACGGTAGACACAGAGGTCTGCCCCTACATGACACCCACTGTAGGGATGCATCCCTGTGTGCGCCATGACACTGCATTCTCCCTTGCTTGAGGCGAGGTGGCAAAGAATAAGCGGTTCTCCAACAACTGAGGTACTATACTGATTGTGGACACCCCATTTGAACAGGAACTGGAGACGCTGGTACGAGCGCGCTACCCGCTGGTCTACCTCTTGACGGCAGAAGAGAGGCGCGCCGAGGAGCGACTGCGCCATGTCGCCAATCGCCTCCAGAAAGCGCTCTACTTCTGGACTTACACCGAAGGTTTCTCACCCCCAATTTCAACGCCGACCGCAGCCGAGGCGCCCGAACGCCCTCGTCCCCTCCTGGAAATAGAAGCGCTGACAGTGGCGATGCGTTCCGCTGAGAATGCGCTGATTGTGCTGAAGGATTACCATCCTTACCTGAACGACCCCCGCGTGGTACGGCTGATGCGCGACCTCATCCCCCGCCTCCACCGCTCCAACCGTACGCTCATCCTGCTCAGCCCTGTGCTGAAGCTGCCTCCCGAACTGGAAAAGGACATCACCGTGTTGGAAATGCCCCTTCCCACCCGCGAAGAGATTGCCGACAAGTTGCGCGAGCTTCTCTTGCTGGTGCGGGACAAGCCCGGCATCCGCGCCCAGCTGGAACCCCAAGAGTTTGAGGAGCTGGTGCTGGCAGCGCAGGGGCTTACAATGGACGAGATAGAGAATGTGTGTGCCCGCTCGCTGGTGCAACACCGCCAACTGCGGGTGGAGGCGATACTCTCGGAGAAGCAACAGATTGTGCGCAAGTCGGGCGTGCTGGAGTACTACACACCCAGCGAACGGATGAGCGATGTCGGGGGGTTAGACCTGCTCAAGGAGTGGCTTCGCAAGCGTCGCTCGGCACTCACGCAAGAGGCGCGCGAGTTCGGGCTACCCGAACCGAAGGGCGTGCTCCTGTTGGGTGTGCAGGGCACGGGCAAGAGCCTCAGCGCCAAAGCGATTGCCAGCCTCTGGAACCTGCCGATGCTCCGATTGGATGTGGGACGCGTGTTCGGGAGCCTCGTGGGGGCGTCCGAAGCGAACATGCGTCTTGCCATCCGCACGGCGGAGGCACTTGCCCCCTGTATCTTGTGGATTGATGAGCTGGAGAAGGGCTTTGCGGGCGTCCAAAGCTCGGGCATGTCCGATTCGGGCACGACGGCGCGCGTGTTTGCAACCTTCCTCACCTGGCTTCAGGAGAAGCGCAAGCCCGTGTTCGTGGTTGCTACCGCCAACGATGTGTCCCAGCTGCCCCCCGAGCTGTTGCGCAAGGGGCGATTTGATGAGGTGTTCTTTATCGATTTGCCAACTCAAGGCGAGCGTGAGCAGATTTTCACCATCCACCTGCGCAAGCGCAAGCGCGACCCAAACCAGTTCGACTTGGCGAAGTTGGCGAAAGCGAGTGAGGGCTTCTCAGGCGCCGAGATCGAGCAAGTCGTGGTGGGAGCGCTGTTCAACGCTTACGATGCCAAGCGCGACCTCACGATGGACGACCTGTTGGCAGAAATCAAGAGTGTTGTGCCCCTCTCCGTGATGATGCGGGAGGAGATTGATGAACTGCGCACATGGGCACGGATGCGCACGCGCCCTGCCAGCAGTCCGCCCAAAGCCGAGAACAGCACGCAACGCAAAAGCAAGGGCACGAGGCAGACCCGTCCACCTCGCGCCCCTGAGTGAATCAAGATAGCCTCGTAGAGAGGCTTTTTGCTTCTCCTTACGAGGGCAGGCTTTGCTCCCCGAATCCTGTAGTAGCAACTTTTGTGCCAAACGCCCCCGAATCGCTGGGGTATCCTGATACTATGTCCAAACGCGTGCTGGTCACTGGCGGAGCGGGCTTCATCGGGAGCCACTTCGTGGACTATCTTCTGCAGACCTACCCCGACTATCAGGTCGTGGTGCTGGATGCACTGACTTACGCCGGTCGGCTGGAAAACCTTGCGGAGGCTCAGAAATCTCCCCGTTTCCAGTTTATCAAGGGCGATGTGCGCGACCGTGAGGCGGTGCGCGATGCTTTGCAGGGGGTTCACTATGTGGTTCATTTCGCCGCAGAGACCCATGTGGACCGCTCCATCTTGAACCCCGATGCCTTCATCACCACCGATGTGTACGGCACTTATGTCATGCTGGAAAGCGCGCGAGAGTTGGGCGTAGAGCGGTTCGTGCATGTCAGTACCGACGAGGTGTACGGCTCGGCGGAGGCGGGCGAGTTCCACGAAGATGCCCCCCTGCGACCCAACAGTCCCTACTCTGCCAGTAAAGCGGGCGCTGACCTCTTGGTGCGTGCCTACTATCAGACTTACCATCTGCCTCTGCTCACCGTGCGCCCCAGCAACACCTTCGGACCGCGCCAATACCCCGAAAAACTCATCCCCTTCTTCGTGACCCGCGCGCTGAATGACCAGAGTTTGCCCCTCTACGGCGACGGTCAGCAGGTGCGCGATTGGCTCTATGTGGGCGACCATGTGCGGGCGATTGACCGCGTGCTCCATCACGGGCAGGGAGGCAAAGCCTACAACATCGCGGGAGGCAACGAGCGCACGAATATCGAGATCACGCGCAAAATCCTGCACCTGCTCGGCAAACCTGAAACCCTCATTCAGTTTGTGGCTGACCGCCCCGGTCATGACCGGCGCTATGCGCTGGACACCACACGCATCCAAGGGGAACTCGGCTGGCGCCCCGAAGCCAATTTTGACCAAGCGTTAACTCAAACCGTGCAGTGGTATGTGGACAACCCTACCTGGTGGCAGACCATCCTTCACGAGCAAGCCGAGTATCGCGATTTCGTCGCCCGCTGGTACAACCGAAGCGGGTAGCCGAACCACTGGCTCAAGCCAAACTGCCTACCCCTTAAGGTATACTTTCGCCCACAAGGAGGTCGTATCAACCGATGACGATTAAGGAACAGTTGGACGCGATTGTGGCTGAACGGTATCTGCTGGAGCACCCGTTTTATCAGGCGTGGAGTGCCGGCACTCTGCCCGTGGAGGCGTTGCGCGACTACGCTCGCGAATATGGCGCCTTCATCCGCGAACTCCCTCTCGGATGGCACATCCAGAACGACGAGGAGACCGAACACGAAGAGATAGAACATATTGAGCTCTGGGAGCAGTTTGCTGAAGCGCTCGACACCCAGATTGGCGAGGCGGAGCGACCAGCGGTGCGTGCGCTGATTGAGACCACACGCCAGCTCTTCAGCGACCCTGTCACTGCGCTGGGTGCGCTCTATGCCTTTGAGGTTCAGCAACCTGCCACCGCCCAATCCAAGTTGGACGGGCTGATGACCCACTACACGCTTCCTGAGGGTGTGCGCCCCTACTTTGAGGTGCATTCGGTCAACCACCACGAAGCCGAGAAGTTGCTGGTACGCATCAGCGCTCTGAGCGAGGCAGAGCAAGGGCGAGCGCTGGACGCCTGTGCCCAGATGTGCCATGCACTTTGGAACGCCCTGACCGACCTCACACCTGAAGGCGTTTCCTGCGCGTAAGTTCTCCAAAACAGAGAGCGAGTGGCACCCCCGAGATGCCCTCGCTCTCGTTTTTTTAGATAATAGGTACGACTGTTCTATGGCGCTCATACTTGCCGAAAAGAGCACCGTGCTCTTTCAAGGAGACAGCATCACCGATGCAGGACGCGACCGTAGCGACCCGAACCATCTCGGCTACGGCTATGTAGCGATGATCGCCCAATTTTTGGATGCCCTCTATCCCGAACGACGCCTACGCTATCTCAACCATGGCATTAGTGGCAATCGTGTGAAAGACCTGCTCGCTCGCTGGGAAACCGACTGTCTCCAACTGCGCCCTGATTGGGTCTCCATTCTGATTGGCATCAACGACACTTGGCGGAGGTACGACTTGAACGACCTGACCACCACAGAGGATTTTACACACGCGTACCGCGCTCTCCTCCAGCGAACTCGTGAAAAGACCTCGGCGCGGTTGATTTTGATGGAGCCGTTCGTATTGCCGACTCCTCCCGACCGCCAAGCGTGGCGCGAGGATTTAGACCCCAAGATACGCGCGGTTCATTCGCTGGCGAAGGAGTTTGACGCGCTTCTGGTGCCTTTGGACCGCTTGTTCAGGGAGGCGAGTTCCAAGCGGGAGCCTGCGTTCTGGACACCGGATGGCGTGCATCCCTCACCTGCAGGCAACGCCCTAATCGCACAAGCGTGGCTCCGGGCAGTCGGTATCTCAATTCGCTAAGAAGCGTTCAGCTCTCTTAGGGCGTTTTGAAGCTGTTCCATTCGGAACGGCTTCGCCAAGATTTTCCACTTGAGAGGGATTTCTGCCTGAGGTTGCTCTTCGGCATAGCCCGTCATGAAGAGGCACTTAAGTTCGGGGAGACGTTCCGCTAAGCGACGCGCCAGCTCGTAGCCGCTCCTGTCAGGTAGCACAACATCGGTGATGAGTATATCCACCCCCTCAAGCGACTTCGTGAGAGATTCCTCCACACTCCCTGCCGATTGCACGCTGTAGCCCATCAAAGTGAGGGCAGTCACCAAGCTTTCACGAACAGCAGGTTCGTCTTCAACTAACAATACCTTGAGAAGTCTTAGAGCGGATGCATTATTCGTCACAGGCGACTGCACTTCTCGTTGGGTCGCTTCATCACACAAAGGCAAGTAGATATGGAAAGTTGTACCCTGACCAAGCTGGCTTTCCACATGAATACAGCCCCCGAATCGGTTGATAATCCCATACACAGTCGCCAATCCCAATCCGTAGCCCCGACTGCCCTTTGTGGAGAAGAACGGCTCAAAGATGTGGGTCAGGTCTTCCTCACTGATGCCGACACCAGTATCCTGCACGCACAAGCAGAGCATCGGCTCAGATTGCGCGATTTTCGGGGCGCAGTCAGTAGGGGGCGACTGAACACGGCTCATAATCGTGATAATGCCACCGTTGGGCATCGCATCGCGGGCATTGACAACCAAGTTCATCAGCACCTGCTCCAACTGAGAGGGGTCAATCTTGACCGTATGCCGTTCCGCCTGCAAGTCGGTCTCCAAGCGCACCTTCTCGCCCAGAGTGCGCTGGAATAAGGGGAGCATTTCGTGGACGACCCGATGGACATCGGTTGGGGTCGGTTGAACAATCGCTTTGCCCGCAAAAGCGAGCAACTGTCGGGTCAGCGACGCCGACTTCTCTACCGCCTGCATAATCCGGGCTAAATCGGTTTGAGCCGGGTGTTCGGTGGGAAGCTTGGACTGGGCTAACTCGGCGAAACCCTGGATCACCGTCAAGAGGTTATTGAAATCATGGGCAATCCCTCCTGCCAATCGCCCGATACTCTCCATCTTCTGAGACTGGAGGAGCTGGGCTTCCAGCTGTTTGCGCTCGGTGATGTCAATATCCGCACAGATGACAATCTGCTCATCTCGCCACCATACTGGGAACAACGAGGAGAGGATATAGCGTTTCTCTCCTGAAGCGGTGTGGATTTCCCACTCCTTGAGGGGGGCGGGCTGACCTGTCTCCGCCACCTGACGGAGCATCACGAGATACTCCCGCATCTCTTCGGAGGTGAAAATGAGCTGATCTAAAGTTTTCCCGATCGCTTCTTCAGGGCGATAGCCATAAATTTGCTGAGAAGCGCGGTTCCAGAAGATAACGCGTCCCTCCAAATCGTACCCTTGAATGGCGACTGTGGGCGAGTTTTCAATAATCGCTTCCAACTGTTCGTATGCCTGTTGAAGCTCGCGTTGCGATTGCTCCATCAAGGCGTTGAAGCGCTTCTGCTGGGCTTGGCTGATGGCAATTGTCATCGTGACTAAGTACGAGATAATCAGAAAAATCCAAAGGTCGTAGACGCCCTGCTGTGTGAAAATGGAGTCGCCAATCGGTAGCACATAGATTAGTACTGCAGTCAACAGCATCCCGTTCAACACGAAGATACTCCACACTTTCTCATAACGCAAGGCAACAAAAATCAGTAAAGGAAGCTGAGCCAAGATGGTGTACAAGCCATCGCGCTCTTGCCCCAAGTGGTAGGCAACTAAAATCCCCAGGCTACAAATCACCGTCAGTCCGATGAGGGCTACGATGGTTCTTAGGTCGTACAGAGGGCGAAAGGAGTTGGTGCGCAATAATAGTAGAAGCGTTCCATGTAGCATCCCCCCGATGAGGTCGCCCCCCAACCATGTCAGAAAGTGCTGTGTGAAGTCCGCTCGCTGAATAAGCCCAATATAGATACTCAACTCGGTTTGCCAGAGTGAGGCGACTCCCATCGCAAAAACGAGGCTGGCAACAAACACAATCAGGTCGCGCAGGGTAGCAAAACTGGAATGGAACCGTAAATTTCTCAGCAGGAACCAGAGGAGGGTAAACCCCATTCCCGCCCCCAAAGCGCGTAGGAACACCTGAGGGCTAAGGGCTCCCCAGTAGGCAAAGACGACGAGTGCCACTCCCAGAGCGGACCCCACAATCCCGCGCCAACCCAGCCACCAGATGGATGCAACCGCTAAGCCTCCAGGGAGCCAGACGATGGATGCGGTACCTGGCTCTTGGATAAACCTCAAGCTCAATTGCCCAAGCAGGAAGTAGGCGAGGGCAACAGCGAGGGTTGCCCGAAGTGTACGCATAATTTCTGAAGTACACGGCTTGAGCGGCGATTCCTGCTACCTACTCGTTCACCCGCGCGCCCCAAAGCAGTCGGTCGCGCAGTTTCTCAAAGAACTCGCCTTCGTTGAAGGAGAGTAGTTTCAGCCGAAACGGTGCCGAAGTGATATGGATGGTTTGCCCTGCCGTCAGCGTCTGGTGGCGTCGTCCATCGGCAGACATCAGCACCTGTACTTGGGGGTCGTCCGAAGCCGAGCAGTGGACGGTGATGGCAATCCGTGCGTTCGGGGGCAACACCAACGGGCGCGCCCCCAAAGTGTGAGGCGAAATCGGGGTCAGTACCAGCGCTTCCGTCTGCGGATGCATCACGGGCGCACCTGCCGAGAGGGCATAAGCGGTGGAGCCGGTCGGCGTCGCTACCAGCGAGCCATCGGCAGGATAGGTGGTCAGGGGCAAATCGTTGATGCGAATGGTGAAATCCAGCATCGGCATCGTGGGCTGGCGCAGAAGGGCGACCTCGTTGAGCGCATAGACCACTCGGATTTCGTTCTCCACACGCGCCTGCACCATCAGACGCTCTTGGAGCGTGTAATCGCCCGCCCGCCATCGTTCGAGCGCTTGCACAATCTGGTCTGGCTCGGCTTGAGCGATGAACCCAAACCGCCCTAGATGCACCCCCAGCAGAGGCACGCCTGCAGGCGCACACAGGGTCGCCCCCGTGAGCAGAGTGCCGTCGCCCCCCAGCGTGATGACCAGTGCGATTTTGGGGTCAGGGAGTTGGCTCCAGCCGTTGGCGGTGCGCTGGTCGGTCAGCACGGGGCTGTAGGCCTGGGTGCGAAGCCAGCGCGCGGTCTCTTGGGCATAGCGCACCGCCTCGGAGCGTTTGGCGTTGTAGAGGACGAGCACATCCTGCATCAGCGTGAGGAGAGCCGTGTCAGGTTCTGGCGTGCGTCCGTGAAGTTCGGGTTCACCTGCAACGCCTGCTGATACATCGTGCGCGCCCGCGCCGTCTGACCCTTGCGCTCGTAAGCAACCCCCAAGTTATTCAGATAGGGCGCCGACTTCGGCTCCAGAGACACCGCACGCTCAAACGCCTTGATTGCCTCGTCCACGCGGTTCGTGCGCAAAAGAATCAGACCCAGGTTGTTCCAAGCGGAGTGTTGTTTCGGGTCGCGCATTACGGCGTTGCGGTAATGGCGCTCGGCACCGCGTAGGTCGCCCCGTTCCATCAGCAGGTCGCCCAGCGCAACGCGCGCCACAACTCGTGTGGGGTCCAGTTCAAACACTTTCTCATAGTGCTTGATGGCGTTGTCGCGGTCGCCTTTGAGCCGATACGCCGCGCCGAGGTTCACCATCGCATCAATTTGGCGGGGATTGCGTTCCAGTGCGGTCTGTAGGGTGGCGATGGCGTCATCCAAGCGATTCTGGCGCAGATACGCCACTCCGAGCTGTGTGAGCGCTTCGGCATCGTCGGGCTTGAGACGGTTTGCCGTCTGCAGGGCGCTCACCGCTGCAGAGAGGTCTCCCTGCTCCAGGTAGAGCATCCCAAGATTGTAATGCAAGTCTGCCTCTTCAGGGTGCAGGGTGAGGGCACGCTGGAGCGCTTTGATCGCTTGGGCGGGGTTATTCAACCGCGCGTAGCCTTCCGCCAACTTGAGCCAGCCAGATACCTCGTTCGGCAGTTGGGGCATGGCGCGTTCCAACTCAGCGGTCGCCTCACGCCACCGCCCCAGTGAGTGCAGGGCAATCGCATAGTTGTAGCGGAAAGTGGCGTTGTTCGGCTCCAGCTCTACCGCACGCTTGTAGTAGGCAATGGCTCGGCTGGGTAGGCGCATCATCTGGTAGGCATAGCCGAGATTGTTTTGCGTGTTCGCATCGCGCGGATTGAGCTGCGCCGATTTCTCATAGTGGGTCACCGCCTGCTGGTACTGTTTGGTCTTCATATACAGGTTCGCCAAGTTGTAGTGGGCATCGGCGTCGTTCGGCTTGATTTCCAGTACCTTGCGGTAGGCTTGGATCGCTTTTTGGAGATTACCTGTATGGAGGTAGGCGTTGCCCAAGTTGTTCCAGACCTCGGAGTTGCGCGGCGCTAACTGCACCGCGCGCTCCAGCACAGGCACCGCCTCTGGGTAGCGCCCCTCTTTGAGGTACAGATAGCCCAACCAGCTCACGACCGTGACATTGTCCGAGGCGCGCTCGTAGAGGCTCTCAAACATTTCAATCGCTTCTTGGGTCTTCCCTTGATTCGCCAGGCGAACCGCCTCAGCGACCGTCGGTTGAACCTGTGCCCAAGCGAAAGTGACCCACAGTAGACTAATCAGTGCCAACCATCGCATTGTCAAACTCCTCCGTTCGGTGGTTCCGCTATGCCATCGGCGCGGAATGTGCTATTCCCTTTGACGGCTAAAGTATACTCTATGTGCCCCGTTTTACAGGAAAATCTGCCAGTGCCCCGAATAGAGCCACCACGATGAAGGCAACGATGAAGTGGCTTTGGATAGTATGGGCACAGGCGTGGCTAATCACCAGCCATGCGCAAAAACCGCTGGATGACTACTTCCAGCGCCCCGAACCTGCCTACCGTTGGGAAAAGCGCGACCAGAAGAAGATGGACGGCGTAACGGTTCATACCCTGTTTATGGTCTCGCAAACTTGGCAGGGGATTGATTGGGAACATTCGGTTCAGATTTTCTATCCTGACAAGGTGCGGTACCCCCGCTTCGCAGGTCTGCTGAACACCGGCGGTAATCCCAGCGAGCGCAACGAGGCGATGGGCGCCCTCATCGCACGAAGCACAGGAGCACCGTTCGTCATCTTGTACAACATTCCCAAACAGCCTTTGTACGGTGGGCTGGTGGAAGATGCGCTGATTGTCTACACCTGGCGGAAGTTTTTGGAGACGGGTGATACCACCTGGCCCCTCCACTTCCCGATGGCGAAGGCGGTGCTGAAGTGTATGGACACCGTGCAGGCGTTTTTGCGTCAGGAGCGCAAGCCCGTGCCCGAACGCTTTATGGTGGCGGGTGCCTCCAAGCGGGGTTGGACTGCGTGGCTCGTGGGTGCCAGCCAAGACCCTCGCGTGGCGGGCATCGCCCCGATGGTGATTGATGTGCTCAACCTGCCTGCCCAAGTGCCCCACCACCTGGAGTTCTATCGGGGGCGCCCCAGCGAGCAGATTGGCGACTATGTGGCAGGCGGGATGCTCCAACAGCTCAACACTCCCAAAGGGCGCGAACTGGTGGAGCTGGAAGACCCCTACAGCTATCGCGACCGCTACACGATGCCCAAGCTGATTATCAACGGCACGAACGACCGCTACTGGGCACAGGATGCGTTGAACCTCTATTGGGACGGCTTGCCCCAGCCAAAGTGGATTCTCTATGTGCCTAACAGTGGGCACGGTCTGGAAGACCGAGACCGCGTGTATGCGACGATGGGGGCGTTCATTCGCGCCTTAGCGAGCGGGCGCTCGCTCCCTTCGCCCCAGTGGAAAATTGAGGAAACTCCTGAGGGCTTGAGTATCACCGTGGTTGCCCAGCCGAATGCGAAGGAGGCGCGCTTGTGGTTCGCCACCACGCTCAATCACGACTTCCGCGACTCCAAATGGCGCGACCGCCCGATGGAGCGCACGCCCAACGGGTGGCGGGGCTTCTTGGCGCGTCCCCGAAATGGGCACGCCGTCGCCTACGCCGAACTGGTGTACGAACTGGACGGCGAACCCTACACCATCACGACCCAACTCCAGATTATCGGGGCGAAGTAAGGCTGTTTGGGGTGGCATGGACAAGATGTCCATACAACTTGTTGCCGAGGTGGGGCAGACCCCTATGTCTGCCCCGCTTGAAGGTTAGTTATTAGGCTGGATTGTGACCTTGCGAGCGTAGTCCTTACCTTCCTCGTTGCGCTTGCGATGGATGGTCGCGCGGGCAGGTGGCTTAATCTGCTCCACACGGACTGCTTTGCCTTTGAAGGTGAATTCGGTCTCCTCGTCGTAGAAGATGTCGCGGATGTCGCCCGCACGCGTTAGGAGCCGTATGAGTTTACGCTGGCGGTCAATCGCTTGGATGGTCCCGCTGAGGGAGGGCAGAGCGCGTTCGCGCCCGACTTGAGCCTCCTTCTCCGTGTTGCTGACTGACAGGAGCATCGTATCCAAGTTGGCGAGCAAGCGTGGAGCGAGGTACAGCGTCTCCCCGATAGCGAAGTCCTCTATCGTGGCAGGTTTGCCATCGCGTTCCCATCGCGTTTTGGGCGTGAAGCGATAGGCGAACTGGGTATTGTCGGGCAGGTCAATCAGCAAGTAGTTCTCCTCCACGCCCTTCAGCACGCCTTTTACAATCCCACGTCGGACTTTTTCCAGCCATTTCCATGTGGCAGGGTCTGCCATTTCGCGCACAACGGGGCGTACCTGCGTGCCCACACTCATCCGCACCATCACCGTTTCGCCCGCCATCTGACGAAACTGGTCAACAGTCGCAGGGGCTTTGTTGAGCCATAGGCGAGCGCGCTTGTGCAGGGTCGCATTCACATCGGGCTTGCCCGTGCGTTTGAGGATAATCGTGTTCCCTTCGGGGTCAAAAGTATCCAAGCGCGCCTGAAAGATTTCCGTCTCTGCCAGGGCTGTCATCCACAGCAGGCACAGCCCCGCCAAAAAACTTGTTCTCCTTCTGTTCATCACCATCCTCCGAAGGGCGGAATTTGGATATGGGATTAAAGATTCCTGCAAAGGGGCTACCGACCTACGGCGCGTTCGCTGGGTACAATTCGCTATTATGATTCGTAGTGTTGGTGCTGGTGTTGGAACCGCATTGTTCGTGTTGGTGATTTTTGGTTGTCTCACGGCTCAGCGAACCTCACCCCCCCGAAATGTTCCTCAAACCACCCTGAGTACGCCCTCTGCTATGGCGCTCCCCGCAGGCGTGCGTGGGCAAGGGGTGCCCAACTTCTGGGTGCGCCCCGGCTACCGCGTGGACTTGGTGGCAGACAATATAGAAAACCCGCGCTTTATGGAGTTCGACGACAAGGGCAACCTCTACCTCAGCCGCCCTCAGAAGGGGGACATCCTGACCTTGCGCCAGCGGGGTAATCGGTACGAGGTGGTGAATACTTTCGTGAGTGGCTATCCCACCGTGCACGGGATGCACTTTGCCGACGGATGGCTCTGGTTCACTCAGACAGGTGCCATCCACAAGGCGCGGGACACCAACGGCGACGGCAAAGCCGATGAGGTCGTCACGGTCATTCCTGACGGTCAGTTAGCCAAAGGGGGCGGGCACTGGTGGCGCCCGATTTTAGTCACCGACCGCTACATCTACACAGGGATTGGCGATGCGGGCAACATCAACGACGAGACCGAGACCGAACGCCAAAAAATCTGGCGGTTCAACAAAGACGGCACAGGTAAAACCTTATTCAGCTCGGGGGTGCGCAACACCGAGAAGCTCCGCCTGCGTCCCGGTACCGATGAGGTGTGGGGTGTAGACCATGGGAGCGACTGGTTCGGGCGCACCTTAGGCGAAAATCCCGGACGGTTCCAGCCCATCACCGACTACAATCCCCCCGACGAGCTGAACCATTACGAACAGGGCAAGTTCTACGGGCATCCGTTCATCACGGGCAACAAACTCCCGCGAATTGAGTTCCACAATCGTAAAGATATTGTGGAACTCGCCGACAAAACCGAGCCGCCTGCATGGTCGTTTGGCGCGCATTGGGCGGCGAACAGTTTCACCTTCCTCACCAAAGACCACTTTCCCAGACACAAAGGCGATATGTTCGTGGCGTGTCGGGGGTCGTGGAACCGCGTTCAGCCCGATGGGTACCGCGTCGAGCGGGTTCTGTTTGACGAGGTCACGGGACGCCCTTACGGTTCGCTGACGATTGTGAAGACTTTGGAGGGCAATTCGCGGGTTCTGGCGCGTCCGGTGGACTGCGCCGAGGCGCCCGACGGCTCGGTACTGTTCACCTGCGACACCACTCGGCGCATCTATCGTATCTCTTGGAATGGAGGCAAGACGGCGAATGCAAAAGGCGATTAGCTTAGGCTTGATTGTGTGTTTCGTTTTGGGGATTGCGCTTGCAGGACGCCCCGCACCGATTGAGGTGGTGAGCCATTACGAGCGCAAGTGCAGTTCCTGCCACGGCAAAGAGGGCAGTGGCTTTGACCTAAACTTTGAGAAGAAGTACCCTACCAAGAACGACCTACGCGAGATGGTTGCCAGTATGCCTGGCGCAGTCGGGATGGATGACCCCAGCGTTGATGCGATGCTAGCATACATGCGCGCACTGAGCCGGGGCGAGCCGTTTTTGGTGTGGACGCGCCAGGTGGGTCAGCGATTGGAAGGGGAGGTCTCCAGTAACGCTCAGGTATCTGCCACCGTGAAAAAGCAGGCGGTGCGCGTGGAGCGTCCCACTGCGACCACCTGGCGTCTGAACTTACCCAAAAAGGCGCGCCCTTCCGAGGTGGAGCTGACCGTTCGGAAGGGAGGCAAGCAGGTACGCCTTGGGTTGGGTCAGGCGCCCTACACCCACACGCGTTAGGCGGCTAAATCGCTCAGGGCGTTGCGCGCGAGGGTGTTGTCAGGGTCTATCTCCAGCACAGCGAGATACTGCTCACGCGCACTGTCCTCGTCGCCTCTGTCGCGATAGGCAATCGCCAAGTTGAGTCGCGCTTCCACATAGCGCGGGTTAATCTCTATCGCACGCTGGAACTGCTCAATCGCTTCGGTTTCGCGCCCCATCGCCAGCAGTGCCATTCCTAAGTGATTGCGAATGTCGGCGAAGTTGGGGCGGATAGCGAGTGCCTTGCGATACTCGGCAACCGCCTCGCTGAAGATGCCTCGTTTGTAAAGGTCGTCGCCCAGTTGGGCATGGTAGAGGGCGTCTTCCGTCTCGTTGGATGCGAGCGTCTCAAAAAGCGCCACTGCCTGCTCAAATCGTCCTACTCGGTCATGCTCCAGCGCTAGTTCAAAACGGGCGATATCAAAACTGTTGTCCAGCGAAAGTGCGGTTCGGACGCGATCAATACCCTGCTCGCGCTTGCCCGTCTCGTAGAAGAGGATGCCCTCCAATAAGACCGCTTTGGCGAACTTTGGATTGATGGACAGTGCCTGTTGGATATGAGCCGTGGCTTGCTCGTAGTTGCGCAGTTTGCGGTAGGCGGTAGCGATGTGATAATGCAGGTCCGCATAGTGGGGGTGGATTTCCAAAGCACGAAGATAATGCTCCACCGCCAGTTCATATTGCCCTCGGCGCAGTGCCGATTGACCGAGGTGAGCATGGCTCTCTGCTACATAGAAGCGCGCCAGCTTCTGCACCATCAGGTCGCGCGTTTCGGTCAAGGCGCGCTCAAACATCTGAAGCGCCTGCTCAAACTTACCATCGTCAAAACAGCGAATGCCTTCCTCGTATGCCTGGCTCTTACCAACTCCTAAAATGCGTTGAAGAAACGACATGCTTGCCTCCTGCAGGGGATTATCGGAAGTCTGGGGCAGACTCCTTAGGGTATATGTCCCCCCTTGCCCCAATAGCTCAAGTACGAGGGGGCTTGAGAAATCACTGGGCGCGCGGGCGTCTCGCCCGCTCGTGGCTTGGGCATCTTGCCCAAGCTTCACGGGCAGGATGCCCGTGCTACTGTTCGTGGATTGGGCATCCTTGCCCAAGTTGACTTGCGTGGCTTTGGTAACACCGAACTGCGAGCTTCGGTTCCATCCGAACGCCCCACTTGTCACCCTGAGCGCCAGCGAAGGGTCTCTTTCGGGTTTCTTTGAGATTCTTCGCTTCGCTCAGAATGACAGTTCCCCGATTTGTCACCCTGAGCGCCAGCGAAGGGTCTCTTTCGGGTTTCTTTGAGTTTCTTCGCTTCGCTCAGAATGACAGTTCCCCGATTTGTCACCCTGAGCGTCAGCGAAGGGTCTCTGCTTCGGGTTACATAAAGATTCTTCGCTTCGCTCAGAATGACAAGATGGAGCGGTCAGAACCTAACTCCCTTACCAAGCGTAGGCTTCAGGCGCAGGACCGCCCGGGCCTGGAAAGATTTCATCCAGCCGTTTGAGCGCGCTCTCATCCATCTGGATTTCTAAGGCGCGCAGGCTCTGGTCTAACTGCTCTATCGTGCGGGGACCGATAATCGGTGCGGTGACGCCAGGCTGGTGCAGAAGCCAAGCGAGCGCAACATCGGCAGGGCGCTCGCTCAGCTCTTCACAAAACGCCTCGTAGGCTTCAATCTTGCTACGATTGCGCTCCAGAGCCTCTTGCATACGCTCGGAAGCGCGACGCCCTTCCTGAACTCCCTTCAGGATGCCTCCTAACAATCCGCCCGCTAAGGGACTCCACGGGATGACACCGATACCGTAAGCTCGGCATGCAGGAAGCACTTCCAGCTCAATCATACGGGCGTTGAGGTTGTATAGGCTCTGCTCGGAAACAATCCCGAAAAAGTTGCGTCGGTTTGCGATTTCTTGCCCTTGAGCGATGTGCCAGCCAGCGAAGTTGCTCGTGCCCACATAGAGGATTTTGCCCTCTTGATAGAGCTGTTCCATCGCCTGCCAGATTTCGTCCCACGGGCACTCGCGGTCGACATGGTGCATCTGATACAGGTCAATCCAGTCGGTTTTCATACGGCGTAAGCTGTCTTCGCAGGCGCGCTTGATATGGCGTGCCGAGAGGCGCGATTCGTTTGGCCAGTCGTCCATCACGCCGTACACTTTGGTGGCAATCACCACCTTCTCGCGTCGCCCACCGCCTTGCGCGAACCAGCGCCCGATAATCTGCTCCGTCCAACCTTCGCCCTTGCGCCAACCATACACATTCGCCGTATCGAAGAAGTTGATCCCCAACTCCAGCGCTCGGTCCATAATGCGGAACGAGTCTTCCTCGCTGGTGACGGGACCGAAGTTCATCGTGCCCAAGCACAATCGGCTCACTAATAGCCCAGAGCGACCTAAGTGCGCATAGTGCACTGCCATACACCTCCAAGAGTCTATTCGCCTTGAAAGGCTTCATTCCTTGTGGGTGCTGACTATGAGGAGGGGCAGTAGGAGTTTGTAGCGTGCCGTTGAACTGGAAGTGTGGGACAGTAATCCTGATAACCAACGAAGGAGGCAAAAACGATGGGGTTTCCATACAGAGACGCTGAGCAGGCACGAGCGTTTGTGCTGGAGTTTATCAACCGCTTGCGTGATGTGGATGTGATACGCGAAGGGTGGCAGAAACTGGATATGCTGATCGCTATCCACATCAAGCAACCCGATGTTGACTTCTGGATTGACACGCGCGGGGGCAAACTGGAGATGTACGACACCAAACCCGAAGGCGAGGAAGAAGCGGCGCTGACCTTGACCGCCGACCTGTTCCACAAACTCTACACTGGGCAAGAGAACGCGATGATGGCGTTCACCCAGCGCAAAATCCAGCCCAAAGGACGCGTGAGCGGGATTATGCAACTGACCAGCACGATGCCCCAAGCGGTGGCGGTCTACCGCGCCTATCTCCAAGAGAAAGGCTTGGGAGGCTGACGATGCGCATCGTCAATATTGACCTGCGCCTGCTGGAGTATCCGCTGGAGACGCCCTTTTTCCCCTCGTGGCTTCCTGGATACCCTCAGACAGCGCACCGTGTCCACCTGCTCACGCTGGAGACCGACGAGGGCATCAAGGGCTACGCCGCGGGCGTAGCGTTCAGTCGGGAGGGGCAGGGGCTACAGCAACTGCTCTTGCCCTTCCTCTTTGGGCGCGACCCGATGCAGGTGGAGCAGGTCATCCAGATAGCCCGCTCCGCCACCTTCTTAGGCATGCGCCTGTGGTGGATCGAGATGGCGTTTTGGGACATTATCGGTAAGGCGTTGGGGCAACCTGTCCATCGCCTGCTGGGAGGCTACCAAGAGCGCATAAAGGTCTATGCCAGCACGGGCGAACTGCGCTCGGTGGACGAGCGCCTGGAGTATATCGCCCAAATCCGTGCGATGGGCATCCGCGCCGTCAAAATTCGGTTCCACAGTATGGACTGGCGCGACGACCTGAAAGTGGTGGAGGCGGTGCGCAAGCTGTACCCCGATATGACGATTATGGTGGACGCCAACATGGGCTGGCGCGTTGCTGGGATGGGTGAGGCGCCCCAGTGGGATGGGCCGACCGCACTACAGGTAGCGCGTGCGCTCGCCGAGTACGAGGTGCGCTGGTTGGAAGAGCCTCTGGATAAGCACGACTACGAGGGCTACCGACGCCTGCGCGAGAACGCGCCCATCCCGATTGCCAGCGGAGAGATGAACCAAGACCTGCACGAGTTCCGTGAGTACCTCGTGCGCGATGCGCTCGATGTGCTTCAGCCTGATGTGTGCCTCTCGGGGGGCATTCTGATGGTGAAGAAGATAGCGGGCATGGCGGAGGCGTTCAACAAGCAGATTGCACCCCATACTTGGACCAGCGGGCTTGGCTTAGCGGCGAACCTGCAGGTGATGGGCGCTTGCCCCAACTGCGAATGGGCGGAGTTTCCTTACGAACCGCCCGGCTGGGACCTCAAGGCGCGCGACTTCTTCCTCGCCGAGCCAATCCGACCCGACGAGGACGGCTATATCACCATCCCCAGCCATCCGGGACTGGGCGTGGTGGTGGATGAGGACGCTGTCAAACACTACACGGTCTCCGATTAGCGGGGTATACTCGTGTTGGGGTGAGCACAATGGCGACGACCACCAAGCCACGCAAAACGCGCAAAAAAGAGGAACCCGAAGAGCCTGCAGTAGCGTATGTGCCGACCTGCCTGACCGAGGACGACCTTATCTTTGATGAGGATGAGCCGTTGGAGAGCGACTGGCACTACACGCAAATCGGGCTTCTGAAGGAAGTGATTGCCCAACACTTCAAGGGGCGCACCGACTACTTCTGTGGGGGCAATATGTTCATCTACTTCACAGAAGAGCAGGCTTATGCCGTCCACCAGAATCGCCCCACCTACAAGGGACCTGACCTGTTCCTGGTGAAGGGAGTGGACGGCACGAAGCGGCGTAAGGGCTGGGTGCTGTGGCTGGAAGGGGGACGCTATCCCGACCTCATCTTTGAACTGATTTCACCCTCCATCGCACGCAAAGACCGTGAAGATAACCTACAACTGTACGCTCAACTGTTCCGTACGCCCGAATATTTCTGGTACGACCCGGATAAGGACGAGCTCAAGGGCTTCCGATTGAAAGAGGGAGTTTACGAGCCGATTGAGCCGAACGAGCAGGGCTGGCTATGGAGTAGGCAATTAGGCGCGTATGTGGGCGTGTGGGACGGAATGTACTACAATCGCCCCTACCGCTGGGTGCGCCTGTATCGTGAGGATGGGACTATCGTGCCCACCGTCGCTGAGGAAGCCGAGCAAGAGCGTCTGCGCGCCGAGCAGGAACGCCAGCGTGCCGAACGGTTAGCCCAACGCCTGCGCGAACTGGGGATTGACCCAGAAACCCTGAGCGAGTGAGGTGTACCCCCCCCCGCCGTGAGGTTCCCCCGCAAGCGAGGGGAACCGATTTTACCCCCCTGCATTAGGGGGGTTAGGGAACTGGTAGGGCGCATTCGCTAAGTTCAGGTTTCCAGTACACTTGCCCACTTTTAGACGCAAGCAGGTAGTCCTGAGCCGTGAGCGTCACTTCCACCCGAACGCCCTAACCTATCACCCTGAGCATCAGCGAAGGGGCTGTGCTGAGGGTTTCGGCGAGATTCTTCGCTTCGCTTAGAATGACAAGAGTGAGTATCCGAATGAAAATCCTGTTTCACGAGATGGTGAGCCGTTGGATAGTCCGAGACGCCCACCCTGTCACCCTGAGCGTCAGCGAAGGGTCTTTGCTTTGGGTTTCTTGGAGATTCTTCGCTTCGCTCAGAATGACAACCCCCATCCAGTCACCCTGAGCGTAGCGAAGGGTCTATTCTCGGGTTCGTTGAGACTCTTCGCTACGCTCAGAATGACAAGAGAGGGGGGCGTCAGAATGACAATCCCCACCCTGCACCCTGAGCGTCAGCGAAGGGTCTTGTACTCTGAGCCGAAGGCGAAGAGCCTCGCTACGCTCAGAATGACAGAAGGGGGGCGTGAGAACTAACGCAGGGAGAGATGGTGCTGAGGGTGTTCGAAAAATTGCTGGGAGGTCGGGTTTCCTACCCGGGTCGCCTTTCGTGGCTTGGGCATCTTGCGCAAGGTCAATGCAAAGGTTCAGGCTTCTGTGTACCCCTTTGGCTCACGGGCAAGATGCCCGTGCTACTTTTCAAACACCCCCTGTAGCAGTTGATTTATACCTGTTTCTTCGTGACTCGCGCTAAGTAGAACACCTCTGCCAGCCCCGCCAACTGAAAGGCGATAGTGCCGACGGCTAACCCAGCGAGCGCGCCAGCGTTGGGGAATCGGCTCCCAATGAGCACTCCCACCACCAACGCCAGCGCGTTCACGCCCAAGTTGAGCGCCATTCCCTTTGAGACTGCGGGCGTGCGCCGTGCGGAAATCAAAATCCCCCGCAGATAGGAACTGAACGCCGTAATCGCTGGCAAGGCGAGACACATCCACAAACCCGCACGCACCGGCGCCCGCAGTGCCTCATCCAGCGCCAACACCTGCCCCATAAACCATCCTTCAAACGGGGTGATTAGTGCCAACACAAGCGCCCCCGTTGTGCCCCAAGCCACCCTTCGTACGAACCGTCTCAGCGCGTGCGCCTGCGAGAGTTGCGACAGCACCGCAATCGTCGCCTCCTGCAGGGCTAAGCCCCAACTGCGCAGGAGGAGCAAAGTACCGAACACCACCGACCACGAGGCGAGCGCAATTTCGGGTTGGGGCAGGCGCGCCAGCGCTCCCGCCGTCATCGGTTGGACGACCAGCGTGAGCAAGCTCGTGCCCGCCAACGGCAGATGGAACCGCCATATGGCGCGCTGGGTTGGCACCGGCTCGGTGTCGTGGTGCGGTAGCACACGCTCCCGCAAGATGGGCAACACGAACAGCGTGGTCACTATTGCCTCAACAATCACGCCCGCCATCACCATCCACGCGCCCACAGTCGCGCCGGGCAGTTCGCCCGCTCTGAGCAGTCCGATCCCCACCGTCAGGATGCTCACCAGCCGTATCGCTGTGCCCCACGAGACAAAGCGCGCCCCGCCGTAGCGCATCAGCACACCTTGCAGGAACCGTCGCCACCCAATCGCAGCGGTCCAGAGGAGCATCACCTGCATCGCGCCTCGCCCTGCTTCGGCAACTGGCTCGGGAAGTCCGAGCAGATAGTTTGCGATGAGGTCATAAATCGGAGTGAACGCCACCAGCGCGGTGAGGAGGGTCAGCCCCCCTATCAGCCCCAGCACGAAGCGCATCAGCGCAAAAAAAGACTCGCGTCCCTTAACAAGGGCAATAGCGGTTGCCAGAAGCATAATCACGGGGCTTTCAATCAACAGCGATAGCCCCAGCGCCACGCCAAAGCCCGCAATCTGGACTGCCGATTCGGGGAACCGAGAGAGAATGGCGTTCGTGCTGGGCGCCTCCGCCATCATCAATGTGAAACTCAACGCCAACGGAAACCAAACCCAAAACAGGGAACGCGTTTCAACGCTCGCTTTCATAGACGCCCGAATCATACCTCGCACGGCGGTCGCAATAACCCCGCAAAATTGCGGGCATCTCTACCTTCAAAAACGGATTATAATAGCCCAGCGATGAACACACGAATCTGGAGCATTCTGCTCATCGGGTTTGCGAGCGGGCTGAACCTCCCGGCATTCGCTCAGCCTCAGTACTCACTGCGGTTCTTTGGAAACGGAGTGGACGATATCGACCGCGTCAAAATCCGTATCGACGACCCCACGAACAACCTGCCTGGACCGCCCGCCGACATCGGTGCGACCGACTTCACCATCGAGTTCTGGGTGCGTGGATACCTCGCTGAGAACGGCTCGCCCACTGTCACCTGTGGCGCCAACGAAGACTGGATTTTGGGCAACATCGTGTTCGACCGCGACCGCTTCTCGCAGGGGCGCAAGTTCGGCATCTCGATAGCGAACGGGCGCGTCGTGTTCGGCGTGACGAACGGCTCGCTCCAAGCGCGCACGATTTGTGGCGCGACGAATGTGCTGGACGGTCAGTGGCATCATATCGCTGTCCAGCGACGACGCTCCGACGGGTGGATGTGGCTCTATGTGGATGGGCAACTGCAGGGGCAAGCCGACGGTCCCGATGGCGACATCTCTTACCCCGATAACGGCGTGCCCTGTTCCTATTGTTGTAATGGTGGCCCGTGCGACTTCAGCGACCCCTTCATCGTGCTGGGCGCCGAGAAGCACGACTACGACCGCAACACCTACCCTTCGTTCAGTGGGTGGCTGGATGAGGTACGGCTCTCCACGAACCTGCGCTACAACGCCAACTTCACGCCTCCCAGCAGTCCCTTCACGCCCGACGCCCAGACCGCGGCGCTCTATCATCTGGACGAGGGGAGTGGCGACGATGTGCTGGACAGTTCGGGCGCGTCGGGCGGTCCCAGCCACGGTGTGCGTCGGTTCGGGGGCAACCCTGCGGGTCCGCTCTGGTCGGTGCAAAGCCCGTTCCGCCGTTCGGGGGATGTGGACGGCGACGGGTGTGTGGACGATGCCGACCTCCTGCAGGTGCTGTTCGCTTTCGGCGCTAATGGCACCGACTTGGAGACCGATGTGAGCAACGATGGGATTGTGGACGACGCCGACCTGCTGATTGTGTTGTTCAACTTCGGGAGCGGTTGCTGAAGCTGAAAATTGGGAAGCCACTATCCCCTCAGTGGCTTCCCTTTCCTCCTGCGTGCGGATCGGCGTGCTTTTCGGAATGGGCTTTCTGGGAGTGTTTTACTCCCTCAGCCGCTTTCTCCTCGTGAGCATGTTCTTTTTCGCCGTGTACCTCATGACCGTGCGCCTCTTTGGGCGCGCCGGGCTTTTCGGGTTTCGCCTCGGCGAAGGCAATCTCCTCAGGGAGCTTGAGCCACTCAATGGTGCCCTCGCTGAGGTGGTACACGCCCCCTGCAATCTCCAGCTTGCCCTTCTTCATCTGCGTCTGGATGATTTCACTGCGCTTGTAGAGGTTGAGCAAAGTAAGGCGCACATTCTCGGCAATCACGCGCTCCACCAGTGCTTTGTCTTTGAGGTGGGGACGGGTCGCTTTCACCTTGCGTAGGGCAGGCTCAATACCCTGCATCAACTTCGGCAGATGCCCTTCCAACGGCTTGCCCGCCACACACGCTTTCACAGCGCCGCAATCGGAGTGCCCCAACACCACCAGCAGAGGCACCTTCAGGTGGGCAACAGCATACTCTATGGACGCAATCTGATAATCGTCCACCACATTCCCGGCGCATCGCACCACGAACAGGTCGCCCAGCCCTTGATCAAACAGGATTTCGGGGGGCACGCGCGAGTCGGCGCAGGCAACCACGATTGCCATCGGTGATTGCCCCTCGTAAGCGAGCTTTTGGCGCGTTTCGGGGTCTTGGCGCGGGTGGGTCAGCTTGCCCTTGACGAAATGCTCATTTCCCTTTTGAAGTTTACCCAAAGACGTTTTGGGAGGCGGTTCGCCCGTGGGCGCCAGCATCCGCCCCACGCCGACTCCAATCCCTGCGCCTACAACGCTTACCACAAGCACCTTGATTAGCGCTTTCATCGTCACCGAGATTGTTCCACAATTGCGGGTAGAATCGGCACGATGAACGCTCTGGTTGGAGTCATCATGGGTTCGCGCTCGGACTGGCAGACGCTTCAACATGCGGTGGAGACGCTGGAGGCGTTGGGAGTGCCCTACGAGGTGCGGGTGGTGTCGGCACATCGCACGCCCGATTTGCTGTTTGAGTATGCCAGCACCGCCGAAGCGCGCGGGCTGGAGGTGATTATCGCAGGCGCAGGGGGCGCTGCGCATCTACCTGGCATGACCGCCTCCAAAACCACCTTGCCCGTGCTCGGAGTGCCTGTCGAATCGCATGCGCTGAAAGGCTTCGATTCGCTTCTTTCGATTGTGCAGATGCCTGCGGGCATCCCAGTGGGCACGTTGGCTATCGGCAAGGCAGGCGCCATCAACGCCGCGCTGTTGGCGACCGCCATCTTGGCGAATAAGTACCCTCAGTACCGCGAGGCTCTACGAGCCTATCGCGAGCGACAGACCCAAGTGGTGTTGGAACACCCCGACCCACGCGAGGACTAATATGCGCACCGTCGGTATTCTGGGAGGCGGTCAGCTGGGCAGGATGCTGGCGCTGGCGGGCTACCCGCTTGAGATACGCTGTCGGCTGTGGGACCCTGCAAGCGATGCCTGCGCAGGTCAGGTCGCACCACTGCTCAGCGTACCTTACACAGACCCCGATGCGCGCCAACAGTTCATAGACGGCTTGGAATGCGTCACCTACGAGTTTGAGAATGTTGACTTAGAATTGGTTCAGGCGCTTGCCCAGCATCTGCCTGTGCATCCCACGCCAGAGGCTCTGCGCCTGTTCCAAGACCGCCTGATAGAGAAGCAGACCTTGCGCGCCTATGGCGTGCCGCCCCCCGCATTCGCAGAGGTAGACCCCCACCGCCCTGAGCGCGCTCTGGAGGTGGTGGGATTGCCCGCCGTGCTGAAGACCCGACGCTTCGGCTACGACGGCAAGGGACAAGCGGTGGTGCGAACCGCTGAGGAGCTGGAGCAGGCGGTTCAGCGGTTCGGAACACAACCCTTGATATTAGAAGCGTTCATTCCTTTCGATCGCGAGGTGTCCACCATAGGGGTGCGAAGTCGTTCCGGCGAGTTTGTCGGCTATCCGCTGATAGAAAATTGGCACGACAAGGGAATTTTGCGCCTGTCGCTGGCGGGGGACGAACAGCCCCCCCCAGCCCCCCTCTCCGCAAGCACCCTGACTTGTCATTCCGAGCGAAGCGAGGAATCTCAGAAGAACCTCACCCCCCCGTCCCCCCTCTCCGCAAGCAGAGAGGGGGGAGAGCCCTATTCCCCCTCTCCGTTTACGGAGAGGGGGCAAGGGGGTGAGGTTATTGGTTCGGTCGCTCTCACCTCGATGCGCCAACTCATGGAGGCGTTGGACTATGTGGGCGTGATGACAATTGAGTGGTTCCAAGTGGGCAGCCAACTGCTGGCGAACGAGGTCGCACCCCGCGTGCATAACAGCGGGCATTGGACCATCGAGGGCGCCGAGACCAGCCAGTTCGAAAACCACCTGCGCGCTGTGCTGGGCTTGCCCTTAGGAGCGACCACGCCACGAGGCTACTCAGCCATGGTCAACCTGATTGGCGCAATCCCACCCGCCGAACGAGTCCTGCAAATCCCTCACGCGCATCTGCACCTCTACGGTAAGGAACCCCGTCCTGGACGCAAAGTTGGGCACATTACCCTGCGCGCCGACACACCCGACGAGCGCAACGCACGCCTTGTGGAACTGCTCTCAGTTCTGCGTGAGGTACTCGCTCCACTCGCTGGGGTCGAAGCGTTTGATGTGTGTCTCCGTCGGATTGTGGGTGAGAATGGTGTGTAGCAGGCGCAGGCGCTCGGTCGTATCTTGAAGTTCCAACAGGTACTGCTTGAACTCGGCGTTCGATTGAAGCGTGCCCGCCACCGCGAACGAGAGCGCAACGGGGTCTTCGGGAAGCGTGATGTCGTTCACCGTGATGCCCAGTGGGGTCAGTGCCGTCTGTAGGAATGTTATAAACAGCTCGGACACCTCACGCGCCAGCCGCTCCTGGTCGTCCCAGTTCAGCGGTGGGTGGTCGCGCCAAGAGACGACCTCTGCCTGCAGATAGGGCGTCTCGTCACGGATGAGCCTTTGAATGTGGAAACGCTCCTCGCCGAGGGCAATCAGATGGAATCGCCCGTCGGAAAGGCGCCTGAGCCGACCGATGCGCGCCAGTGTGCCCACCTCAAACGGTTCCGCATCGCCCCCCACCTCGCGCCCTTCACGAATCAGCACGATGCCGAACGGCGAGTCGGTCTCCAGACAGTACAGCACCATCTCGCGGTAGCGTGGCTCAAAGATGTGGAGCGGGAGCATCGTGTGTGGGAACAGCACCGTCTCCAGCGGGAACAACGGTATGACCTGCGCGCGTTCGTTCAATATACCACCTAGCTGTACTATACCCGATAATTAGGCTTTCGCTCGTGCAGAGAATGGTCAGGGTGTTCAAGGGATGGTTTCTATCCCCCCTCTCCGTTTAGAGGGTGCGTCATGGAATACCCAACAACACCGCCCTAAACAGCAGGAAAAGCCATACCCCCAACCAAACAAACCCCCTATGAAAAACAAAAGCCGAACCCGA
>CAKZQI010000236.1 GCA_937139515.1 uncultured Armatimonadota bacterium | reverse complement strand
ATGTGCTGTACGCACCCCGCACGCCTGCGCCCCTGCCCAACACACCACCGATTGAACTGCTCGACGCGCAGGGCAACCCAATTGCCTTCCAAAGAGAATCGCTTCCAGGCGGAACTTACGCCAGCGGGCGCAGTTTTGAGGTGGCGCGGGTCACCAGCTCGCGCCTCACGGTGCGCGTGCGTACCGATACCACCGGCACAAGTGCCCTCCTGAAAATCAACAGTGGACTGCCTCTCAACGGAGTCGCCCCTCTGCAAAACACGCCCGAAGGTTTGACCGACGGCTATGTGCCGATGACCACACTGGCGCCCGGTCAGTTTGAACTGCGCGAGATAGACCTCAGCACGCTCCCTGCGGGGCTGAATGTCATCCGAGTGCGCGTGTTTACGGACACAGGGAACCGACCAGGCTTGTTCAGCGAGTATGTTGCCTTTATCTATCTCCAGCGTGCAGGGGGCGTTGTCCAAGTGGATGGCAACCTTAGCGATTTAGGAACGCCGATCGCAGTGCAAACGCGCATGCCCAGCGCCAACAACAACCGCTTGGATGCCCTCTATGTGCGCAACGACCACCGCAATCTGTACATCGGTATCGCAGGGCATGTGGACACCGCCGAGAACCGCACGAATGGCATCGCGCTGTTTATTGACACCGACTGGGGCTTGGGCACGGGAGTGCGCAACCTCAACCTGCTGGACGATGACAGCGGTCCTGCCGCGCGCCTGCTTTCTAACCAGCGCATCACCGCACCCGACGGGTTTGGAGCCGAGTTTGGGGTTGGGGTGTTTCGTCATCGGCAACTGCACTCGGCGCCCCGAACCGACTTCGTGGGTGACCCGCGCACCCCGCCGCTTGTGGGCGCGGAAGCAGGCTTCTATCGCATTAATCCCTCCCAACTGAACTGGTTGGAGGGGCTACCGGCGCAAATCACTTGGCGCCCGCGCCCCAACTCGACTGACCCCCCCACAGGGCTGGAGATAGCGCTCCCGCTGGATGCGCTCTATGCGAACGGCGCGAAGGCGAGCCGTCCAATAGCCCTGTTTGGGGCGCTGCTCAACACGGGCGAGATCGACTCGGTGTGGTCGGCTTATGATACACGCCGAAGCACGCTGGGCAACCGTCCGCCTGCCACGAGCGCGCTCACCAATCAGTTCCTGCCCCCTCAGCCGAACATCGTGAACAACCCCGGCGCGGTGGCGGTGAGCTTGCAGGCGGTGGCGACCTATACGCTTCAGCAGATGCCCGCCGTCAACGCACCTTACCGGATTATCACCTACTCCACACGGCGTTTGCCTGGCACGCATCTCTATCACACGAGGGGGCGCATAGTGAACGCCAGCAACACTACCTTGCAAGGTCCGATTGCGCTGGTGGTGAAGCTTCCGCCGAATGTGGAGCTGGTGAACCGCACGGGGATGAGCCTCTTCCAAGAAAACACGGCGTACCTGATTCTGAGCGAGGGCGACCTACCTCCTGCTGGTGTGCTGGAGTTTGACCTGCGCTTCCAAGCACCCAGCCAGCGCGGTCTCCCGCCGAAGATGGAACTGCGTGCAGGAGTTGGGGCGATTTAGGCGCACCCCTGTGTGCGCCCTAAAGTAGGGGCAGACCTCTGCGTCTGCTCCAAACTTCCCTACCACAAGGACATTCCCAGATTAGAAATCACACTCACACCGTACTTTGACGCTCTTTATTAGCCACCGTGCCCTCCACTGTCATTTTGAGCGGAGCGAAGAATCTCAGCGAAACTTGTAGAAGAGACCCCTTCGCTGACGCTCAGGGTGAAAGCGTGGGGGGCGTTCTGAGCAAAGCGAAGGGTCTGGGCTAATCTTTCAACCTCACCCCCCTGTGTCCCCCCTCTCCGCAAGCAGAGAGGGGGTGCCTGTGCCCCCTCTCCGTTTATGGAGAGGGGGGCGGGGGTGAGGTTAATCAGGATGCTCTAAGATTCTTCGCTTCGCTCAGAATGACAGTTGGGGACGAGGGTCTAACGAAGGAGCGCCCAAGAAGGGGCGGATAGGCATGCTTATGAACTCAAGCAATGTATCCTCGTCAGGGGCAAGCGATGACCTTGCCCTTTACTAACCTCACCCAGCGCTGTGGGAGTACTTGACCACTTCCACAGCCTGGGTCGTAATCAACCCCTCCGAGACCATCGTGTCCAGCACCTGCAAGAACGCCTCCACCTTCTCTGCGGAGTCGACAATCTCCACCACGATGGGCAGGTCTTCCGACAAGCGCAGGATGTTCGCTGTGTGGATACGGCTGTTGGCACCGTAGCCTGCTAAACCCCGAAACACAGTGCCCCCTGCCAATCCCATCTCGCGCGCTTTGAGCAGGATTGCCATATACAAGGGTTGCCCCTGCCAGCGGTCTGCCTCGCCGATGTAGATGCGCAGTTGTTTCGCTTCGCCTGTGATTTTCATGGTTCTGCCCCTCCAGTCAGGATGCGTGCTAAGCCGATGCCCAGGATGACCGCAATCAGCCCCAGCGCCAAGCTCCCCAGCAGGTTCAGGCTCGCCCAAAGCCATAGCCCCTCCTGAATCAGCCGAAAGCTCTCATACTCGTAGGTGGAAAAGGTCGTGAACGAGCCGAGAAAGCCAATCGCAATCAGCTGACGCCATTCGGGCGCCCAAGTGAAATGGAGCGCCAGCGTCATAAACACGCCCAGCAGGAACGAGCCGACGACATTGATGACCATCGTCTCGTAGGGGAAGGTGGGTCCTAAGCGGTCTGCGAGCCATCCGCCGAGCCAGTAGCGCAGGTTCGCCCCTAAAAAGCCGCCCACGCCGACAATCAAAACGGTGCGCCACATACTACGCAGAGGATACCCCAGCAAACCCCCGAAAAGGGAACCCCCTCGCTCATCGGCGAGGGGGCATCGGTTTACTGTCGGCTTGGAGGGGCGCCACCGCCGGGCACAGGGGGCGCCGCTTGAACCTCACCGGCGCGCCCGTCGCCTTGAACGCCACCCGTGGTGAAAGTGCGGAACAAAAAGAAACCCGCCACCAGCAGGATAGCAATCAGAATGGCGACCACCGCTCCCGTAGGAATCTCCTGTTTCATCGGGGTTACTCCTTAGCGTCCCGCCTCACACTCGGCGCGTGTGGCGTAGCGCACATCGCTAATCAACACGCCGTAGTAGCCTCGCTCATAGTCGGGATAGCCAGCAGGCGAGTCAGAGGCGCGTGCCCACTTGGAGTGCCCATCGCCGTACACGAAGTTCATCCCGCCCTGATGGCGCGGACGACCCTGATAGAACTCCCACCCATTGCGCCCCTCGGGCCAATAGCGCATAAAGTTCTGAGGGTCGTGCGGACCACGCAAGCAGACGGACCAGCTATAGATGTAGTTGTTGTCGGCGATGATGCCGATGCTGGCAGGCTCCTGCAGTTGGGCAAGAGCGGTGGGAATAGGCACACCGTTTGTGCCAGCGCGCCCAAAGATAATCTCGTTCAGACCGTACTCAGCAAATGGTACGATTCGAGGGCTGTTTGCTCCCCGTCCACACTCCCAGAGGGCATACGCCGCGATGAAGGTCGTGCCCGCGTAGCTGGGGCAGTCGAAGATGCCCCCATTCTTGATGTAAGGGAAGAGCATCGTTGCCCAGTGTTGACGGGGTTGGTTGGGGTTGTTGGTGAAATAGCCGGTTTCGCTACAACCGCCGGGCCAAGGCTGAGGGAAGAAAGTCTCGTCGTAGTCCTGCACATACATCATCACGGCAGTCCCTATCTGGCGCGTGTTGCTTAGGCACTGGGTCTTGCGCGCGCTCTCACGCGCCTGCGCAAACACGGGGAACAGGATCGCCGCCAAAAGGCGATAATCGCTATGACAACCAGAAGCTCAATCAGCGTAAAGCCACGAACTGTATACCTCGTCGTATCATCTCCTCGGACATTAGCATAATAGCCTGTTGTATTCCCCATTATACCACGATTTTTGCAAAATGCAAGCACTCTCCCCACCGAAGGTATACTCTTAGCCGAGATGCTACCAGAAGAGAGTGTGGTGTTGCCCGAAGAGCGCGTGAGCTTTGAGCGCGAACGAGGCGTCAGTGCGATTATTGTCTCGCCAGAGGTGACCTATCTCTTCGTGCGTGTGCCCGACACGAGCGACATCGCGCTCAAACGCCAGCAAATTTTGGACACGCTCCATCAGGCGAACATCAGCATTTTCCTGATCAAGCTCCAACGGCAGGGGTTGAGCTTCGCGCTACACGCCACCGACACCGAGCGCACCTGTGCCGAGCTGGAGGCACGAGGCTATCACCTCACAGTACGCCCGCGCCGACGCATGGTCTCCATCTTCGCCCAGAACATGCGCGAACTGCACGGCGTGTTAGCCCGCACCGCCGAGATGCTCTACGAACTCGGCGTTGCGATTGAGCAAATCAGCGACGCACACAACCGCCTCACCCTGCTGATTGAAGCCGGCCAAACCCCCGAAGTGGTCAACCGCCTGCGCAAGGCATTCCACCTGCGTGAGGATGCCGTGCGATGGAACCCCTGAGGTAACCAACGATGAGGATACGCGTTCTGAAATTTGGTGGCACCAGTGTAGACTCTCAGGAACATCGTTACCTCGCAGCGCGCAAGGTGATTCAGTGCTTAGAGGCGGGCGCGATGCCCGTGGTGGTCGTGTCTGCGATCGGTCGGCGGGGCGCGCCCTACGCCACCGACACCTTAGTAGACTTCCTCCAGAGCATCGACCCCACCATCCCACCTCACCCTCGCGAGAAAGACCTGATGATGGCGTGTGGCGAGATTATCTCTACCGTGATTATGGCGCAGACCCTGCGCACGCTCGGCTACCACAGTGTGGCGCTCACGGGCAACCAGGCGGGCATCATCACGGACAGTGAGTTCGGCAACGCCCGAATCTTGGAAATCAACCCCACGCCGATTTTACGCTGTCTGGAGCAGGGGTGGATTCCCATCGTGGCGGGCTTTCAAGGCGTGACACGGGGCGACTCGATTTTCCATCGCGGGTCTATCACGACTTTGGGACGTGGCGGAAGTGACACCACTGCCGCAGCGCTGGGCGTCGCGCTCCAAGCCGAAGCCGTTGAAATCTACACCGATGTGGATGGCGTCAAAACCGCTGACCCCGACTTCGTGCCGAATGCGCCGACTCTGTCCGAAGTGTCTTACGAAGAGGTCGCCGAAATCGCCCACCAAGGCGCCCGTGTGCTTCATCCCCGCGCGGCGGAGATTGCGATGGACTACGGAATCCCGCTCTGGGTCAAATCCACCTTCAGCGACGAACCCGGTACCCGAATCGTCGCCAGCACCGACGATATCCATCGCATCACGGGCGTGCCCCACACAGGCAAGCTCGCCTATCTGAGCTTCTACATCCCCTATCCTGAACACAAGGCGCAGATTGAGCTGGAACTCTACCGCCTGATGGCGCGTGTGGGGGTCAACCTGCAGGGCGTTGGGGTGGACGAGGAGGGGGTCGGCTTCGGCTTCCCGCGCGAGCACTGGAATACTGTGCGCACCACACTGGACGGCTTAGTGCTTCCTCTGGGCGATTCGACGACCTTCTACCTACTCCAGTTTGGCGACACGCCCAGCGAACTGTGCAAAATCCAGCGCAATATGTTAGAGAAGGCAGGCTTCACGGGCGAGCGTCTGCGCACTATCCCCATCACAATCGTAGAGGGTTGCACGATGGTCTCGCTAATCGCGCAGGGCTATAGCCGTCAGCCGGGCGTGTTTGCGACGCTGTACCAAACCCTCACCTCGGCGGGCATTCCCGTGTGGCAGACCGCCGACTCGGAGCTCTCGCTCTCGTGCATCATTCCGGAAAGTGAAGTGGAAAAGGCGGTGAGATTAATCCATGACCGATTCGCGCTCAGTGCCTCCGCCCGATGAGGAGCCGAGAGTGCCCGAAATCCCGCCCCGCCCTGTGCTACCCGAACCGCCCAAAGTGGAGTTTGAGCGCCCCAAACTCCCTCAGGGTCCCTCGCCTCAGTTCACTGGCACCACGAAGGCGGTCAGCCTTGCCTTCTCCATAGGCTTCTCGCTTGCCGGACCTGTGGTGCTGGGCGGTTTGGTCGGCTACTGGCTCGATGGGCGCTTCAACACCAGCCCCACTTGGACGATGATTTTGGTGCTGGTGGGCGCCGTCGCAGGTCTGGTACAACTCATTCGAACGGTCAATCGCCTCCAAAGCGATGAGGAGCGTAAGCCATGAGCGTGATGGACGAACCTGCAGTGCTGGCGAAGACCGTTGCACGCTGGACGACTATCGTGACGGTTCTGTCGGTAGTGCTGTTGGTGGGGTATGGCTCTCCATCGGCCGCGATTGGTTTGGTGGTGGGGGTGCTTACGGTGGCGTGGGTGGTGGGTTTCTACGCGCTGATTGCACGCTTCTTCGCACGCTCGGCGAACCCGCTGTTCCCGCGTATGTTGGTAGGGCTGAACCTACTGAAGTATCCCATCTTCTTGTTGATTACTTACGCTGTGGTTCAAGGTGGGACGCTGATGGTGTCAGGCTTTGTGATGGGCGTGGTGCTTCCGCTGGGGGTGTTGACAGGGATTGCTGTTCGGTGTTTGCGAGCCTAATGAAGTGCCGAATATCCTTAGCATTCCTGATAACGCCCACCGTAAGCGCACGCCCTGTTATTAAGGAAGCCAAACGCAGGGCTTGGTGAACTCTCAAGTGGAGACCGAGGGTGTTCGAAAAATCGTAGCACGGGCATCCTGCCCGTGAAAAATCGGGTAGGTCGGGGCAGAATGGGTCCGCTGTGAGCGCAGGCGTCTCGCCTGCATTATCGTTGAGAACCGCTTGGTGAGGGATGCGAATGCCATGCATGCGGGCGGGACGCCCGCGATCCCAGTGATTTTTCAAACACCCTCAGTGGAGCCCCCTCATGCGCTCGGTTTAGAGGAGGGTGTCGGAGCCGACTCGACCCAGTTGATTGCCGACTGAGCGACAGCGACCAAGGTCAATCCAGTGCCTGCGAGCACTTGAAGCCAGTTGTTCATCAGATACTCGGCGTATGTGTAGGTCGCAAAATAGAGCGCCAGCCCAATCAGCAAGACTGAGACGGGCCAGCGCGGGGGGTGCCGTCGTCCCATTCCCACGGCGCTGACCGCCATCAAGATTCCGATAAGCCCCCAGAAGACTTGATCCACCTCGCTCAGTCCGCCCAGCGGAGCGTTCAGCCAAGTGGCAACCGACTTGGTCAGGAAGTAGAGGCTCATCCCGTAAGCGAACAGGATTAACAACCGATGGCGCAGAGCAGGCAGGAAGAACCCCATCCCCGCTATCAACACAAACAGGAGCGCATTGCGTCGGAGGATGGGCACATCTTGCACAAGAAAAAGGGCAACCACCCCTGCCGTCGCGGTCAGCAGGGGAAGCCAACGAAAACGCCATGCATCCGAACGCCAAAAACTCATCTTAGACAGGGTTCGCCAACTCGTGGAGCTGGTGCTCCAGCAGGTTCAGCACCTTTCGGGCGTGCTCTATCTGAGCTTTTACGGCTTCGGGGGCTGTACCGCCCAACACACGCTTCGCCTGAACCGCTTGTTCAGGTTGAACCGCTTGGAGCGCATCCTCTTCAAAGAGGGGAGAATGCCGTCGCAGGATGTCCAAAGTGAGTGCCTCCAGCCCAATACCCTGCTGAATGCAGTCGCGCACAATCTGCCCGACCACATGATGCGCCTCGCGGAATGGAAGCCCCTTATTCACCAGGTAGTCTGCGAGTTCAGTGGCGGTGGAGAAATCGCCCACCAGCGCCGAGCGCATCCGCTCGGTGTTCCAACGGGCGGACTGGAGCATGGCGCGGGTCAGCCGAATGGCAGGGAGCATGGAGTCAAAAGTCGCAAACAGGAGTGGCTTGTCGTCTTGCAGGTCGCGGTTGTAAGTCAGCGGAAGCCCTTTGAGCAGGGTGAGCCATGCGGTCAGGTTGCCCACTGCCAGCGCACTTCGCCCGCGTATCAACTCGGCGATGTCGGGATTCTTCTTCTGGGGCATCAGGCTACTGCCTGTGGTGTAAGCGTCGTCCAGTTCCACAAAGCCGTATTCGGGAGTGCTCCAGTTGATAAGCTCTTGCGCGATACGGCTTAAGTGGAGCATAATCATGGTGAAGGTATACAGGTAGTCCGCCACGAAATCGCGGTCGGAGACGGCGTCCATACTGTTGGGGATAGGCAGGCTGAATCCCAGTTCGTTGGCGGTCAGTTCGCGGTCAATAGGGATACTGGTTCCCGAAAGTGCGCCCGCGCCGAGCGGGCAGAGGTTCATCCGATGTGCCGATTGAACAAGCCGTTCCAAGTCGCGCCCAAGCGCCCACAGGTGCGCCATCAGGTGATGCGCCAAACTCACGGGCTGGGCGTGTTGCTGGTGGGTCAAGCCGGGCAGAAGGGTCAGCATGTGTTGTTCGGCGAGCTCTATCAGTGCCTCGCACAGTTCAATCAGCGTGTGCCCGATTTTGGGGGTCATCTCCCTCAGCCAGAGGCGCGTATCGGTGGCGACTTGGTCATTTCGGCTGCGCGCTGTGTGGAGTTTGCCTGCCAGTGCTCCTACTTTCTCGTACAGACGCTGTTCGATGGCTGTATGGATATCTTCCGCTTCGTAGTCAAAAAGCCAGTCGCCCTCCTGAATTTCATGAGCGATCTCCAACAGCGCTTGCACAAGGGTGTTTGCCTCATGTTGGTTGAGGATGCCCGTGATGCCGAGCATGCGTGCGTGGGCGATACTGCCCTGAATATCCTGCGACCAGAGCCGTTGGTCAATAAACAGCGAGTGCGAGAAGGCTTGGGCTTCGGGTGCGGGTTCTTTGTCAAAGCGTCCGCCCCACATGCGTTGGTTGGCTTGTTCCTTAGGCATAGTCAGGGCAATTATACCAAAGGTGGGGGGCACGCGCCCGGAGGGATTCGAACCCCCGACCCCCAGATCCGAAGTCTGGTGCTCTCGTCCGCTGAGCTACGGGCGCAAGGTCAATGGTCGGGGCGCCCGGACTCGAACCGGGGACCTCTACCACCCCATGGTAGCGCGCTAACCATACTGCGCCACGCCCCGACGCTTTGTAGAGTATACCTGATGAAGGGTGGGAATTCAAGCCCTTCAACTCTCTGACTTAGGGCGGCTCTACGCCCCAACGCTTGAGGCGTCGGGCACACTCTGCCGAAGGCAACCACCTCCGCGCCTCCAACATTTTCCTTAGCGCATGCCCTGCCACTTGTTCGCTCAGTAGGTTTTGACGAATTAACTCATCTAAGACCCACAAGGTACCATGGACTCTCAAGCCTTTAGATACGGCAACTGAGCGTAATAACTGGTCGCTGGTTATCAGATGTGCTTGCTCGCGAAGCGCCAGCAGTAGATGGGCTATGTCATACACCGAAAGGTTTGGATAGTCTTCACGGAGCTGTATCGCTTTTGAGACTTCTTGTCCGGACAGCTCTAACTCTTGCAGTCCCATCGCTCGCAAGGCGTCAGGTGCAGGCTCCTTTATCTCCTCCATGGCGAAGTCCGAGATTATCCAGTCCACAGACAACTGAAACAGATACTCAAGAACACCTCCCGAATTAAAATCAATCAATACGCTTGCATCAATCACACAACGCAATCGGCTCATGCTGGTCCAGAAAATCCTCCGTGAACTTGATCAAAGGTTTTCCTAACAACTCGCAAGCGCGGGTTTCGCTGATTGTGCCATCGTTGAGGGCGCGCAGTGCCAATCGCTCCATGCGCGTGCTGGTTTCAGCAGGGTAGGGAGTGCCCGGCTCCGTACGATACCAATTACGCCCGCGAAAAAGTTGAAAGAGCCTCTTAACGACCTCTGAGGAGATTATCCCAACCTCTTGCGCTCGGTAAATCCAAGCTTGCATGCTAATACCGTACTTGTGCTTGAGTGCATACAACTCGCCCAAGCTGAGCGAGCGCCGTTGAAAGCCCAACTCCTCCTGCACTACAGGTTTGGGAACCAAGAAAGCGCCAGCAAACCGATTAGCAGTCTGCTCAATTTGCCTCTCACTCCATTCCTTAGGCATTTCCAAGATTAGGTGAGCCAACTCGTGAGCGATGCTGAATCGCTGACGGTCACCAGGCAAGTTGTCGCGAACCACAATCACAGGAAGTGTATCGTTCGCCACAAGCGACAGGGCATCCACATGGTCAACAGCAGGTAAAAGACCTACCTTGATGCCCCTTTCTTCTAAGGTCTCAATAAGGTTTGGGAGGGCATTCAAACCAAGGTCCCAGTGGTGTCGCAGGTCTATCGCAACTTGCTCTACATCCTCTGGCGATTGCATCTTGCGGGAGATATTAGGGATGGTGAATTCATGCAGTTCACCGAGCAGATGCTCGAGGGTCAGATAACGCTCAATCCAGTCCTGCACTTGGGCGCAGAGAATTTCTTTTTTCGCATGAGACACTTTGCTTCGGTGGTGGCGATAGGCAGGCTCGGACAAATGCACCGTCGTCGGGCGCAGGAGGTACTCAACGCTCACTTGAAGAGCCTTGCTTAGGCGAATGAGGGTTCGTGAGGTCGGAACATCTTCGTTGCGCTCATACTTTGAGATTGCCTGCGCGCTTACGCCCACCTGTTCAGCCAGTGCGCGCAAACTCAGTCCCATCCGCTTGCGACAACTCTTGATTCGTTCGCCCAACTGCATCGTGTTTCACCACCAGTGCAAAGACCTAATTCGCCTCTTCAGTTGACATTATACCATAAAATGGGCAGTTTTGTAAACCGACGCAGAGGGTGTTTGAAAAATAACTGAGTGTCCTTGTACCCGTTCACGCCTCGTCTTTCCAGAGAACCTCACCCCCCTGTGTCCCCCCTCTCCGCAAGCAGAGAGGGGGGAAGCACAGTGCCCCTAAGCCCCCTCTCCGTTTACGGAGAGGGGGTTGGGGGTGAGGTCGATACAGATTTTTCAAACACCCTCACCGACGCACTGCGAAAATTAGTGGCTTGGGCATCCTGTCCATCACCTAAAGCAGGGCACAGCGAGATAGCTCCGATATCAGGTATCCTATGCCAGGTGAGACCATGATTATTCGCAAGCCAAACCGCCTTATCAACGAAAAAAGCCCCTATCTCCTCCAGCACGCCTATAACCCTGTGGATTGGTACCCTTGGGGGGTGGAAGCGTTCTTCAAAGCGAAAGCGGAAGACAAGCCGATTTTCCTCTCCACTGGCTACTCCTCGTGCCATTGGTGCCATGTGATGGAGCACGAGTCGTTTGAGAATCCCCAGATTGCCGAGATGCTGAACGCAGGTTTTGTGCCCATCAAGGTCGACCGCGAGGAGCGCCCCGATGTAGACGAAATCTACATCACCGCCGTTCAACTGATGACGGGGCACGCGGGGTGGCCCCTCTCGGTGTTCCTCACGCCCGACGGATTGCCCTTTTACGGAGGCACTTACTATCCGCCCCAAGCATTCGCCGACCTGCTGACCCGCGTGAACTATGTGTGGCACAATCACCGCGACCAAATCTACCGAAGCGCGCAAGAGATTCAGCAGAATCTGGCGCAACTGGTCGCAACGCGCCACGAGGAGATGCGAGGCGAGCGCACGCCCGAAATCTTTCGCGCTTACAAGGCGCAACTGATGGCAGGCTACGACCCCCAGTATGGCGGGTTCGGAGGCGCACCCAAGTTCCCGCCCAGCACCGCACTCCCCCCGATGCTCTACTTAGCCGTTGAGGCAAGTGATGACCAACTGGGGCTGATGGCGCTCAACACTCTGGCTCAGATGGCGCACGGCGGGATGTATGACCATATCGGTGGCGGGTTCCACCGCTACTCCACAGACGAGAAGTGGTTTCTGCCCCATTTTGAGAAGATGCTCTACGACAACGCTCAGCTCGCCTATGCTTACGCCTACGGGTATGCCTTGACTGGGCTGGACTTTTATGCGGAGGTTGCGCATGGGATTATCCAGTGGCTCTTGCGGGAGATGCGCCTATCCGAAGGTGGGTTCGCCAGCGCCTTAGACGCCGATAGCCCTGAAGGGGAGGGCTACTACTACACCTGGCGCGAACACGAAATCTACGAGATACTCGGCGAGCAGGATGCCCCGCTGTTCTGCAAAGTATACGAGGTGCTCCCTGAGGGCAACGCCCACGACGAGGCGACAGGACGCCCCACCGGGCGCAACATCCTCCACATGACCCAGCCGTTGGAAGCACACGCTAACGAGCTGGGCATCCCCCTAGAGCAGCTCAAAGAGCGCTTGAGCGCAATGCGCGCCAAGCTCCTGCCAGCGCGCCAGAGCCGAACCGCACCCGCTCGCGACGACAAGGTGCTCACCGATTGGAACGGCTTAGTCATCTGGGCGCTTGCTTGCGCCTCCGACGCGCTGGAGGCGCCCGAGTACTACCAGCGCGCCAGCGAGTGCGCCGAGTTCCTCTGGAACACGATGTGGAACAATCAGGGCATTCTGCTCCACCGCTACCGCGAGGGCGAGTCGGCTATCCCCGCCTATTTGACCGATTACGCCTATCTCGGAATGGGCTTGATGAGCCTTTATGAGGCGAACCCCGAACCGAAATGGCTGGAGTGCGCACTGCAACTCGCCGACCAGATGGTAGAGCGGTTTCACGATGGTGAGTTCGGCGGATTTTTCAGCACTGACCGCCACCACGACCTGTTGATTGTGCCCGTCAAGACCTATCAAGACCGTGCGATGCCCTCAGGCAACGGCGCCGCCGTGCAGTTTCTGGCACAGTTGAGCACTGTGCTGATTGTTGACGACCCCGAACGCAGTGAGCGCTATCGCGAACTGGCAGAAGCAACCCTCGACTCGTGCTGGCGTCTGCTGGAGCGTGCCCCCGTCGTGGGGGATAGCCTGCTCTATGGTTATCTCCTGTTGGACGGCGAGACGATGGTGTACCCCAACCTCCAGATGGAGGTGCCCGCGGTGGACGAGCCAGAGCAAACCGGTCCCATCCGGGTCAGCCTCGTGCCCCAGCCCGAAGGGTTGGTGGTGGTGTTTGAGATTGACGAGGGCTGGCACATCAACGCCCCTGAGGAGCAGTCAGGGCGCATCCCCACCCGCGTGGAAATCACGACTGACCTGCCTATCCAGTTCGGCGAACCGCACTGGACACCCTCTACGCCTTACACAGCAAGCGGTGAGACGCTCTATGTGTACACCGAGAGCGCCGCGGCGATTGTGCCGATTGCGAGCGCGGAGGCAACGGGCGGGATGGAAGGACATGTGCGCGTGCGGGTGGTCTATCAGCCCTGCACCGACACCGAGTGCCAACTGCCCGTGGAGCGCGTGTTCCTGTTGCCCGTGAGCCTTCGGGAAGAGTGAGGGGATGGGGTGAACCCTCACCCCCTCTCTTCGCGGTACCGACGGATGATTTCGTCAATCTCAGGCTGGCGCCGGAAAGCGTTCAGCTCCGCAATCAGGTCGTCCTGCAACTGGAGACCTTTGACCGCCTGATACACCTTCTGAAGTCCCTCCAACAGTTCGCCCGCCGCTTCCGTGTTGTACACATACGCAGGGGGCGCAGTCGGCTGGAGGCGCGCGCGTATCTGCATCCGCACCTTGTCCATGTCTACCAGCCGACCGGGGCAGGTTTTGGTTGTGGGGGTTGGGGCTAACCCGCGCCGTACCAGCTCGTTCACCTCGCGGTGCCCCATCACAATCAAGCCGTCGGGTTCGTCTAAGAACCGCTGGGTTAGCCCATACTTCTGGAGCATTTCAATCGTGTGTTGGATGCCTACTTCCAGCTGTTGGGGGGTCAGGGGTGCAATATCGCCATGTCCAGAGAAGCAGAGGTGGTAGGTCGTCTCGTTGATGCCCGCCACGCCAGCGGGGATTTTGGTGGGGTCGCGCCCGGGTTCTATTGTGCCGTTGAAGCGAATAACCACATTGTAGCCGATTTCGTTCCACCCGCGCTCGCGGTGCCACTGGTCGATTTGTTGAGCGGTGGTGTCAAACGCCTGACCGTTGCGCCCGTGAGCGGCGGTGTGCCAGACGATGCGCTCTACCTTGCGTGTTGCTTTGCGTGCCATCATTTGCCTCCCGACTGTAGGACAGTTTCGGCATACGCTTGAAACCTCCCCTGTGTTTTGGGGCGTATCGTTGCATCGGCTGAGGGTACTCTTATAGTTGTGCCGAGCATCCGTTTGAAGATACGGGGTATGACCTGCGCTGCCTGTGTGAGGCGAGTAGAGCGCTCCTTACAAAATCTACCGGGCGTCCAATCGGTCTCGGTCAACTTGGCGACCGAGCGCGCTGAGTTAGAGGCTGAAGCGCCGTTAGCCCCCGATGTGGTGATAGAGGCGGTGCGTCGTATCGGTTATGAGGCGGAGCTAGATACCCCAGAAAGCGTCTCAGAACCCTCTGAGCAAGGTACAAATTGGCGCCTCTGGCTCAGCATCGCGCTCAGTGTGCCCATTTTCTTGCTGAGTATGGTCTTCCCGCACTTGTTGCCTGCGCAGGGCTGGGTGCTTCTGGCGCTGACGACCCCCATCCAGTTTGGCACGGCGCTTCCGCTCTACAAATCCGCTTTCGGCGCGCTCCGTGGGGGAAGCGCAAACATGGAGGTACTGGTGCTGTTGGGCACCCTCTCCGCTTACTTCTACAGTTTGGCGCTCACCGTGCAGGGTCAGCATCACCATCTCTACTACGAGACCTCGGCGATTATTTTGACGCTGGTTCTATTGGGGCGCCATCTGGAAACGCGGGCGCGCAGGCAGGCAAAGCGGGCGATGGAGGCGCTCTGGTCGCTTCTGCCGAACGAGGTGCAACGCTGGAACGGCGCTGGCTACGAGCGCGTGACGATTGGCGCTATTCAGAGAGGCGACCGTCTGCGCGTGCGCACTGGCGAGCGTATCCCTGTGGACGGAACTATTCTGGAAGGGAGCGGATGGGTGGACGAGTCGGCACTCACAGGCGAAAGCGTGCCCGCTGAGCGGCGTTCGGGTCAGCAGGTGTTGGGTGGAAGTCTGCTGGTGGATGGCATACTGGAGATTTCTGCCCAAGCAGTGGGGCATACGACGCTCTTGGCGCAAATTGCTCATGCGGTAGAGCGCGCCCAGAGCCAGAAAGCCCCTGTCCAACGATTAGCCGACCAAATCGCAGGGATTTTTGTGCCGATAGTGGTGCTGATTGCGCTGGGCACGCTGATAGGTTGGTGGGTGAATACGGGGTCGTTCGGTCAGGCTCTGGTGCCTGCGGTGAGTGTGTTGGTGATCGCCTGCCCGTGCGCGTTGGGGCTGGCGGTACCGATTGCCCTGATGACGGGCACTACACGCGCTGTGCGTGCAGGGGTGCTGATACGCAACATCTCCGTGCTGGAGCGAGTACGCCAAGTGGATACACTGGTGGTGGACAAGACGGGCACGCTCACGATGGGCTATCCCCGAGTGCAGAAGGTGGTTGTGGACGGTGTTGACGAGCCTACGGCGCTCCTGCTCGCCAGCACCTTAGAAAGCACTACCACTCATCCGCTTGCGGAAGCGATTGTGCAGTATGCGGGGGAGCGGATACGGGTGAGGGCAACCGAAACCCCCTCCCCAACCCTCCCCCTGAACGCAGGGGGAGGGAGCCTGCTACCCCACTTGCCCGCAGCGTCGGGAGTGTGGGCAACCATCACGGGGTCAGAGGGTGAGCTCAAACTCCACTCTGTGCGTACAGTGGCAGGTGGGGGCGTTATTGGACAGATGGAGGCGCACACCTTAGTCATCGGAAGCCCGCGCTTCCTTCAAGAGCAGGGTATCCCGATAGAGAAACCTTGGAATGCACCCGTTCTGCTGGCTGTGGATGGTCAGGTCGTTGCGGGATTCACCTTCACGGACCAGCCCCTGCCCGAGCTTCACGCCGTGCTGAACGCCCTACGCAAGGAAGGGATTGAAATCATCCTCTGTTCAGGCGACCATCCTGAGGCAGTCGCCGAGTTTGCCCATTCAGTGGGGATCGAACGCTGGTACGCAGGGCAACTCCCTCAGCAGAAGGCACAACTGGTTGCCACGCTCCAAAACGAGGGACGCAAGGTCGCTTTCGTGGGCGATGGCGTCAACGATGCGCCCGCTCTGGCTCAAGCCGACTTGAGCATCGCGGTCGCCGAGGGCACTCACCTCGCCACCGAAACCGCCGACTTGGTGCTTCTCAACCGCGACTTGCGCACCTTGCTGACTGCGCTCCACCTCTCACGAGCCATCTATAGCGTGATACGGCAGAATCTCTTCTTCGCTTTCGTGTACAACACGCTGGGCATCCCGCTGGCGGGTATGGGCTACCTGAACCCGATGATTGCAGGATTGGCGATGAGCTTCAGCTCGCTATCGGTCGTGGTTAATGCGCTTCGGCTCCTGCGGTGGCAAAACCAACCTCGAAATGACAGGTGAGCCTCCATCTACCCAACCGCTCACGAAAACGCCAACAGAAAGAGCGTCAGGATGCCGTTGTTGTAAGCGTGCATCAAAATACAGGGCAGGAGCGAGCGCGTGTACGCATAGGTGAGCGCCATAATCATCCCGAAAATCGTCAGGGCGATAATCCCGCCGAGGAACTGGGGATGGATGACTGCGAACAGGTAGCCACTCACGAAAGCGCTCAGCCACAGGTTGCCCGTGCGTTGCCAAAGCACCCCAAACAGCACTCCCCGAAAAAGGAACTCTTCAATAATGGGAGCCAACACCGCCGCCTGAATAAAGGTCCAGACGAAGTAGCCCAGCGTGGGGGTCTGTTCAAAGCGCTCGCCGATGGGATTGGTCTGCTCTGCAGGGAGCGCTCCCGAGATGGAAATCGCTATCAATAGCGCTATAAACAGGAACGGCAAGTAGGCAGAGTAGCCAAACAGCGAGGCGCCCACATCGCGCCAGAGCGCCTTGCGGAACCAGCGCAGTTGGCTCCACTCACCCGATTGGTTTTGCATCGCCACAAGGAACCACAGCGGTACCGCCACCGCAATCAGGTAGCCAATCGCGCCTGCATCGGGGATGCCCAACCCTTCCAGGGTGCTCACGAGGTAGCCCAGATTGAGAATCAAGAGCATAAAAATCACGATCCCCCACAGAAGCGGGTCTAACGCAAACGGCGAGGCGCGTTCCAGTAGCTGGCTCGGCGCTTTCCAAGTTCCACGCTTCACGAACAGCAAAAACATCGGCACGAACACCACCCCTCCGAAAAACGCCAACCCAACCAGACCTAAGAGAAGCCCAAAGAGTAGCATACGCGGGAGGCTGGAGGCAAGAAGTTCATTCTGGATTTGCTCGGCACGCGCCTTATCGCCTGCCTTTTGCCAGAGGATTGCCTCGGTGAGCCGAAGCACCAGTGGCGATGTGGTCGGCTGAAGCAGTTGCAGGCGTGTGGGGATTGCCTCGGCAGTGATAGGTTCAGCAAGCGTCTTGTGCCATAGCTCGGTGTACCAACGGCGCTGGGCAGGGCTGAGCAGCTGGGAGGGAAGTGCCTCCGCTTGACTGAGTAGTTTTGTTGCTCCCTCAAGCCCAAAGTAGGCTCTAACCACAGCACTGCTGACCTGGACCTCCCAGCTGTTCTGCTCGTCCAGAGAGGACAGAAGCGTCGCTACTGGAACGGTCGGCGCAAACTGATGGACAACTAATGCATAACGAACGGTGAAGTTAATCGCAAGGCTATCGTTGTTCTCTCTCAGGCTCCCTCCGCTTCCCTGTGTGAAAAGTTTGAGGAAGACCGCCATATTGGCGAAAATGGTGAGGGCAAAGAGGAATATCACGAGCCACCAAGCATAGCGTGCCGATTCGCGCATGGGTCATCTCTGGCGGAGGGTCTGGGATTCGAACCCAGGGTAGGGAGCTTAACCTCCCTACAACCGCTTAGCAGGCGGCCCCTTTCGACCACTCAGGCAACCCTCCGCCTCTGAGAGTATTCTACCCGTCTGAACGGAAAAATGTCAAGGTTTTGAGAGGGTGTTTGAAAAATCCCCTTCTTAGCCCCCACCCCCCCACAACATCCAACAACGCACCACTCCCACATTCCACAACAACATCCGACCCAATACCGCACGACGCGCCATCCCTTCCAAACGCTCTCGACAATAACTCCCACACAACCCCTTCAACGAACCAAACAACGACTCCACCCAATAACGACGCTCAGACACCGCCCGATGCGCCTCGTAATCCCTGCGCGCCCGCACCCGTACCGTATGCCGAACCCCACGCCATAAACTGTCCCCCACCCGAAACACAGGCGTCCACCCCTGCTGATACACCCACCGCAACCCCCGCACTTCCATCCCGTACAGTGCATCCCCCACGACATAACACCCCTCCCAGCCCCACGAAGCGCCCTCCTCCTCCCGCCACGACCGCCACAACCGACGCTCGTCCGCATACGGCTCCCCCAACCGCACCCCGACCACCACCCGCTCGCCATTCGGCACCACCGCCACCACCGCTACCACCCGAATGTGCGACTGCACCTTGCGTATCTCCGCTCCTCGACGCCACTGCTGATGAAAGGGGCTGTTGAAACCGAACCCTGTGCCGTCCACCAGAAGCAGTTCGGGGGTGTTGCCGTGTAAGGCGCGTTCGGCAAGCCAGCGCTGGAACGCAAGGAGGCGTTCTTCCGACAGGTGGGCTATCCGATAGTGTAAGGTGGAGAAGTCGGGCACGGGTTTGCCCAAGTCGTGGAAGAGGGCTTGTGTGGCACGGTAAGAGAGGTCGTGGAGTTGCCGAAAGAGCCACAGAGCGAGGATGAGTGCTTCGGGGTATTGGGGCGGGCGTCCGCGTTTGGGTTTGGGAGCGGGGTGTTG
>CAKZQI010000235.1 GCA_937139515.1 uncultured Armatimonadota bacterium | reverse complement strand
GACCCCCATCAGATAGCGTGGGCGGTCAGCGGGCATTCGGTGGGCGAACTCTGCGACGATGCGATACATCTCCTCAATCGGCTCGCCGACTGCTGTGCCCCCAATCGCATAGCCCGGCAAGTCCAGCGAAGTAATCTGCTCTAAGCTCATCTGGCGCAGGTCATCATACACGCCCCCCTGAAAGATGCCGAACAACGCCTGAGGGGGTAGCCCCCGTTGAAGCCGTTGGTCTTGGTACTCGTACCACGCAGTGCGACAGCGCTGTGCCCAGCGGTAAGTACGTTCGTTGGCGCGGGCGACCTCCTCGCGTGTGGCGGGATAGGGCGGGCACTCGTCAAACGCCATCATAATGTCGCTTCCGAGTTGGCTCTGAACCCAGATTGAGCGTTCGGGCGTGAAGCAATGCTCCGAGCCATCCAAGTGCGAGCGGAAGGTGACTCCGTCGTCATCAATCGTGCGCAGGCTGGCAAGGCTGAACACCTGATAGCCCCCGCTGTCGGTCAAAATCGCACGACGCCAGCTCATAAAGGCGTGCAGTCCGCCCAAGCGTGCCACGCGCTCTGCTCCCGGACGCAGATACAAGTGGTAGGTGTTGCCCAAAATAATCGGGAAGCCGAGCGTTTCTAGCTCGTCTTGGCTGAGCGTTTTGACCGTCGCTTGGGTGCCGACGGGCATAAACACGGGCGTCTCAATCGTGCCGTGAGGCGTGTGTAGGCGTCCCAAGCGAGCATGGGAGCGCGCCGAGGTCTGTACTACTTCAAAGCGAAAGCCTCCGCTCACTCCTCGTAGACCCCTGCGTACACGGCTTGGATGACCTCGTGGGGGGTGGTGATGCCCCGCAAGATTTTGTCGCGCCCGTCTTCCAACATCGTGCGGAAACCTTCTTTGCGGGCGATTTGGGCAATCGTGTCGCTGGAGGCGTGGTTCACAATCGCCTCGCGGATAGCGGGCGTAATGCGCAGGAGTTCAAAAATACCGATACGCCCCCGATAGCCCGTGCCCCGACAGTTGTTGCACCCCTTGCCAACAAAGAACCGACACTGGGGCAGTACCTCTTTGGGGATTTGGAGCGCGGCCACTTCGTCAGGTGTGGGCTGGTAAGGCACTTTGCAGTCAGGGCAGATGGTGCGCACCAACCGCTGTGCCATCGAACACTGCAAGGTCGCCGCGACAAGATAGTCCTCCGCGCCCATATCCAGCATTCGACTCAGCGTCTCGATGGCGTTGTTCGTGTGGAGCGTGGAGAGCACCAAGTGCCCCGTGAGCGCCGCCTGAATGCCAATCTGAAGCGACTCGCGGTCGCGTATCTCGCCAATCATAATCACATCGGGGTCGTGGCGGAGCATTGCGCGCAGGGCGCGTGGGAAACTAATCTTCTCGGTGACCTGCACCTGCATTACATTATCTGGGAACTCATACTCCACAGGGTCTTCCACCGTGACGATGTTGCGTCGCACGCGGTCTAAGGTGTGGAGCGAGGCATACAGCGTGGAGGTCTTCCCCGAGCCAGTCGGCCCCGTCACCACCAGCATCCCGTAAGCGACCTGAAGGCTTCGCCGCCAAGCAGTAATCACATCCTGAGGCATCCCCAGCGAGTCGAGCTGAACCTGCATTTTGGAAGGGTCTAAGATACGCATCACGATGCGTTCGCCGTTCAGGGTGGGGATACACGAGACGCGGGCGCTAAGCCTGCGGTCCATATACTCCATATCGATGCGTCCGTCTTGGGTATCGCGCTTTTCGTCTAAGTGCAGGTTGGCGGCGAGTTTGATGCGCGCCACCATCGATTGGGCTAAATCGGGCTGGGTGATGACCTCGTGTTCGTGGAGCACGCCATCGATTCGGAATCGGATGCGCAAGGCGTTGAACTCGGGGTGCATATGGATGTCCGATACGCCCATCTCCAGCGCTTGGATGAACATCTGGTCAACCCGTTGCACGGCGATGGAGAGTTCCTCACCGCCCATCTCGCGCGCCACGCCAGCATGTCGCATAATCAAGCGAAACATTCGTCCAGACCCACGCATGTACATCGTTTGTCGTTGCCTCCGTCATAGCGATTCGACGCTTCTGGGCAGGATTCCTATCACACCTCCACGAATTAACCCCTTGCAATCGACGCACCGTCGGGTATACTACAGGTAGACTTTTTTCTACCACAGGAGGCGTTATGGCACAGATGACCGATAAGCAGAAGTCGTTGGAAGCCGCTATTGCTCAGGTCGAGCGTCAGTTTGGCAAGGGCAGTGTGATGCGCTTGGGCGAGGCGACCCGAATGCAAGTGGAAGCCATCCCCACCGGCAGTACCTCGCTGGATATGGCGCTGGGGGTGGGCGGTATCCCACGCGGGCGTATTATTGAAATTTACGGCACCGAATCGTCAGGCAAGACCACGCTCGCCCTGCACATGATTGCTGAGGCGCAAAAACGAGGGGGCAACGCGCTGTTCGTGGATGCCGAACACGCCTTAGACCCCGAATACGCCCGCGCGCTGGGCGTGGATATTGACCGCCTGTTCATCTCTCAGCCCAGCACGGGCGACGAGGCGCTAGAAATTATGGACACGCTTATCCGCAGTGGCGCGTTTGATATTGCCGTCCTCGACTCGGTCGCAGCGCTGATGCCTCGCCAAGAGGTGGAGGGCGATATCGGCGATGTGACGGTCGGTGCGCAGGCTCGGCTGATGTCGCAAGCCCTGCGCAAACTGGGTGCCTCCGCCGCCAAGAGCAACACCGCTGCGATTTTCATCAACCAAATCCGCGAGAAGGTTGGCGTGATGTATGGCAACCCTGAAACGACACCGGGCGGGCGCGCGCTCAAGTTCTGGGCGTCGGTGCGCTTGGAAGTGCGACGCGTGGACAACATCAAACAGGGCAACGAGATTATCGGCGTGCGCACCCGCGTCAAGGTAGTCAAAAATAAGGTTGCGCCCCCCTTCAAGCAAGCCGAGTTCGATGTGATTTTCGGCAAGGGCATCTCCAAAACGGGCGACCTGTTAGACCAGGCGCTGGCGATGGGCGTGGTGCAGAAGTCGGGCACTTGGTTCAGCTTCGGCGAGATGCGCTTGGGACAGGGGCGCGAGAACGCACGGGTCTACTTGGAAGAGCATCCCGAGATGGTAGAGGCGATTGAAGAGGCAGTGCGCGCTCAGATGGGGCAGGCTCTGCCACCCAGCGTCACCGACGAGACCGAAGAGCCGGTTGAGGCAGAATAAGCCCCTAACACACCCTGAAATACTACAAAAGCCCCTCTCCTTCGCAGGGAGGGGCTTTCGGTAAAGG
>CAKZQI010000234.1 GCA_937139515.1 uncultured Armatimonadota bacterium | reverse complement strand
CAGGAAATCAATCGGCACCGCCCCGAACCCATCACCCTGCGCTATTTTCAATACCTTGCTCTGCTCTACACGGAGATTTTTCTTGACAGGCTGGCGAACCACCCCGACCAACTACTGAAAGAGCTCAACGAATTCGTTCAACAACGCAATCACCAGAAGCATCGTGGTGAACCGAGACACTCCGAATTCACCCAAGACGACCTGAACAAGGTCGCCTACTGGATGGCGACGGGTAGTGGTAAGACCCTTATCCTGCACTTCAACTATCACCAGTACCTGCACTACTTCAAGCAACCGCTGGACAACATTCTGCTGATTACGCCCAACGAGGGGCTAACCGAACAGCACCTGCGCGAGCTGGAAGCCTCAGGCATTCCTGCCCAGCGGTTTGACCTCCAGCGCAACAGCCTGTTCAGCCGAAGCGAGAACCTTGTACAGGTCATCGAGATTACGAAGCTGGTGGAGGAGAAGCGCGGGCAAGGGGTGAGTGTGCCTGTGGAAGCCTTCGAAGGGCGCAACCTCATCTTCGTCGATGAAGGACACAAGGGAAGCGGCGGGGAAGCATGGCGCAACTACCGCAGTGCGCTCGGTAGAACGGGCTTCACCTTCGAGTACAGCGCCACCTTCGGGCAAGCGCTCAAAGCCTCCAGCAAAGACGAACTGACCGAAGAGTACAGCAAGGCAATCCTCTTTGACTACTCCTATCGCTACTTCTATAGCGACGGCTACGGCAAGGATTTTCGCATCCTCAATCTGCGTGAGCAAACCGATAACGAGCAGGCCGACCTGCTCTTGCTGGGCAACCTGCTGGCGTTTTACGAGCAGATACGCCTGTTCAGCGAGCAAGGAAGCGCACTGCGCTCCTACAACATGGAAAAGCCCCTGTGGGTGTTCGTGGGAAGCACGGTCAACGCCGTATTCAGCGAGCACAAGCAAAAGCGCAGTGATGTGCTGACCGTCGTGCGCTTCCTGCACCGTGTGCTGAGCGACAAGTCGTGGGCAACTCAGCAGATTGACTGCCTGCTTAGGGGGCAAAGCGGACTGAAAACTCCTGACGGACGCGACCTGTTCGCAGACCGCTTCCCGTACCTGAAGGAGCGCAAACTCAACGCTTCCCAACTCTATCAGGAGATTTTGAAGCATGTGTTCCACACGCAGGGGGGAGGCGGTTTGCACTTGTGCGACATCAAGCGTGCGCCGGGTGAGCTGGGGCTGAAAGCCTCAGGCGCGCCACACTACTTCGGCGTCATCTATATCGGCGACACCAGCGAGTTCAAGAAACTGGTGGAGCACGACCTGCCGTCGGTTGTCTTGGAGGACGATGCGCTCAGCGAGTCGCTGTTCCATCGCATCAACGCCCGCGACACCACTATCGAAATTCTCATCGGCTCGCGCAAGTTTATGGAGGGCTGGAACTCGTGGCGTGTCGCCTGCATGGGACTGC